>JABMPN010000075.1 GCA_013203655.1 Cyanobacteria bacterium bin.51
ATCAGCAAGGCGCTCTGGTGCATTTACCGTGATCGCTTCGTTAAACATCCCGGCCGCATAATCCCAACGGCTCACATAAGGCACAAACATCACATTTGTGCGGCTTTCCGCGATTTTTTCCATGCCGCGGTGCAGATAGCCGATCACCGGCTCGCAGTCCACCACGTCTTCGCCGTCGAGGGTCACCACCAGCCGCAACACCCCGTGCATCGAGGGGTGATGGGGGCCGAAGTTGACCACCATCGGCTCGGTGCGGGTTTCGAGCTGCGTCATGGGGCCCCAGAACTGCTGGCGAATGCCGGGATCTTAGGAAGGAACCCATGGTTCAGTCGTTTCATCACGTTCCAGTTCTGGCCGAAGCGTTGATTGGGGCTTTTGCTGAGGTTTGCGCCGCTGGGCCTGTCCCCGCGGAAGCTCCTGCCGACTGGCTGATCGATGCCACCGTCGGCGGTGGCGGCCACAGTGCGCTGCTGCTGGAGGCCCACCCCGCCCTGGGCCTGATCGGCCTCGACCGCGACCCCGCCGCCCTGGCCGCCGCCGCCGGTCGGCTGGCCCCCTTCGGCGATCGGGTCAAGCTGGTGCCCTCCAATTTCGCGGCGTTCACGCCGCCCCGGCCGGTGAGGGGCGTGCTGGCCGACCTGGGCGTGAGCAGTCCGCAGCTGGATCAAGCCCAACGGGGGTTTAGCTTCCGCGCCGATGGTCCCCTCGACATGCGCATGGACCCCCAGTCCGGGGAAACCGCCGCCGAGCTGATCGATCGCCTCAGCGAAACCGAGCTGGCTGATCTGATCTATGCCTATGGCGAGGAGCGCTTCTCCCGGCGAATCGCCCGGCGGATCGTCGAGAAGCGGCCCTGGAGCGGCTCGTCGCAGGGCACCGCTGCCCTGGCCTACCTGGTGGCCGGCTGCTATTCGCCCAAGGCCCGCCACAGCCGTCTCCATCCCGCCACCCGTACCTTTCAGGCCCTGCGCATCGCCGTCAACGATGAACTCGCCGCCCTGGAGCAGTGGCTGCTGCGTGCCCCCGACTGGCTGCAGCCCGGGGGGATTCTGGCCGTGATCAGCTTCCACTCGCTCGAAGACCGGCGCGTCAAAACGGCCTTCCTGGGCGATGGGCGCCTGGAGCGGATCACCCGGAAGCCGCTGGTGGCCTCCGCAGCTGAACAGGAGGCCAATCCCCGCAGCCGATCCGCCAAGCTGCGTCTGGCGCGACGACGGCCGTGATCGACCTTTCCCTGCCCGAGCTCTCGCGCAGCGACCTGCTCTGGTGGGCGGCACTGCTGATCCAGCTTGTGGCCATCCCCGGCACCCTGCTGCCGGTTCTGCCGGGATTGGTCTTTTGCCGCTCGGGGCCGGGCTCTGGGTCTGGGGTGTGGGTTGGGCCGCCGCCTGGCCCGAGCTGACCTTCGCCAGCGTGATCCTGTTGCTGGGTTGGGGGGCCGATGCACTCGGCCTGGTGCTGGGCGCGGCGCGGTTGCAGGCCACCCGCTGGGCCTACATCGGCGCGGGCCTGGGCCTGGTGGTGGGGTTGTTCGGTCTGTTGCCGGCCCTGCCTGTGGGCGGCCCGCTGCTGGGAGCCCTGGTGGGGCCGCTGGCGGGAGCCTCGCTGGGAGAGCTGATCAGCGCGCCCAGCGCCTTGGGGCCGTTCGGCCTGCTGCGCCTTCGCCGCTCCTTGCTGGTGGGCCTGGCGGTGGTCGCCGGCATGCTGGTCAGCCGGGTGGCCCAGGCCCTGCTGGCCGTGCTTGGGGTGGTTGGATTCGTGCTGCTCAGCGCTGTTCTGCTGCCAGGCTGAGCCTGGCTTTGTGTCGGTTCGGACTGGCCCAGTGCAGGTAGTTTCTGCAGGCGTGAAGCAACACACCAAAGGCGAAGAGCAGCTCCGCCACCTCCTGGTCGCGGGTGACCAGAACCGGCACGTCAAGGCCCCCCTTCTCCAGCGCCACCGGGATGTAAATGGCCGTGGCGAGCAGGAAATAGCCGATCAGACAACCCACCGGCAAAGCCGCATCAACGGCCGATCAGGAGCGCAGCCAGCCCCGTTGTTGCAGCAGCCAGCGCAGTGGTATCAGCAGGGTGACCGCCAGGAAGGCCACCGCTGTGCTGGCCCAGAGCTTGTCCTTGAACCCCACATGGTTGTGCAGGTTCGTCTCCTTCTGGGCATTGATGGCGTTGAACAGCTCGGGGGTGTCCCAGTTGAAGATCGTCTGACCCCAGCTCATTTCCTCCAGGCCCACGAACAGGCAGAGGACGGCGAATCCGAGATACGTGCCCGCCAACAGCCCCTGGCCGGAGCGCCATTCAGCCCGGGCGCTGAGCAGGCCGATCGCGCCTGCCGCCAGAAAGAGCAGAAAACTCAGCCACTCCACCAGGCTCCCCTCGCTCACGAGCGGTTGGTAGGCCTCGATGTCGGTGACGCCGAGGCGATAGATCACGAAGGCGCCCATCGCCAGGAAGGGAAACAGCCCGATGGCCCCGATCAGACGGCTCCGCCCGGCTGGCCGTTCAGCGGCCGCGAGCAGGCCCAGGCCGCTGCGCTGGATGGCGGCCACCAGCAGCACCAGACCGCAGAGCGCCACGACCCCTTGAACCGTGGTGGCCCGGCTGCCATCCACCCCCAGGCTCCGGCCAGCGGCAGACAACAGCATGGCTGTGCCGAGCAGGCCCAGCAGGCGATTCAGAGCGACGCCGAGGAAACGGAGTCGGCGCTGCTGCAGGGGCTGTGCTGCCGATCGCTCGCCCGCCTCGGCCGGAGGGCCTTCAATCGGAGGCTGGCCGTCGATTCCCTGGACGAGCGGCATCAGCCATTGGCGAGCTTAAGACCAGCTTATGGGCCGGTCGTCATCGGGTTCTGGCGCAGGGCTTCCACGCTCTCGATCACAGCGGCGGCGGCCGCATCGATCTCGGCTGCCGTGGTGCTGCGCCCCAGGCCAAAGCGAATCGATGCGGCCGCCTCCGCCCGGCTGCGGCCCAGGGCGGCCAGCACGTGGGAGGGGTTGCCGCTGCTGCAGGCGGAACCGCCGCTCACCGCCAGCCGCCGGCGCAGCAGGCTGTGCAGGCGATTGCCATCCACCCCGTCGAAGCTGAGGTTGAGGTTGTGGGCGAGGCGCGCCTCCAGGCTGCCGTTGAGCCGCACTCCGCCAAGGGCCAGCAGCCTGGCCAGCAGTTGGTCGCGGAGGCCGCCGAGCCGCACCCGGCGGCTCTCGCGGTCGGCCTCCGCCAGCTCCGCCGCCTTCGCCAGCCCCACGATCAGGGGCACGGGCAGGGTGCCGCCGCGCAGGCCCCCTTCCTGGCCGCCGCCATGCTGCTGGGGGGCCAGGCTGAGGGCTGGATCGATCACCAGGGCGCCGATCCCCTTCGGCCCGTAGATCTTGTGGCCGCTGAGGCTGAGCAGATCGATGCCCAGCTCCGTCGGCTGCAGGGGGATCTGGCCAAAGGCCTGGGCGCCGTCACAGTGGAAGGCGATGTGCCGCCGGCGACAGAGCGCACCGATCGCGGCCAGGGGCTGAAGCACTCCGATCTCGTTGTTGGCGGCCATCACGCTCACCAGCACGGTGTCAGGCCGCAGGGCGGCCTCCAGCTGCTCAAGGTCCACCAGGCCATCGGGCCCTACGGGCAGCACGGTGAGCGAAAAACCGTGGCCGGCCAGATAGCGCAGCGGATCGAGCACGGCCCGGTGCTCGCTGGCCAGGCAGACCAGGTGGCGACCCCGGCTCAGCCGTGCCTCGGCCAGGCCCTTGAGGGCCAGGTTGTTGGCTTCAGTGGCGCCGCTGGTGAACACCACCTGCTCGGCCCCCACCCCAAGCAGGCCCCCCAGCTGTTGGCGGGCCCTCTCCACCGCCGCCGCCGCCGCCAGCCCGGGCCGGTGCAGGCGGCTGGCCGGGTTGGCGAAGGTCTCGCTCCAGTAGGGCGCCATCGCCGCCACCACGCCAGGATCACAGGGCGTGGTGGCCTGGTGATCGAGATAGGGGGGCGGTGCACCCTGGAGCAGACCGTCCGCTGGAGCGCCCCGGCGTGCCATCCGGCCTTTCCAACAGAGACGAACCGTTCCATGCTGACAAAACATCTGCCTTGGTGGAGCCAGCCGATGGCAGGGAACGGGATTGTTCGGAGCCGCCCGTCGCTGAGTCGCTTCTGGCTCGTTGGCGCGATCACGGCCCTGCTGGGCCTGGGGGCTGCGCTGGTTCCGGCCGTCGCCCAGGGCACCAGGGTGGGGATCCCTGCCCAGAACCGTCCTGCGGGCCTGGCGTTGCTGATGGAGCGCACCATCCGCGGTGGCCCCGAGGCCCTGGGGGTGTTCGGGATCACGCCGGATCCATCACAGCCAGACCTCTGGCGGATCAAGGTCTGGGAGGAAGTTCCCGACGACGTGAAGGTGCGCAGCGAAACGATCCGCTGCTCCCCCTCGGCCCCGACGCGGGTGACCAACAACGGCCGTTCCTTGATCCTGCGCGAACTCAACCCCGGCGGGGCGATCTCCTCGGTCAACAGGATCGACCATCTGGTCTGGTGGGCCACTTGTTTCCCCGAGCAGGCCGGCAAGGATCCCGCCGGCCTGCGTCCGTTGGCTCTCCAGCTCGGCTACAGCGGCCACCGGGTCGAGCGGGAGACGGTGCTGCCTCTGGGCTTCCCCTGAGCCCTACTGGATAGATTTCCAGCACGTGCTTCTGGGTTCATGAGCCAAGACAACCCCGCCCTTCCCCAGGACGCTGAAACAACGGCGTCAGAGGCCACGTCCTCAGAGGCCACCGTTGAGGCAGCCCTGCCGCCGGCCCGGCTGCTGTTGGTCGACGATGAACCGGGTCTTCGCAACGCCGTCCAGGCCTACCTGGAGGACGAGGGCTTTGATGTCACCACCGCCAGCGATGGCGACTTGGGCTGGACGGCAGCCCAGGACCTGCTGCCCGATCTGGTGATCAGCGACGTGATGATGCCCCGCTGCGACGGCTACGAGCTGTTGCGGCGCCTGCGCTCCGATGAACGGCTGGGCGGCACGCCGGTGATCTTTCTCACCGCCAAGGGCATGACGGCCGATCGCATCGAGGGCTTCCAGGCCGGCGTCGACGATTACATCCCCAAACCTTTCGATCCCGACGAGCTGGTGGCCCGGGTGCGCAACGTGGTGCGGCGCCAGGAGCGTTTGCTGGCGGAGGCCGCCCGTTACGCCGATGCCGATATCGGCCAGATGGCTCGCCAGATCACTGAGATCCGCTCCCTGTTGCAGCTCGGTGGCGCCAAGAAGGCGACGGCTCCGGTTCGCCATGAGTTCACTCCCCGCGAAGCGAGCGTGCTGCAGCTGGTGGCCGAGGGCCTGATGAACAAGGAAATCGCCAGACGGCTGGAGACTTCCATCCGCAACGTCGAGAAATACGTCAGCCGGCTGTTCATTAAAACCAGCACCACCAGCCGCACCGAACTGGTGCGTTACGCCCTGGAGAACGGCCTGGTTGTCTGAGCACTGGCGGCCGGCGGCGGCCAACAACGGCTGGACCTATCGCGACCGGATCGGGCCCGCTGAGGCCGGCTCCAGCCTCTGCGCGTTCTACGCCGGCCGCTACGCCCATTCCGATCAGGGCGTCTGGGCGCAGCGCCTCGCGGCCGGCCAGGTCTTGTGCAACGGCCAGCGCCTTCGCAGCGATTTCATCCTCGCCAGTGGCGACCGCCTGCAGTGGTTGCGGCCCCCGTGGCTGGAAGCGTCGGTGCCGGATCACTGGGACGTCGTTCACGATGACGGCGACCTGCTGGTGATCGACAAACCCAGCGGGCTGCCAGTGCTGCCGGCGGGGGGGTACCTGGAGCACACGCTGTTGCGGCTGCTGGAGCGCCGCTATGGCGGCCAGGGTTCAGGGCCAGCTCCCAGGCCCGTGCATCGCCTCGGCCGCTTCACCTCCGGACTGCTGGTCTGCGCGCGCCGCGCCACCACCCGGGCCTGGCTCAGTGCCCAGCTGCGAGCGAGCGATCCTGCCTCATGCTCCAAGCTCTACCGCGCCCTGATCAGTCCCGGTGTGCTGCCACAGCAGCCCGGTTTCTGCCGCTGGATCAACGCAGCGATCGGGCGAGTGCCCCATCCCCGGCTGGGCAAGGTCTGGTGCGCCGTGCAGCCGGATGCTCCCGGCGCCCTGACGGCCCTCAGCCAGCTGACCCTGATCGACAACAGGCCCGAGGCCGATCTGGTGGAGGTGGCGATCGTGACCGGACGGCCCCATCAGATCCGGATCCACACCGCCAGCCTCGGGGCGCCCTTGCTGGGTGATCCGCTGTATCGAGCCGGCGGCGGGGCTCGCGCCGAGGCCCTCCCCGGCGAAGGTGGCTACACCCTGCGGGCCCACCGCTTGCGCCTGTTGCTGCCGGGGGGGGAGGAGCTGGTGCTGGAGGC
>JABMPN010000076.1 GCA_013203655.1 Cyanobacteria bacterium bin.51
CGGCGGAAGTTGCGGGTTCGAATCCCGTCAGTCCCGTTTGGCTCCCCAGCCAAGTTTTTGGGCTCCACGAGCTCAACTGTCCTGGCTCTGCGAGCCTTTGTAATTTAAGGAGAACGTTGTTGTGACGGTGCGGGTACGCCTGGCTCCCAGCCCCACCGGCACGCTTCACATCGGCACGGCCCGAACCGCTGTTTTCAACTGGCTGTTCGCCCGCCATCACGGCGGTGCGTTCTTGCTCCGCATTGAGGACACCGACAAGGAACGTTCCAAGCCGGAATTCACTGCCAACATCCTCGATGGCCTGGCCTGGCTGGGCCTGAGCTGGGACGGCGAGCCGGTGATCCAGAGCGCGCAGATCGAAGCCCACCGCGCCGCCATTGCCCAGTTGCTGGCCAGCGGCCACGCCTACCGCTGCTTCATGAGCGAGGCGGAACTCGAGCAGATGCGCCAGGAGCAGAAAGACCTCAACGCACCGCCGCGTCACAACAACGCCCATCGCGATCTCAGCACTGCCCAGCAGGCGGCCTTTGCCGCAGAAGGGCGCGAGGCGGTGATCCGTTTCCGCATCGACGACCAGGCCACGATTGGCTGGAACGATCTGGTGCGGGGTGAGATGCGCTGGAGCGGCGCCGACCTCGGCGGTGACATGGTGATTGCCCGCCGCGCCCCGGCAGCGGACATCGGCGATCCCCTCTACAACCTCGTGGTGGTGGTCGACGATGCCGCCATGGCGATCAGCCACGTGATCCGCGGCGAAGACCACATCGCCAACACCGCCAAGCAGCTGCTGCTCTACGAGGCGCTGGGGCTGCCCCTGCCGCTGTTCGCCCACACCCCGCTGATCCTCAATGGTGTGGGCCGCAAGCTCTCCAAGCGCGATGGGGTCACCTCTGTGGCTGATTTCCGCGACCGCGGCTACACCGCCGAGGCGCTGGTCAATTACATGACCCTGCTGGGCTGGTCGCCGCCTGAGGGCATGGCTGAGCGTTTCGGCCTGGCGGCGGCGGCGGCGGCCTTCGGTTTCGAGCGGGTCAACCGGGCCGGAGCCCGTTTCGACTGGGACAAGCTCAACTGGCTCAACAGCCAGGTGCTGCATGAGCGCAGCCCCGCCGTTCTGTTGGCCGAACTGCTTCCGCTCTGGCAGGCCGAAGGCTGGTGGGATTCCAGCGCCGACCAGGCCTGGGGCGAGCAACTCGCCGCCCTGCTCGGCCCGTCGCTGGTGACCCTTCAAGACGGCATCGACCAGGCCCGGCCGTTTTTTGAATGGCCCGGCTACGACGCGACAGCGACCGGGCAGCTGGCCTCGGCGGAGGCTCGCACGGCGCTCGCTGCCCTGCTGGAGGCGCTGCCTGCGGCCGATCAACCGCTGGCTGAGGGCACGGCCCGGGAGCTGCTGGCGGGGGCGGCCAGCGGGGCTGGCGTCAAGAAAGGAGTGGTGATGAAGAGCCTGCGGGCGGCCCTGCTCGGCAGCCTGCAGGGCCCGGATCTGATCACCACCTGGTGCCTGCTGCACCCCCGCGGTGAGGATCGCTCACGCCTTGAGCGCAGCCTCGCCACCTGAGCCGAGGGACTCTTCGCCGTTCTGCTCGTCCTCGCTGGGGGCGGGCCGCACCAGGCCGAGCAGCTTCGCCAATGGGGCCGCCGTCAGCCCCTGGATGCCCACCGTCATCAGAATCGTCAGGAAGACCAGGCCCTGCAGCTGGCCGGCCCCGGGCACCCCGGCTTCATCGAGCCGCAGGGCGAACAGGCTGGCCACCGCGGCGGTGACGATGCCGCGCGGGGCCAGCCAGGCCAGTAACACCTTCTGGGGCAGGCTGAGCGAGAGGCCGGCCGTGGCGATCCCCATGGCCAGCGGCCTCACCACCAGCATCAGCGCCAGCACGCAGGCCACGCCACCGAAGCCGAGCGGGCTGAGTTCCGCCCAGGAGACATCGGCGGCCAGCAGGGGGAACAAAATGCTGACGGCCAGCTGGGCCAGCTGACGGATCAGGGTTTCGAGCTGGGCGGAATCGACCTGGTCACGGCGACCCACCATCCAGCCGGCAGCCACTGAGGCTGGCAAGCCCGACTCGGGCAACAGCACTTCGCAGCCGGTGAACATCAGAAACAGGACGCCGAGGGTGAGCTGCAGGCGCAGGCCACTGTTGGGGTCCACCGGTAGGCGGCGCAGCAGCTCGGAGAGCAGCAGGCCACTGAGGATGCCGATCACCACACCGCCACCGAGGCGAATCACCAGGTCGATACCGAGTTGCTTCCAGCCGCCCAGTCCACCGAGCACCAGCTCCAGCAGCAGCAGCGCCAGGACGGCTGCGAATGGTTCGAGTACCAGGCCTTCGCCTTCAAGCACCTCCCCCAGGGGCGGGGCCAGGCGCATCTGCTGCACCAGGGGGGTGACCACCGTGGGGCCGGTGCCCAGCACAATCGCGCTGAACACCGCCGCCAACGGCCAGTTCAGCCCCGCCAGCCAGTGGGCTGCCAGCAAGCCGCAGGGCAGGGCCAGCAGCAAGCGCGCCAGCACGATCCGCAGCACCGCCAGCCGGGCCACCTGCTGGGGCAGGTTGAGCTTGAGGCCGCCATCAAAGAGCACCAGGCTGACCAGGAGCCCCACCACGGTCTCCAGGCCGCTGCCGAGCTGAAAGGGGTTGACCAGGCCAAGGCCGGAGCGCCCGATCACCAGGCCGGCGGAGAGCAGCAGCACGACCGCCGGCAGGCTCGTGAGTACGGCCACCAGCTGGGCCAGGGCACCGGCGAAAATTGTGACTGCCCAGAACAGTTCAAGCCGCTCGGGAGCATCGGTGATCGGAAGATTCAAGCGTTGATCAAGGTGTCTTTGGGCTCTTTCGATTCGAACTCAATGGAGCTCACCGCGCGGTGCCGGCGTTGAAGTGACGCTGCTGGTTGAAGTGACGGTGCTGAAAGGGTGCTGAAAGAAAGCGATGGTAGGCAAGGGGATCTGCCCGCTCACAATGCCCCAGGAAGTGGCAGGCTGGCGCGAATGAAGGCAGCCACCCAGTCCCAGGCCGGTCCGCCTCAGCAGCCGCTGCTGCTGCTGGTGGATGGCCACTCCCTGGCCTTTCGCAGTTTCTATGCCTTCGCCAAAGGCGGTGAGGGCGGGCTGGCCACCAAGGAAGGGGTGCCCACCAGCGTCACCTATGGCTTCCTCAAGGCGTTGCTGGACAACGTCAAGGGCCTCAGCCCCCAGGGGGTGGTGATCGCCTTTGATACCGCCGAGCCCACCTTCCGCCACGAGGCGGACGCCAGCTACAAGGCCCATCGCGATGTGGCCCCGGAGCACTTCTTCAGCGATCTGGCCAACCTGCAGGAGATCCTGGCTGGGGCCATGGATCTGCCCCTGTGCATGGCACCGGGTTTCGAGGCTGACGACGTGCTCGGCACCCTGGCCAACCGGGCGGCGAACGCGGGCTGGCGGGTGCGCATCCTCTCGGGCGATCGCGACCTGTTCCAGCTCGTCGATGACGCGCGCGACATCGCCGTGCTCTACATGGGTGGGGGCCCCTATGCCAAGAACTCAGGGCCCCTGCTGATCCGGCGCGAGGGAGTGGTGGCCAAGCTCGGCGTGACGCCGGAGGAGGTGGTGGACCTCAAGGCCCTCACCGGCGATGCCAGCGACAACATCCCCGGCGTCAAGGGGGTGGGCCCCAAGACCGCCATCACCCTGCTCAACTCCCACCTCAGCCTTGATGGCATCTATGCGGCCCTCGATCAGCACAAAGGTGCCCTCAAGAAAAAGCTCGAAACCGACCGTGAGAACGCCTACCGCTCGCGCATGCTGGCCGAGATCCTGATCGACATTCCCCTGCCGAGCGAGCCACGGCTGGAGCTGGGGGCAGTCAAGGCTGAGGCCCTGGCCAGCAGCCTTGAGGAGCTGGAGCTCTACAGCCTGGTGAAACAGGTGCCCAACTTCGCCCAGCTGTTCTCGGCCGTGCCGCCGGAGCTCAGGGAGGAATCCAGCCCCGCGGGCGGCAAGGCCGTCACAGCCGCCATTAACGCGGTTTCGGCTGGTGAAACAGCTGCCGATCAGCCGGACAGCAAGGGGCTGCCTGCCCTTGAACCCCAACTGATCACCAGCGCCGAGGCCCTGTCGGCCCTCGTTAGCCACCTCAAC
>JABMPN010000077.1 GCA_013203655.1 Cyanobacteria bacterium bin.51
AGAAGCTGCAGGAGCGTCTCGCCAAGCTGAGCGGTGGTGTGGGCGTGGTCAAGGTGGGTGCCGCCTCCGAAACCGAGATGAAGGACAAGAAGCTGCGCCTCGAAGACGCCATCAACGCCCCCAAGGCGGCCGTTGAAGAAGGCATCGTTCCAGGCGGCGGCACCACCCTCGCTCACCTGGCTCCGGCTCTGGAAGAGTGGGCGGCCGCCAATCTCTCCGGAGAGGAGCTGATCGGTGCCGGCATCGTGGCCTCCGCCCTGAGCGCTCCGTTGATGCGGATCGCCCAGAACGCCGGCGTCAACGGCGCCGTCGTGGCCGAGCACGTCAAGGGCATGCCCTTCAATGAGGGTTACAACGCCGCCACCGGCGAGTACGTGGACATGCTGGCTGCCGGCATCGTCGACCCCGCCAAGGTGACCCGCTCGGGGCTGCAGAACGCCGCCTCCATTGCCGGCATGGTGCTCACCACCGAGTGCATCGTGGCTGACCTGCCCGAGAAGAAGGAAGCAGCTCCCGCCGGCGGCGGCGGCATGGGCGGCGACTTCGACTACTGATCGCCAAAGGCCGACGGCCCACGAAGGGCGCCGATTCGGCTCCCTTCCCTGATCACCGGGCCCCTGCGGGGGCCCTTTTTTATGGCGTACTGCGCGTGATGTCCAGGCTTTGTCCGGGCGGGTGATCGGGCAGCGGCAGCCCTGGATGCACGATCAGCCGGGAACGGATGTCAGCTGGGGATGAAGTTCAGCGCCACACCGTTGTTGCAGTAACGCTTGCCGGTGGGACGGGGGCCATCGTTGAAGACATGCCCCTGGTGGCCGCCGCAACGGCGGCAGTGATATTCGGTGCGAGGCACGATCAACTTGAAATCGAGTTTGGTGACCACGGCCTTCGGCAAGGGATCCCAGAAACTGGGCCAGCCGGTGCGGCTGTCGAATTTCGTGCTGGAGCTGAACAAGGGCAGTTGACAACCGGCGCAGACGAAAGTGCCCTTGCGCTTTTCCTTGTCGAGCGGGCTACTGAATGGCGGCTCGGTGCCCTCGCGCCTGAGCACAGCAAAGGCCGCCGGGCTGAGCCGTTGTTTCCAGGCCGCCTCACTGAGCTGCCACTTGGGGTCGTTTGCCTTTGAGGCCGCATCGGCCGCTCGGCCCCCGATCAATGGGCTGACCATGGCGCCCAGGGCGGCAAGCAGACTGCGGCGGTTGATCGGGCTCAACGCAACCAGCCGGCACTGAGCAGCACGGCCAGACCGAGAAAAACCGCGAGCAGGGTCCAGCTGATCCGATTCAGGGTGTCTTCAGCGCTGCGGGCGCTGCTGAACATGGAGCCACCGCTGCTGGCAAGACCACCCATGCCATCGCCCTTCGGGCTGTGCAGAAGGACACTGACGATCAGCAGCACACCGGTGCCGATCCAGACCCACGAGAGAATGGCGTTGAGCATCAGCCAAGCCTATCGAAGTGGCGGCAAGGACCCGTGCCCAGACCTGCAAGGTCCGAAACCATGGGGCTTAAACCTGCAGGGCCTGCGGTTGACTGCCGGAGGTGGTGACCACATCGGCTGGCTCGATCAAGGAACGTCCGGTCATCCGTGCCGGTTGGGGCAAGCCGAGAATCTCAAGCAAGGTGGGGGCAACATCGGCGAGGCCACCGCCGCTGCGCAGATGGGCGTTGGCGCCACGGCCAGGTAATTTGCGCTTTTCGCCTTCCACCAGGATCACCGGCACGGGATTGGTGGTGTGGGCCGTCCAGGGCCTGCCGTCGCTGCTTTCCATCACTTCGGCATTGCCATGATCCGCCGTGATCAACAGCGTTCCTCCCTTGCGGTTAGTGGCTTCGAGCAGCTGCCCGACGCAACGATCCACAGTGGCGATCGCCGCCGTGGTGGCCTCCATCTGGCCGGTGTGGCCCACCATGTCAGGATTGGCATAGTTGATCACGATCAGGGAATAGAGGCCCTTGTTGATCGCTGCGATGCAGTTTGTCGTGAGCACCGCCGCGGACATCTCCGGGGACTGGTCATAGGTGGCAACCCTGGGGGAGGGCACCAACTGGCGGTCTTCGCCGGGGAACGGTTGTTCAATGCCACCATTGAGGAAATAGGTGACGTGAGGATATTTCTCGGTTTCGGCGGTCCGTAACTGGCGCAGATGGTGCTCGGAGACCACCTGGCCCAGCAGTCCGTCGAGGGATTCGGGTGGAAAGGCCACTTCAACAGGCAACCCGAGTTCGTATTGCGTGAAGGTGACCAGATGGAGGGGTGAGAGACGTTGGCGGGGGAAGGCGTCGAAGGGCTCGACGACCAGGGAGCGAATCAGCTGACGGGCCCGGTCGGGACGGAAGTTGAAAAAGACCAGCCCATCCCCGGGGCTGAGGACATCGCTGCTGAAACGGACCGGCTCAATGAATTCGTCATGGATGCCGCTGGCATAGGCCGATTCGATGGCTTGCCTTGGATCCAGATCACTGCAATCCGTCACTTCGGTGAGCAACCGATAGGCCTTTTCGGTGCGATCCCAGCGGTTATCGCGATCCATGGACCAATAGCGGCCGCAGAGCGTGCTGATGCGACCGACGCCAGCCGCCTCGATCTGGGCCTCGATCTGGGCAACGAACGGGATGGCGCTCTGGGGAGGGGTATCGCGGCCGTCGGTGATGACGTGGATGCAGACGTCTTGGATGCCGCGGCCAGCCGCCCAGTGCAGCAGGCCACCGAGATGGCTCAGATGGCTGTGGACGCCGCCGTCAGAGCAGAGACCAATCAGGTGCAGCTGTCCGCCGTCGGCGAGGAGGCGATCGGCCAGGCCATTCAGGGCCGGATTGAGGGCCAGGCTGCCGTCTTTGACCGCCTTGCTGATCCGGACCAATTCCTGACGGATGACTCGTCCCGAGCCGATCGTGAGATGGCCGACTTCGGAATTGCCCATCTGACCATCGGGCAAACCGACATCAGCGCCGCTGGCCTGGATCAAGGCATGGGGATAGGCCTCCCAAAGCGCATCCATCACCGGCGTTTCAGCCAGGGAAATCGCATTGCATTCGGATGACTCTCCATGGCCCCAGCCATCGAGAATAGCCAGAACAACAGGGGCTACTGAACCTTCAGAGTCGATGGCCGAGCGGGAGGCAGCTGGGGCGGAAGACGGTTGCGCGTAGGTGCCATGGGTCATAGATCTAGGCAGTGTCACCCCTGCGGGGCCGGCGTCCAATTCGCGTTCTGTCATGAATTTACCTTGGCCTGGTTGACCCCTTGCTCGACCCATGGCCAAGAGTCAGCTTTTGGCCATGAACGGCCTGGTTCCTACGATGATTTCCCTTAAGGCAAGGCCATGGAATCGTCGAGTCCAGCCAGGCGAGTGGAAATCCTCTCCGCTCAGGACTTGACCCGCACCATTCATCGCCTCGCCTCCCAGGTGCTGGAGAGTGCGGCCGACAGCAGGAAGCTGATGCTGCTCGGCATTCCAACCCGCGGCGTTGCCCTCGCCAGAGTATTGGCCAACCAACTGGAGGCCAGCGCCGGCCATGCCGTCGACCAGGGCAGCCTGGATCCCACCTTCTATCGCGATGATCTCGAACGGGTCGGCACCCGCCTGGTGGAGGCCACTCACCTACCGGCTGCGATCGAAGGCCGTGAGGTGGTGCTTGTCGATGACGTGATTTTCACCGGCCGAACCACTCGCGCCGCACTGGAGGCTCTGCACACCTGGGGCCGACCCGAAGCGGTCAGGCTGCTGGTGATGGTGGACCGTGGTCACCGGGAACTGCCGATCCAACCGGACTTCTGCGGCCGGATCGTGCCCACCAGCCGGCAGGAGAACATCCAGCTCTGCCTCCAGGACGTGGATGGGGTTGACGGGGTGTTTCTGCAGCGCTGCTGATCAGGCCGCTCCGCCAAGCCGTTCGAGCTCATCGGCACGGAAATGGGCGCGGAACTTCCCAAAGGCGACGATCACCGGCAGGGTCGGGCTGATCGGACGGCCCTTCCAATCGTTGAGGACACGAAAGACTTCCCCCTGCTGCCCCAGGAGATCAAAGGGCTTGCCGCGGTGTTCTGGGTGGGTGAACACCACCACGCTCTGGCTGACCTTGACCTGTTCTCCCGGCTGCATGGGGGCATTGGCGCTGGGCCCCAATCCTGTCATGGGCCCACGTCAACGCTGACAAACCGTTTCAGGGCCGGCTTCGACCAAGTTGCCGCCCAGCGTGTCACAGGCCTTGGTCAAGGCGGACCAATCATCGAGACCGAGGCTGATATTGCTTTGCACCTCCCTGTCCAGGTCAGCGATGGGCACGCTGTTCACAGCCATCTCGCCGTGGCTGTGGCGCTCCTGTTCCTTGGACTTGAGCCCGGAAATTTCCTGCTCCACCTGGCTCTTGAGCCCGGTGGCCTGGTTCAACCACCAGGGATGGTCGAGGCGATTGAGAGCATCAAGGGCTTCCCACCAACGCTTCTGGGCGATCATGCTGCGGGCCCGCTCTTCCTGAAGGCGGTTGCGATTCCAGTACTCACGCAGATTGTCGCCGTAGGCGTTGCCATCGGGGTGTTGGTGCTCTCCCATCGGCCTGAGCAAGTCGATGGCACCCTCCAGATCCCCTGCTTCGAAGCGAGCCAGCGCCTTGGCCTTCAACTCCTGCTGCCAGGCATTGAGGCGCTGCTTGTCCTCAGACGTGCCGGCGGAGGAGTTGCTGAGCAGAAGCTGCAGTTTCAGGGCCTCGGTGTAATCCCTGGCCTGCCATAGCTGTTCGGCCTTGATCCTTCTGCACAGTCCCTGCTCCCTGGGCGCGCGTCCGCTCATCCAGCGCAGGGCCGCGAGCTGATCGCTGTACTTGAGACAATCCGGAAAGTTGCGAGAGCTCGCCGCCTGCTGCAGCCGGCCCGGCAGCTGGGATTCCCACCAGTAGACCGCACCAATAGCGGCAGCAACCAGCCCGAGAGTCAGTGCCAACCAGAAGCGAGGCAGCCTGTGGTGGCGGAGGGCCAAGGCGAAAGGGATAGGAGGACCGAATCATTACTACCCATACCATCAATTGATGGCCAGCAGCAAGGGGGCAGCCAGACCATTGTCCACTGCGCGGCAGGCCCTGTCGCTAACGGACCGGTCCGAGGCTGATCGGTTCGTTGACCCGGCCGCTGACCAGATCTTCACTGGCCATGGTCAGTTGGGCCTGATCGTTGATCCCGAAACGCAATCGCAGCCGGTCCACCCCCCGGCTGCCGGGGGGCTCCAGGGGCAGACCGGCCGGTTGCCGGCTCCAAAGCTCCACGAGGCACTCCCCGGCCTCGCGCCGGCTGAGCTCGGGCAGACCCTGGCGGAAGACAACCTCGGCACGCTGCTCCTGGCATGGTTCACCCAGCACCAGCTCCAGCTGCCGTTGGTCATCGCGGCTGCAGGCCAGCACCAGTTCGAGCGGCTCGGCAGTCGGCCAGCTCTGACCAGCGAGGGACAGGGGATGCCAACGGTGGGCCTCGCTGCGCGAATCCCAACAACGAAGCGAAACGCCTTGGCTAAGCACATCCCTGATCCGCACCCCGGGGGTGAGGGCAAGCGCGCCGATGGCGATCGCCTCAACCGGGTGTTGATCGAGAATCGAAATACCGGCACAACGCTCCTCGAGCCAGCGGCGAATCAGGGGCATGCGACTGGTGCCGCCAACGGGAAGAACCGCATCAACTTCGCCAAGGCTGACGCCCTGGGCACGTCCTCCCGCCAACACCGTCTCGAGCAGATCATCGAGCAACTGCAACAGGCCCTTGCGCTTGAGCAGCTCCTCCAGCGCCTGGCGGCTGAGCTTGAGTTCCCGGCTGGGCTCTCCCGGGGGGCACCAGAGCACGGAACTGGCCTGCTCGAAGCTGAGCTTGCATTTGAGCTGTTCAGCCGCTTCAAGCAAAGCTCCCGAAGGCGGAGCAGCTGTGGCGAGATCACCCGCGATCCAGCGATCCAGATCTCTGCCGCCCAGGGCCAGGCCCGCCTTGCCCAGCACCCGGGCACAGCGCAACGTTTGGCGGCTGCTGGCCAGATTGCGGCCAGCAAAGCGAAGCAGCTGGGCGATGGGGGCAGCCCGCCCTTGCCCACCCTCCAGGGCCACCAGGGCAAGATCGATGGTGCCGCCACCAAGGTCCAGCACCAGCACACGGCTGCCCGGGGCAAGTCCAGCCCCGATGGCGGCGGCTGTGGGTTCATCCACCAGGGCCACCTCGGCCACCGGCAAGTCCTGGCTGATGTCCTGCAACCACTGCCGGTAGCCGCGATAGCCGTCAACCGGGGCGGTGAGCACCAACCGGTTCGGAGCGAGTCTGTCTGGCAGCTGCTGCCAGATGCGATGCAGCAACAGGGAGCCCGCCTCTTCTGGGCTGAGCAGGGCCGGGCTGCTCCCAGAATTGGAGCCGACCCCGATCCAGCGTTTGAAATCGCGGCAGAGCTGGGGACTCTCCGCGCGGGCCAGGCCGGCCTCCTGCACCTGGCGGCCGATCAAGACCTGGCCCGAAGCAGCTCCAGCCAGCCAGACCAGGCTGGGGATCACGCAAGGAGCACCGCCACTGAACGGCTCGACAGGCACCAGTTCAACCGCCCCACCTCCTGCAGGCTGGAAAGCCACCACCGTGGTGGTGCTGCCGAGGTCGATGGCCAGCGTGCCTTCAATCAATGGGCAACAGAAACACTGGGACGGTGATGGAGCAAGGCGAATCAGACACGCTGAGCTGACCTTGGGGCTCGGAGCAATCTTGGCTGATCAGCGCGGCGCGGATCAGCGCAGCTGGGTCTGCAAAGCGGCCCAGGCTTAATATGTGGGGAATTGGCAGATTGTTTTGTATACCAGTTCCGTGATCAATCCCAAAGAGCTGGCCCAGCGGGCCGAGAGTTTGATTCGTCACTCCAGCAACCGCTACCTCACCACCGTGAAGATCGCCTTCAGGGCCAAGCAGCGCCGATTCGACGACTTTGATGGCCTCCTGGAGGAATCCATGGTCAAGCCGGTGCAGCGCACGATCGTTGAGCTCAGCGATGAACAGGATCAGCCGGATCTGTTGCCCGGCTGATCGTCTGCCTTGAATCCAGGTTGCTGGTCCGCTGAAGGAGAAGGTTGGCGTCTGGCCTGGGAGCCGGCACGCCAACCTTTTTCTGTGTTGATCGGGGGTGAGGGCTGGGCGGCGGAGCTCACCACGGAAGAAGCACTCCAGTTGAGGCGGGTTGTCACCAGCTTGCTGGAACAGCGCGAAGCGATCGCTTCAGGATTGATGGCCGAAGAGCTCATCAGCCTTGAGTGCGAGCGGGACTGCTGCTGGATGAGCATCGAGGGCAATCGCGGCGAATGGTCCCTGCGCTTTGTTCTCAGCCCTGGAGCCTGGCAACGGGGCATCGAGGGCCAATGGCCCCCGCCGGCAAGTGCGGCCTGGGCCGAGGCCCTGCTGGCATTACCTCTGTGAGCCAGTGACCCGGCTGTGAGCCAGTGGCCCGGCCCGCCCTGTTGAGACTGCCAGCCCGATTTGAGCGCGATCAGGACTGCTGATCGCCGCACCCCTCCCCGGCTGGTCGCAGCTTCCCCGCAGATTTTGCACAGGTTTTCCCCAGTCCAAAGGGCTCGAACCCCCGAACCCAGCTCAAGCCTGTGGAGAAACGCCTCGCTCTTGGTTCTCCCCTTGACAAGGGCCGTCGATCGATACCAGCCAGATCAGCTGGAGACCTGAGCGACGCACAAGCCCCTGAGGATTGGAATCTCAGGCTGGGATCGCTGCTCCCAGAGCCCGGCTGGGCGATTTGACGGCGCAGCGGCGGTGTGGAGAACTGGTGTCTCAGCGAAACCGTGCCGATGGCCTCTTCCTCTTTCCTCAGCACTCCTGACCTGGGTGCTCCTGAGCTCGGCGGGTTCCATCGCCCTGCTGGGGCGATCGCCCCGCCTGCTCACCCAACTGCCAAGCCGATGGCCCCCGAACCAGCGGTGGTGAGCATGCGGGCGGAAGTACCCGAAGCACTGCTGGGGTCGATGCGCAGCTTCATCGAAGCCCATCCGAACTGGGACCAGTACCGCCTGTTCCAAGCCGCTCTGGCCGGGTTTTTGGTCCAGAACGGGGTCCAGAGCCGGGCGGTGACCCAGTGCTATGTCGCCAATATGTTTCAGCGCTAAGGGCGCGCCGCCGCAGCGGACTCCAGATCACGCAGTTGCCGGTAGGCCACGGCCTGACAGCAGCCCACCACGGGCACCGCAACCAGCAGCCCCACTCCCAGCGCCAGCAGCCCCAGGACCAGGATCCCGGCCATGGCCACGGCCAGCACGAGAAGCCGCCAGCCCTGGGCCACCAGCAGCCCTTGTCCGAAGCGGAAGGTGGCCAGCGCACCTTGCTTGCCGATGACCGTGGTCGGCAGCTGAATCAGCTGGCCACTCCAGACTGCAACAAAAATCGCAGCACCGGTGATCAGCGGCAGCAGGGCCAGGCGCGCAGAGATCAGGCTCAGCAGCCCGGCGATCAGGGCGGTGCTGGAGAGAATCAGGACGAAGACCAGCAACAACAGCAGCCAGACCGCCAGCAGGCGTCGCATCGCGGCGCCATCAACGCGGACCAGATCAGCCAGGATTGGGGGATGGCCGGAGAGCGCCAGCCAGGCCCCGCGGATCAACCCGACGTTGAACCAGAGCGTGCTGACCACACTCCAAAACAGACCCAGCAGGGCCAGGGCGACGAAGGCCACGATCGGTTCGCTCTGGCTGGCGAGCTCGGCAGTGGCCCGGTTCTGCAGTCCCTGGCTGATCAGCCAGTTGACGGCACCGATCAAGGTGAAGGCGATGAACGCCCCGGGGGCCCGCGCGAAGGCTCCGAAGCCTTGCCGCAGCGTGGCCCCGATCAAAAGGGGGGGCGCTTTGGCAGGCTCCATCACCTCGCAAGCCGTGGGATCAGTTCTCCAATTCCAGCAGGTCGAAAAGCCGTTGGGCCGTAGCCGCTGGCACCGGCAGGATCGAGAGCCGGTTTCCTCGCCGCACCACCGTGAGTTCCTCGGTGCTGAAGTTCTCGCGAAGGGCATCAAGACTCAGCAGGCACTTGAAGCGGCGCAGATAGCGCAAGCGAACGCAATCCCAGCGAGGCGCTTCGGGGCTGGAGGACGGATCGAAATAAGGAGACGTGCGCTCGAACTGACTGGGGTCAGTGATCCCGGTTTCGATCACCTCCATCAAGCCGATGATTCCGGGGGGCTTGGTATTGGAGTGATAGAAGAACGCCTGATCACCCACTGCCATGCTGCGCATGAAATTACGCGCCTGGTAATTGCGGATGCCATCCCAGAGCGTGCTGCCTTCTTGGGCCAGATGGTCGATGCCATAAACGTCAGGCTCGCTCTTCATCAACCAATGAGCCATGGCTATCAGGGTTCGAGTGCCTTGACAAGAGAGCGGAAGTGATCCCCGCGAGCTTCGAAGTCGCCGTATTGATCGAAGCTGGCGCAGGCTGGTGAGAGCAGCACGGTGCGGTAGTCGCCGCTGGCGACAAGCCGCCCGGCTTCGGCAACGGCCTCGGTGAGGCCCTCCCATTCATGGACTTCACCGCTGTAACCGCTGGACGCCAGCATGGCGGCAAACTTTTCGCGGGCTTCGCCATAGAGAACGACGGCACCGGCCTGGCGATCGAGGGCCTTCAACCAGGCCTTGGGGTCTCCCTGTTTGACCTGCCCACCGGCGAGCACCACCATGGGACTTGGCAGGGCGGCGAGGGCCACTTCAGCCGCGTCGTAGTTGGTGGCCTTGCTGTCGTTGTACCAACTGGCACCAGCTAGATCCCGAATCTTCTCCAGCCGGTGGGGAACCCCGGGGAAACAGCGGAAAGCCGCCTCCATCACGCTGGCCTCGATGCCCAGTTTCAGGCCGACGGCCGCGGCCATCAGCATGTTCTGGCGGTTATGGCTGCCAGGCATCTGCAGGCAATCGGCCGGGAAGAGTGGGCCGGCGTTGCCGTGCACCACTCCCTCCTCGACCCAGAGCAGGGCCGTGAGACCGACAGGCAGCTGTTGGCGCCGGCCGGCGGTGACCCAGTCGGCCCGGTCCCAGCTGGCGGCATGGGCCAGGAGATCGGGATCGTCGGCATTGAGGATTCGCTTCTCGCAGCGATTCAACAGACCACGCTTGATCGTGCGGTAGTTGGCGAGCGTTCCGTGGCGTTCCAGGTGGTCGGGGGTGAGGGTGGTCCAGAGGCCAATTTGGGGAGCCAGCTCCGGTGAGGCCTCGATCTGGTAGCTGCTCAACTCCACCACCAACCAATCGGGCACAGCGGCCCCCTGGATCTGGCGCTCGATCATCAATTCAGCGGCGGAGCGTCCGACGTTGCCGCCCATCGGCGCATCAAGACCCGCCCGCTCCAGCAGGTGGGCGACCAGGTGGGTCACGGTGGTTTTGCCGTTGGTGCCGGTGATCCCGATCCAGGGGATGGCGCGGCTGAACTCCCAGGCCACCGAAAGTTCGCCACAGACAGGAACCCCCTGCTGCCGCAGGGCCTGCAGGACGGCATGGTCCCAGGGAATACCGGGGCTGACCACCACGTTGGTGAGGGAGGGGATCAGGGCCGAAAAACTCTCGAGCCGCAACGGCGTGCCAAGGGCGACTTCGACGCCCTCTGCACGCAGCTGCTGGGCGGTCTGCTCCAGTTCAGGCGTCTGCCGGCTCTCCATCAACAACACCCGCTCGCCCCGAGTGGCCAGCAGGCGGGCGGCACCGATACCTGATCGCCCCATGCCAACGATCACACTGAATCGAGCTTGAAAAGGGTGAGCGTCGTCGGTCATTCCTTTTCTGGAGTATTAATCATTCTATGGTATTAGTCATTATGGTGTTAATCAATTTCTTAAATTGTGATCAGTTGCCTAAATTGTGGAGCCGATGGTTAAAAAAGGAGTGGGCGATACTGGAATCGAACCAGTGACTCCTACCGTGTCAAGGTAGTGCTCTACCTCTGAGCTAATCGCCCCGGAAAACGGGTATTATGCCGCTTTGGGAATTTAGCAGCCAGCCCCTCCAGGCCCGGCTCTCAGGCGCCTGATCCCGCTGGCGATTCACTGCGGCTGGGGCCACTGGAATCAGGTTCGGTTCAGGTTCAGGCGCCAACGCTCACGCTTGGTGGCCTCCACATTGAGAACGGTCAGTTCACCGCGATCTTCCAGCTGGACCCGATCACCCTCAACCAGTTCCCGGCTGGGGGTGCGTACCACTCTCCAGTTGATCCGCACGACTCCCTGGCGAATCCAGCTGGCCATGCGGCTTCGAGAGACGCCGAATCCCGCCGAGGCCACCGCATCGAGCCGCAGGGAGGCCTCCACGGTGGAGAGCGCCCTGGGCCGGGGCCGTACCGGTGGCTTTAGGCCACTCAGTGGCACCACTTCCAATGCCACCGCCACCGTGCGGACCTGGACCTGCTGGCCGCCAAGCCTGGCGGCCAGTGGCTGGGCCGTGATGAGCTGGGCACCGCGATCGCCGCGTACCCAGAGGTCGCCGAGTTCCCCTGGCATTGCTCCAGCTGCAAGCAAGCCCTGGCGAAAATCAGCCGGAGTGGCTGGATCGAACAGGAAGTTGCCCTGCATCTCCAGGCCGGTCAGTGGGATCTCCTCGAGGGCCGCCGGGGAGTGGACGGTCCCGGAATTCGCTGTGTCGCTGCGCTCAAAGCGAAGACAGCAGCGTTCCGCCTGGGGATGCCCGCCGCTTACCTGAAGCTTCAGCTCGCTGAGCCCGCCCAGCTGTTCCAAAGCGTCTTCGAGGATCGCCGCGGTCAGAAAGTCGCTCCAGACTGGTTCCCAGGTGCGTAAGGCCTGCTCGGCCAAGGGGAGAAGCGGGGCGAGACCAACGGGGTTCGCGCTGCTCGCCAGCAGGGCGTCACGGGGGAGCAAGGAAGGGGGAGTGAGGGGGGCCATCCGTGGCTCAGCTTTCCGTCAGGCGCACCACCGCCTTGGGCCTGGCCTGCTGAATCAGGATCCAGGGAATCTCTTCCCCGGAAGCAGATTCGAGCAGCAGCAGCCAGTTGCCCTCATCGATCCGGTTGCGCAGGCTGCGAACCCGATCATCCGTCTCGGAACTGACGCTGGCGGCAGCGGCGTAGCTGCCCATCCAGCCGGAGCCCATGCCCAGCAGACCTCCGATCAGCGGTTCACCAACAGAGCCGGCGAAGGCAAAGGTGTGCAGGTTGGTGATCAGGCTGAACATCAGGCCGGCAAAGAACCCGAACGGCATCAACCAACGCACCATTCCCTGCTGGCGGTTGCGGCGGGCGATCGCCGGGTTGAGCTGTTCGATGGCGTCCATCGACGTTTCGCCTGCCCCGACGGCGACCAGCTCCTTCGGGGCAGGGCTGAGCTGACTCAGCTGATCCCGCAATCGGTTCAGCTGGCTGCGATCCTCCAGCACCACCACCACACACAATCCCAAGCGGAAGGCCCCAAACCCTCCGATTCTCAACGTTTGCGCCGGGGACCGTGGCGACAGCTCACTACACTTCACCCCCTGCGATGTCTGGAACCTTCCAGGCCTGTTCCCCACCACCGCCCCGATTCGCCCCGATCATGACAAAGGTTCTGGTTTCCGATCCGATCGATCAACGGGGAATCGACAAGCTCTCCCAGGTGGCGCAGGTGGACGTGCGCACCGGCCTGCCTGCTGAGGAGCTGATCAAGATCATCGGCGATTACGAAGCCCTGATGATCCGTTCCGGCACCCAGGTGACGGAGGCGCTGATCGAGGCCGCCCCGCGGCTGAAGATCATTGGCCGCGCCGGTGTCGGCGTCGACAACGTCGATGTGGCTGCCGCCACCCGGCGGGGAATCCTGGTGGTGAACTCACCGGAAGGCAACACCATCGCCGCCGCCGAGCATGCCCTGGCCCTGATGTTCGCCCTGTCCCGCCATATCCCCCAGGCCCACGTGAGCACGATGGCCGGCGGTTGGGAGCGCAAGACCTATGTGGGAAATGAGCTCTACAAAAAGAAGCTCGGGGTGGTCGGCCTTGGCAAGATCGGTTCCCACGTGGCCAGGGTGGCCAAGGCGATGGGCATGGAGGTGCTCGCCTACGACCCGTTCATCTCCACCGAGCGCGCCCAGCAGCTGCAGGTGCAGCTGCTGGCGATCAAGCCCCTGTTCGCCGAAGCCGATTACATCAGCCTTCACCTGCCCCGCACCCCTGACACCGAGCATCTGGTGGACGGTCCGTTGCTCAAGTCGATGAAACTCACCGCCCGTCTGGTCAACTGCGCCAGGGGCGGTATTGTCGATGAGCAGGCCCTGGCTGAAGCACTGGAGGCGGGAACCATCGCCGGCGCTGCCCTTGATGTCTACGCCAATGAGCCCCTTGAAGCCGATTCCCCCCTGCGCAGGGTCAAGGAGCGACTGATCCTGACGCCCCATCTCGGAGCTTCCACGACCGAAGCCCAGGAAAACGTCTCGATCGACGTGGCTGAGCAGATCCGCGACGTGCTGCTGGGCCTGCCGGCGCGCAGCGCCGTGAACATTCCCGGGCTCACCCCGGAAGTGATGGAGCAGCTCCGCCCCCATCTGCAGTTGGCCGAGACCCTGGGCCTGCTGCTCAGCCAGATGGCTGGAGGATCGCTGCAGGAGTTGGAAGTGCGGCTGCAGGGGGCGTTCGCCAACCATCCATCCCAGCCGCTCGTGGTCGGAGCACTCAAGGGGCTGCTATCAAGCGCCCTTGGCGATCGCATCAACTATGTGAATGCCTCCTTGGAGGCGAAGAGCCGCGGTATCCACGTGGTGGAGGTCAAGGACGACACCAGCCGCGATTTCGCCGGTGGCTCGTTGCGGCTCACCTCCAGGGGGTCCCAGGGCAGCCACAGCGTGACTGGAGCGGTGTTCGCCGAAGGCGATCTGCGCATCACCACAATCGATGAGTTCCCCGTGAACGTGGCTCCCAGTCGCCACATGCTGTTCACCCGTCACCGGGACATGCCCGGCATCATTGGCCAGCTCGGCTCCCTGCTGGGCGAGCACAACGTCAACATCGCCTCGATGCAGG
>JABMPN010000078.1 GCA_013203655.1 Cyanobacteria bacterium bin.51
CCCTGCATGTGGGCCACGCCCTCAACAAGATCCTCAAGGACATCATCAACAAATACGCCCTGCTCCAGGGCCGGCGGGCGCGGTTCGTGCCGGGCTGGGACTGTCACGGCCTGCCGATCGAGCTGAAGGTGCTGCAGAGCATGGGCAGTGAGGAGCGCCGCGCTCTCACCCCGATCGCCCTGCGCCAGAAGGCCCACGCCTATGCCCTCGAGCAGGTGGAAGGCCAGAAGGCCGGTTTCCAGCGCTGGGGGATCTGGGCTGACTGGGACAACGCCTACCTCACCCTGCAGAAGGGCTACGAGGCGGCCCAGATCGGCGTCTTCGGGCAAATGGTGCTGGCGGGCCATATCTACCGGGGCCTCAAGCCCGTGCACTGGAGCCCCAGCTCCCGAACCGCCCTGGCCGAGGCCGAACTCGACTATCCCGACGGCCACACGTCCCCGAGCGTCTACGTGGCCTTTCCGGTGATCACGGCTCCAGAGGCCCTGGCCGAGACGCTGGCCGCCGTCGGGATCGGCCAGAGCAGCGATCGCTCCGGGCCCGCCTCCCTGGGGCCCGCCTCCCTGGCGGTGGCGATCTGGACCACCACCCCCTGGACCTTGCCGGCCAACCTGGCGGTGTCGGTGAACGGCACACTCAATTACGCCATCTGCCGCGCCAGTCGGGCGGATGGAGGAGGCGCTGATGGAGCAGCGACGAGCAGCCAGCACCTGATCGTGGCAGCAGCGCTGGTGAAGGGCCTGGAAATCACCCTAGGGTTGCGCCTGGAGCCCTTGCTGACCGTCAGGGGGGAGCAGCTCGAAGGCCTCACCTATCGGCATCCGTTGCTGGATCGCAGCAGCCCAGTGGTGATCGGTGGCGACTACATCACCACCGAAGCGGGCACCGGCCTGGTCCACACCGCCCCAGGCCACGGGGTGGATGATTTCAACACCGGCAAAAAGTACAACCTGCCTGTGCTCTGCCCGGTGGATGCCGGCGGCACCCTGACGGCGGAAGCCGGGCCCTTCGCCGGACTGAACGTGCTCAAAGACGCCAACAGCGCGATCATCGCCGCCCTCGAAGAGGCCGGCGCCCTGCTCAAGCAAGAGAGCTACGCCCACCGCTACCCCTACGACTGGCGCACCAAGAAGCCGACCATCTTCCGCGCCACCGAGCAGTGGTTTGCCTCGGTGGAGGGCTTCCGCGCCGAGGCGATGGCGGCGATCGCCTCGGTGGAGTGGCTGCCGGCCAGTGGCCGCAACCGGATCGAGGCGATGGTGCGCGACCGGGGCGACTGGTGCATCTCACGCCAGCGCACCTGGGGCGTGCCGATCCCCGTGTTTTATCACCGCCAGAGCGGGGCGGTGCTGCTCAATGCCGCCAGCCTTGATCACATCCAGGCCTTGATCGCCGAGCACGGTGCCGGTGTCTGGTGGGAGCGCAGCGAGGCCGAGCTGCTGCCGCCGGAGCTGGCCGGCGAGGCCGATCAATGGCGCAAGGGCAGCGACACCATGGATGTCTGGTTCGACTCCGGCTCCTCCTGGGCGGCGGTGCTGGGAGGTCTGGACCCGCTGATGGCGTCAGGTGACAGCCTGCCGGTGGCCTCAGGCGGCCACGACCCTGATCCGAGCGCCCTCCATTACCCCGCCGATCTCTATCTCGAGGGTTCCGACCAGCACCGCGGCTGGTTCCAGAGCAGCCTGCTCACTTCGGTGGCCGTCAACGGCCAGGCGCCCTACAGACAGGTGCTCACCCATGGCTTCACCCTTGATGAGAAGGGTCGCAAGATGAGCAAATCCCTGGGCAATGTGGTGGATCCGGCCGTGATCGTTGAAGGCGGCCGCAACGAGAAACAGGAGCCCGCCTTCGGCGCCGATGTGCTGCGGCTGTGGGTGAGTTCGGTGGATTATTCCGCCGATGTGCCGCTGGGGCCGGGGATCGTCAAACAGCTGGCAGATGTGAGCCGCAAGGTACGCAACACAGCCCGTTATCTGCTCGGCAATCTGCACGATTTCGACCCCAGGCCGCAGAACGAGGGTGGTGCAGCGGTGCCGATTGCCGAGCTGCCCCTTCTCGATCGCTGGATGTTGCATCGCACCGCCGAGCTGATCGTGGAGGTGAGCGCTGATTTCGAGCGCTACGAGTTCTACCGCTTCTTCCAGGCGTTGCAGAACTTCTGCGTTGTGGATCTCTCCAACTTCTACCTCGACATAGCCAAAGACCGCCTCTATGTGAGCGAGGCGAATGCAGCGCGCCGCCGCAGCTGTCAGACCGTGATGGCGTTGGTGGTGGAGCGCCTGGCCGGACTGATTGCACCGGTCCTCTGCCACATGGCCGAAGACATCTGGCAGAACCTGCCCTACCCCGTGCGCGAGACCTCGGTGTTCGAACGCGGCTGGCCCCAAGCGGCAGCCGAGTGGACGCTCACGCCGGCCGAGCAGGCGGCGATCAGCACCCTGCAAGGACTGCGCAGCCAGGTGAACCGCCAGATGGAGGCCTGCCGCAAACCCAAGGGAGAACAGGGCGGCATCGGCTCCTCCCTGGAAACCAGGCTGCAGCTGGAGCTGGGCTCTGGAGAGGGAGCGGCGGCCTTGCGCTCCGCCCTGGCCCAACTCGAGCAGAGCGCCTCAACGGATGTGGACAACCTGGCCGATTGGCTGCTGGTGTCGGAGCTGCAGATCGACAGCGGTGCAGGCCACGATCCACTGGCTGAACCTTTTGCCGAACCTTTTGCCGAACCACTGGCCGAAGACCGCACCGACGCCCTCACCCTGCGCATCGCTCACGCCAGGGGCGAGAAGTGCGAGCGCTGCTGGCACTACGAAACCGACATCAGCGCGCACGTACTCAACGCCACGGTGCAAGGTCGCCTCTGCGGTCGCTGCCACACCATCCTCTCGATGCAAGCCTCCATGAGGGCTGAACAGGAGCGATGAGACAAGCGAGGCCTTTCCAGTTGTTCTGGGGCCAGAAAAGCGATTCGCAATGTCTCGAATGCATTCAATTCCCAAGGCAATCGCAGTGACCACCACGACAAAGCTGCTGCCGAATGACCTGCCGGCACTCCCACCTAAGCTGCCCCAAGAGCGAGTGACGCTCTGGTTGATCCGATGAAATTCAAGGATTACTACGCCACCCTTGGCGTTGAGAGAGAGGCCTCCAACGACGAGATCAAAAAGGCGTTCCGAAAGCTTGCTCGCAAGTACCATCCCGATGTTGCCAAGGATCAGGAATCAGACCATAAGTTCAAGGAAATCAATGAGGCTTACCAGACCCTCTCTGACCAAGAGAAACGCGAGGCCTATGACCAGCTGGGTCGACACAGCCCCGGCGAGGAATTCCGCCCCTCGCCGGAATGGGACAGCCGCTTCTGGCAAGACGGCGTATCGCAAGGCGGTGGTTCTCAAGGAGGTGGTGTCCCAACCGGGGCTCAAACCATTGATCTGGCCGATCTTTTCGAGCAGATGGGGTTTCGCTCAGTCCATCAGGGGCGCTCTGGCGAGGCCGCCTTTTCACGGCGCGGGCAGGACTACGAAGTGGCGACCACCATCAGTCATGAAGATGCGGCCCGTGGCAGCGAAGTCGCCCTGGACCTCGGCGTACCGGAGATGGGCCGCGATGGCACCTTGCATCGGGTTTCAAAAACAGTCCGCTTGCGCGTCCCCAAAGGCGTCATCGACGGTGAGCGCCTGCGCGTGGCGGGCCGTGGCGCTGCTGGAATCGGCAAGGGGCCAGCAGGCGATCTCTATCTCACCATCCGACTGCAGCCGCATCGACTCTTCAAGGCCGTCGGCCACGATCTCTATCTGGAAGTACCGATCACGCCATCAGAGGCCGTGCTTGGCGGCGACATCGAGGTGCCCAGCCTGGACGGCCGCTTGACCTTGAACGTGAAACCGGGAACGCGGGGTGGGCAGACCTTGCGCCTGGTCGGCAAAGGCTTGCCGAAACGGAAGCAAGGGTCAGGGAACCTATACTGCGTTCTTCAAATTGTCACCCCGCCTGCGCTCAGCGATCGAGAGCGAGAGCTCTACCAAGAGCTTGGGGAACTCTCCACGTTCCAGCCACGGTTACATCTTCAAGACGGTCCAAAAGGAGGCCAAAGCAATGGCTGAAGAGATCCTTCTGATTACAGACGACGACCAACCGATCGGACTTGATGAACTTCTCGACGCTTCCGGTCTGGTTCACGACGACGTGATCGAGCTTGTCGCTATCGGTGTGTTCCAGCCCCTTGGAACCACCTCCACCTGGACCTTTCAGGCCCGCACACTGCATCAGGCCCGCCGGGCTGCCCGCTTGCGCGACGATTTCGGCCTCAACGCTCCGGGCATGGCCCTGGCGCTGACCTATCTCGAGCGCATGGAAGTCCTCGAAAGCAGGCTGCGCGAGCTCGAATCGCTGCTACCTCGCCCCTGAGAACCCTCGTGGCCTAACAGCCTTGGCGCCCCGGCAGCCTTCGAGGCTCTCCAGCTTCAAAGCCAGGCCTGCGGGTCTAACAGGATGGCTGGCACCAGAGGCCCCGCCAGCAGCTGCTCATCGCGGGGGTTGAGCGGCCCCTGCAGCAGGTCGGCACTCTCCAGCCTTGCCTCCGGTGGCAGGGCCGCTTGATCTGGGTCGAAGGCGGTGGGATGGGTGACGCTGCTCGAGAAGCCACGGAAGATCAGCAACTCGAAGGGTTCCTGCCCCGATGAATTCTGCGCTGCTGGCACTGGCAGCGTGCCCCGCAGCCTCAACACCCGATCCGGCCGGCTGCGGCTGATCGCTTCGAGCTGGCCAACCAGATCGCCTGTCATCAGAACTCTCCGGCCACCCGGCCTTGCCGGGGGAAACGCACCAGCAGCCATTGCAGCAGACCCACCGCATAGGCCACCAGAGCCACATAGCCGATGAAGGCCGTGAGGGTCGGGGTCAGATCCGCCCCGAAGACGAAGGAGAACACCCTGGCGACCAGCAGATGGAGCCTCTGGGGTGCCTCCAACCAGACCTGGCAGACGGGACGGTCCAGCTGTCCACCCAGGCAACTGAGGGCGGAGGCGCTCAGGGCCGCCCCCAGCAGGCCGAGCACGCTGAGCGCCCAGCGCCAGGTGCGCACCGTCAGCGGCAGGGGGCGCCAGGGCGGCAGGTCGGCGAGCTCCTCGTTGAGATCCACCCAGAACCAGACCGAGCCCACCATCAGCACCTGGGCCAACACGCCGAGCGCGAAGCCCAGTGGCCTGGCGTCGACCAGCAGCAGCACCGTGATCGCCAGCAGGCTGGCCACCTTCCAGTAGATGGTCAGCAGGCGCACCATCGCCGCCTCCCGTCGCAGCGCCGCCCAGACCAGCAACACCAAGGGCAGGCCAACGGTGAACACCACCGCCAGTCGATAGTCGAGCCACACGAGGGTGCGGTAGAGCGGATCTGGCACAGACGGGGTACGGGAAGCGCCATTATCCGTAGTCGTGCATCGGCAGTAGGGTCCGAGCCATGCCTCCGCTCTCACTGCCCTCCTGGCTTGGGTCTTCCTGGGCTAAGCCCTCCTGGCTTCCAGGCGGCTACGAAAAGGCCTCTGCCCAGACGGCCCTTTCCCGCAACGCCTCGATCGAGGGCGCTGTTGACGAGGTGGTGCAAAACCTCGACAGGCGGGCTCCGGCAGACCTCGCTCTCGTGTTCTGTGCCTCCAGCTACGCCAGCGACTTACCGCGCCTGCTGCCGTTGCTGCGCGCCAAACTCAATGCACGCCACTGGATCGGCTGCGCCGGCGGTGGCGTGGTCGGCAGCGATGCCCAAGGGGCTCCCCATGAAGTGGAGCAGCAACCGGCCCTGAGCGTGATCCTGCTCCGCCTGCCGGGCGCCGAGCTGCAGCTGTTCGAGCTCGACACCAAAGTCCTGCCGGATCTCGACGGCGACAGCCAGGACTGGGTGAACTGGGTTGGTGCCGATCCTGCCCTGGCACGCTCGATGCTGCTGTTCGTCGATCCCACCAGTGAGTCGATCAATGATCTGATCAGCGGCATCGATTACGGCTTTCCCGGCGTCGACAAGATCGGTGGAATCGCTGGCCATCACAGTTCCAACCACGGGTCCCTACTGATCAACGACCGGGTCGTGCGTGGTGCGGTGGGCTGCTTGATCGGCGGCGGCTGGCGGATCGACCCGGTGGTGGCCCAGGGCTGCCGGCCGATCGGCCCGGTGTTTGAAATCGAGAAGGCCGAACGTAACGTTGTGCTGCAACTCAGTGCCGGCCAGGAACGCAACACGCCGGTGAACTGCCTGCAGGGCATCCTCCAGTCGCTCACTCCCGCGGAACGGGAGCAGGTCCGGCACTCCTTGTTTCTGGGCGTGGGTCGCAGCAGTTTCAGCCTTTCGGGCCCGGGCAACCCTCCCGAGCCCACAGCCTTTCTTGTGCGCAACCTGCTGGGCGTCGATCCCCGCAATGGCGCCGTGGCCGTGGCCGAGCGCCTGTGGGTCGGCCAGCAGGTGCAGTTTCAACTCCGTGATGCCGCCGCCTCTCGCCAGGAGCTGCGCCTGTTGCTGCGCCGCCAGGCCGCAAGCGAGAGCACCCCGCTCGCCGCCCTGGTGTTTGCCTGCCTGGGTCGGGGCCAGGGGCTCTACGGCCAGCCGGATGGCGACGTGACGCTCTGCCGTGAGCAGTTCCCCGCCCTGCCGATCGCCGGCGCCTTCTGCAATGGCGAAATCGGCCCCGTGGCAGGCACCACCCACCTGCATGGCTACACAGCCAGCTGGGGCTTTCTGGTGCCCAACATCACGCCGGATCAGGCGGCGGCGGGGGCGTGAGCGGATGGTGCGCCAGCACGTCAATCCGCTCAGCAGCGTGCACCAGCAGCCGCGGACCCTGCCACCGCCACAGGCCCTCTTCAGCCATCCGCGCCAACCCCTTCACCTCGACATCGGCAGCGCCCGGGGCCGCTTCCTGCTGGCCATGGCTCCCCAGCAGCCGGATTGGAACTTCTTCGGCGTCGAGATTCGCCGAGGCCTCGTTGAAGCCGCCGAACTCGACCGCGAGCGCCTGGCACTCGGCAATCTTTCTTTCCGGTTCTGCAACGCCAATGTGAGCCTCCAGGATTGGCTCACCGCTCTGCCGCACGGCCAGTTGCAACGGGTGACGATCCAGTTTCCCGATCCGTGGTTCAAGCGGAAACACCAGAAGCGCCGCGTGCTTCAACCAGCGCTTCTGCATGCCATCGCAAGCGCCCTCCCCCCGGGGGGCGAGCTTTTCCTGCAGAGCGATGTGGCCGCTGTGATCGAGCCGATGGTGGCGCTCAGCGAAGCCTGCGGCGCCTTCGATCGGCCCAGAACTGACCCGCGGCCCTGGCGAACGACCAATCCGCTGCCGGTGGCCAGCGAGCGGGAGCAACACGTGCTTAGCCAGGGCCAACCCGTCTACCGGGTGCTCTACCAGCGCACAACGGCAGCATTGCGCCCCCTCGCAAGGCTGGAGGCGGTTGCCGAGGCCACCCATAATCGCGCCATCAGCGCCACGGAAGGCTCCGATCCAGCTCCTTCCGCAGCGATTTCCCAACCCGTCTGATGCCGGCCGCCGCTCCAGCCCCGCCGATTCCACCAGCCATCCCTGCACCGATCCCCACGCCGGTTCCCTGGTTGCTGCGCTGGCAGGGCTTGCTTGCTGACGCCCCAGGCGGTTTGTTGTCTCGGCAGCTGGCCGGCCTCTCAGGCCTGGTGCTCTGCCTCTTGATGGCAGGCCTGCCGTTCCTGACCCGGGCGGGCCTGGCAATGCTGATTCTGGCCTGCGGCCTGCTCTGGCTGCTCTGGTCCCTGCGGACGCCAGCGGGGCGGATAGGACCGATCAGCGGCTGGTTGCTGCTGCTGCTGGGAGTGGCAGTACTGGCCACCGGCTTCTCACCGGTCCCCACCGCTGCCGCCAAGGGCCTGCTGAAGCTGCTCAGCTACCTCGGCGTCTATGCCCTGATGCGCCAGTTACTGGCGAACTCGCCGGCTTGGTGGGACCGGATCGTGGCCGCCCTGCTGGGTGGTCAGTTGCTCGCCTCGGTGATCGGCATCCGCCAGCTTTACGTCGATTCTTCCGCCCTGGCCCGCTGGTCGGATCCGAATTCGGTCGCCCGCGGCACGGTGCGGATCTACAGCACCCTGGGGAACCCCAACCTGCTGGCGGGCTATCTGCTGCCGATCCTGCCGCTGGCGGTGGTGGCACTGCTGCGTTGGCGGGGCGGAGGCGGCCGCCTTTTCGCGCTCATCTCGTTGCTGCTCGGCAGTACGGCCCTCTACTTCACCTACAGCCGAGGAGGCTGGCTGGGCCTGGTGGCAGCCCTGGGCAGCATGGCACTGCTGCTGGTCTGGCGCTGGATCGGCCACTGGCCCGTGCTCTGGCAACGCCTGTTTCCGCTGTTGTTACTGCTCCTGGGAGCAGCGGCCCTGGCGGTGGCGATCGCCCTGGTTGAGCCGCTGCAGGTGCGGCTGATGAGTTTGCTGGCAGGTCGGGAAGACAGCTCCAACAACTTCCGCATCAACGTCTGGATGGCGGTACTCCAGATGATCCAGGACCGCCCCTGGCTGGGCATCGGCCCGGGGAACAACGCCTTCAACCTGATCTACCCCCTCTACCAACAGCCCAAGTTCAATGCCCTCAGCGCCTATTCCATTCCCCTGGAACTGGCCGTCGGGGGGGGGGTGCCGGGGCTTCTCGCCGGACTTGGCCTGTTCTGGAGCAGTGTCCGCTGCGGCCTGAGCCACCTGCGCAGCCAGGCAGGGCTGGCCCTGCCGGCGCTCGGGGCCCTGGCCGCCATCGTCGGCCTCGGGGTGCAGGGCCTCACCGACACGATCTTTTTCCGGCCGGAAGTTCAACTGACCGCCTGGTTCTGCCTGGCCACCCTGGCCGTCCTGCCCCAGTCAGATGACCGCAACCACTGAAACCGGAGCGATCGCAGGCTCCCTGGGGCCCCTGCTGGCTGGCTTCGATGCCGGCCAGACCCACACCACCTGCCGGCTGGCCCGCCTGCTCGGAGATGGACGCCTGATCACCGTGGCCGAGGGCACAGGTGCGGGGGTCAGCCATCTGGCGGCGAGCGGGGGGCCGGAGCGTTTTGCGCTGGCGCTGACGAGCAGCCTTGGCCAGGCCCTCGGGCCAGGAGCCCGACCCGATCTCGCGGCGGCCGCCATCGGGGCCAGCGGCATCGAGCAGGGCACCACCATCCAAGAGCAAGGCAGGGCCCTGGCGGCCGCCGTGCTGGCCATGCCCCCGCCCCAGGTTTTGGTCACCGGCGATGAGCGCACGGCCCTGCGCGGGGCCCATGGCGACCTCCAGGGCAACAACGCCGGCATCGTGGTGATCAGCGGCACCGGCAGCATCGCCTTGGGCCAGGATTCATCTGGCCGGGAACACCGCTGCGGCGGCTGGGGCTGGCTGCTGGATCGCTCCGGCTCCGCCTGCGACATCGGACGCGACGCCCTGAGCCTCTCCCTGGAGATGGCCGATGGACGCCGCCGCGAATCCCCCTTGCGGCAGGCGATCTGGCAGGCCTTAGCCCAGCCAGCCTCTCCCCAGGCCATCAAGGCCCTGGCGGTGGACCCCAACTTCGGCGCGGCAGGCTTTGCCCGGCTCGCGCCGACGGTGGACGGTCTGGCCGCCAGGGGAGACGCCGAAGCCCAGGCCGTGCTCGACGCCTCGGCCCTCGGGCTGGCGGGCCTGGTGCACGGTGTCGCCCGCGCCCTGGCCATGGAGCGGGCGCAGGTCTGCGCACTCGGGGGCGCCCTGACGCACCTGCCCCGCTTCGCGGCCGCCTTCGGCGCCGCCCTGGGCCGCGTCCTGCCGGATGCCAGCACGGTGGCCGCCCGGGGTGATGCCTGCCAGGGAGCCCTGTGGCTGGCCGCCGGCAGCCTGCCGATCAACAGCCTGCGGATCAGACCGCGTTGAGCTCGGACTGGGCCAGGGCCGCCAAATGGGACGACCAGTGATCCACCTGCTCCTGCTCGGCCGCCTCGACCATCACACGCAGGAGTGGTTCGGTGCCGCTGGCCCGCACCAGCACCCGGCCGGAGCCAGCCATCGATGCTTCCGCCTGCTCGACCGCCCGGCGCAACGGCTCACTCTGCTGCCAGTGCTTACGGCGTTCCAGGGCGGGGACGATGACATTGACCAGCCGCTGGGGATAGGGGTGGAAACTGCTGTCCATCCACTCGGCCAGGGAGCCGCCCCGGGCATGGATCAGGCTGGCAACCTGAAGGGCCGTGAGCAGGCCATCGCCGCTCATGCCGTGCTGCAGCGAAAGGATGTGGCCGGATTGTTCACCGCCCAGGGCCGCACCGCTGGCCTCCATGGCGGCATGGACGTGCTGGTCGCCGACGGCGGTGCGATCGAGCAGGCCGCCACGGCCCTGCCAGGCCCGCTCGAAGCCGAGATTGGACATCACCGTGGCCACCAGGCGGTTGTCCGGCAGCTGGGCGGCCTCCTGCAGGGCCCCACCCCAGAGAAAGAGAATCTGATCACCGTCCACCACCCGGCCGCGGCCATCCACGGCCAGCATGCGATCGGCATCGCCATCAAAGGCAAAACCCATCTGGGCCCCGGCCGCCAGCACCGCCTGGCGTAGGGGCTCCAGGTGGGTGCTGCCGCAACCCACATTGATGCGGCGCCCATCGGGCTCGCCATGCAGCACATGGAGGTCGGCGCCGAGAGCCCGGAACACCTCGACGCCGCAGGCGGTGGCCGATCCCCAGCAGAGGTCGAGAACGATCCTGCAACCCTGCAGACGGCTTCCCACCACGCTCTCCAGCAACGAGGCGCTGTAGGCCGCCAGCAAGTCGGTGCGCTGGTGGGCCGGGCCGCAGCGGTAAGACCCATCTTCCCCCAGATCGTTCGTCGTGGAGGCCCCAGGCTCACCGCGCAAGCCGGCTTCGATGGCCTGCTGCACCTCTCTGCTGAGTTTGGCGCCGGAGGAGCCGAACAACTTGATGCCGTTGTCTTCCGGTGGGTTGTGGCTGGCGGAGACCATCAGGCCTCCGGCCGCCCCGAGGCGGCGGATGCTGCCAGGAACCGCCGGGGTGGGACAGAGCCCGAGGTTCCACACCTCACGGCCCGCAGCGGTCAGGCCCGCCGTCAGCGCCGCGGCCAGCATCGGACTGCTTGTGCGGGAGTCCATGCCGATCAGCACGGGCCCCTTGGCCGGCAGCACATGGCCGCACCAATAGCCCACCTGCAGGGCCAGCGCTGGGGTGATCAGGGTGCCGACCCGGCCACGGATGCCATCGGTGCCAAAACCGGGGGTGGAGGAACCCTGGGGTGGACCGACGGGAAGGGACGCCAGCTCCGTCATCCAGGCACCTATCGCTGGGGTGAAGGTTACGCGCTGCGGCGGGGCCACCAGGCCCAGCGCACCAATTCAGCGATGGCCCAGAGCAACAGGCTGCCCACCACCCAGCCCGGCAGAGCCTGGAGCGGCCAGATCGGCCGCAAGGCCACCACCAGCCCAGCGGTGAGGACCACCGCCAGGGCCCGGCGACGCTGGGCGGCTCCGGGCAGGGTGGTGAAACGGGCTGGAAGCGATGGAAGCAGGCCCATGGTGCGGGGAAGCTGTCCCCCCAGAATGCCGGCAGCTGAGGAAGGCCTCGGCCGCTCCCATCCCTCTCTGTGCCCCAACCCCCTGCCATCGCCACTCCAGCGCGGGGCCTGCTGACCCTTGCCCTCACCGTCGTGGGCAGCGGCGCCGTGCTCGTGCTCAGCCGCCAGGCCCTGCAGCGGCGACCCCTGCCGACCCCCGCCACACCCTCGGAGCAACTGGTTCACAGCCGCCGCTGGGATCCCGATCCCCAGCGGCGGCGGGAGGCCAGCTTGCTGCTCCAGGCTGGCGCCAAGGCCGAACCGGCCCGGCAGCGCCTCTTGCTGGCTGGTCAGGCCTGGGGTAGCGACCCCCTGGCGGCACTGGTGCTCAAACTCGACGCCCAGGCAGCCACGGACCTGGGCCAGGACGGCGAAGCCGAAGTCCTCTGGCGCCAGCTCCTGCGGCGGTTCCCGTCGGCTCCAGCCACCGCTGATGCGCTCTATGCCCTCGGTCGCCAGGAACCCAGCAGGCGAGCGCTGCTGCTGCAACGCTTCCCTGCCCATCCCGCCGCCCTGGCCGCCGCCGTGGAGGCCGGCCCCGGCCCGGATGCCCTGCAGAAGGGAGCCCTTCACCTGGCCCGTTGGGGTGCGCGCTGGCCGGGAGCCGCCGGCAAGATCGGCGAGGCCTGCCGTCTCCAGGGCGCCAGCCTCAGCGCCACGGCCCGCAGCCAGCTGGCCGGAGCTCTGGCGGAGCTGGGCGATGGCGCCGGAGCCCTGGCCTGCCTTGGCAACCAGCCCGGCGAGGCCGCCACCGAGCTGGCCCTGGGCCGCACCTTGATCCATGGCCAAGGGGAACAGAGAAGCCAGGGAGCGAAGCGGTTGCTGGCCCTGAGCCAGCGTCAGCCCGCTGGCCCGGCAGCCATGGAAGCGACCCGCCTGCTCAGCCAGAGGCCAGAGGGCCTGACGCTGCTGGACCGATTGCCCGGCCCGTTGCAGCAGTCCGCCCCGGTGCAGGCCCGCCGCGCCATCGAGAGCCGCGAAGGCTGGCAGTCGGTGCTGAAGCGCTGGCCAGCCGATCCGGCCAGCTGGGAGTTGCAGTGGGACCTGGCCCGCCCACTCCTGCTGGAGCAGGAGTGGGCGGCAGCAGCCACGGTCCTCGGCGCGCTGCCCGCGGAAGGGCTACCGGAACCCCAGGCCGCGCGGCAGCAGTTCTGGCTTGCCTTTGCCGAGCAGCGCCAGGGCCAGAACGAGCTGGCTCGCCGCCGCTGGCAGGACCTCCTGCTGCGCTCCCCCTGGGGCTACTACGGCTGGCGCGCCAAGGTGAGGCTTGGCCAAGGAGACAGCAGCCTCCACCTTGCAACCGAGGAACCGCCCACTCCCCTGGAACCGCTGAGCTGGCAACCGCTTCAGAGTGGTGAGCCTCGGCTGGATCAGCTCTGGCGGCTTGGCCAGCCCCTGGAAGCCTGGGAGATGTGGCGACACCGGCGGGGCGACACCGAGCCCACAACCCCAGAACTGCTGGTCCTGGAGGGCCGGCTGCGTCAGGGGGTCGGCGATGACTGGACCGGGCTGGACCAGCTGGAGCGGGCGAACCTGCGCTGGCTTGCCCCCTCCTGCCCGAGCAGCCTCGGCCTGGAGCGTTCACTCCATCCCGTGCGCTTCGGCGCAGTGTTCTCCCAGGCGGCCCAGGCGGCCGGGATCGATCCCATGTTGTTGCTGGCCGTGGCCAAGCAGGAATCCCGCTTCGCGGCCGCGGTGACTTCACCGGCAGGCGCCATCGGCCTGCTGCAGCTGATGCCGGCCACTGCCGCCGAGCTGGCGGGCGAGCCGCTGAGCCCCGAGCAGCTGCAGCAACCAGCCATCAATGCCCCGCTAGGAGCGCGCTATCTGGCTGAACTGTTGCGCCTGTGGCAGGGCAATCCCTTTCTGGCGATCGCCAGTTACAACGCCGGCCCCGGGGCCGTGCAGGGCTGGCTTGACTCCCAGCTGCAAACGGAACCGGAGCTGTGGGTGGAGGCCATTCCCTTCCCCGAGACCCGGCTATACACCAAGAAGGTGCTGGGCAATCTCTGGACCTACCAGCAGCTTGATGGGCTGCGCTGCGCGGCCCCCTAAGCCTGCGCCGAAAGATGCCATAACCGGCCCAGCCAGACCCCCAGCATCACGTAGGCGCTCAGGGCGATGGCGGTAGGGAGGGGCGGCGGCACAATTCGAATTCGCGTGAGATCAAGCCTGGCCAGCAAGACCGACGTGGCCAGAATCACCATGTCGGCCAGCACACTCAGCCGCAGCAGGTAAAGGGCAGCGATTGTGACCAGCAACAGGGTCAAGACCAGGGTCATCACCCGGCTGGTGGCCATCAGTGCCGTGAGCTGGCGCATCAGCAGATCCGGCATCGTGCAGACCACCACCACCAGCACCGCCTGAAAACATTCCAGCGACCAGTAGATCTGGCGCGCATAGGACAGACTCCAGCGCATGCTGCCGGCTGGCGTATCCAGCCTCGACCAATGCATGCCGAGATAGACACTGACCGCCAGCAAGAGCAGCAGCAGCGGTGCCCGCAGCGGCACCATGATGAAGTTCAGGAGGGCCTTCAGTAGGCGCAACGGCAAGGGCAACGGCTTCGGCGCCATCCCGGGGCTCCTGGCCACCGGCAGCGATTTCACCAGGTTTGGGCCTGAGCGGAGAGGGCGGGTCATCGCGACTCCAACACCAGGGCGATGGCCTCAAGCGGGCAACTGGGGATGCACTGCTCACAGACCAGACAGCGCTGGGCGTCGAAGTTGAGCTGCCAGGAGGGAAGGCCGCTGCTCAAGGCGCCGCTGGGGCAGACGCTGGTACAGATACCGCAGTCAACGCAGCGTTGGCGGTCGATCCGGATTTCGCCCTGGGCCCTGTCGAGCTGCAGACCCAGACCCTCGAGCCACTCCTCGGCCGCGGCCAGCTCGTCGATGTCACCGGAGAGCTCGACAACCATCGTGCCGCTGCGGTTGGGTGCGATCTGGGCTCGCAGGATCTTGGCGGCGATGTCGTAATCCACCGCCAGCCGATAGGTGATCGGCTGGTGCACCGCCTCGCTGGGGAAATGAATGGTGAGACGGTGCTTCACCGGGATTTGCCGAGTGCGGTCTTCAGTTTGGCCCGGCCGCAGCGAAGGCGCTGCCAGAGTGCAGCCCAGCTGACCAACTTTTGGCCGAAGCGATGGGCGCATCGAACAACCGTGACCCGGCTCTGCCGCTGCTCGGTCGCAGGGAAAGGGTGTTGTTGGCGGCGATTGCCGCCGCCCTCGGTCTGCTGCTGTTCCAGCTGCGCGGCGGACTCCATCCCCAGGCACCCCTGGAGCAGATGGCCCGCCGCTCCCTGGAGCTGCCGGTGGCCCTGGCCAATGGCCGCCCGACGATCCTGGAGTTCTACGCCGATTGGTGCGAGGTGTGCCGGTCGATGGCACCGGCGATGGAAGCGGTCGAAACCGAGCATCGCGGTGCCGTCGACCTGGTGTTGCTGAATGTGGACAACCCCCGCTGGAGCCCTGAGATCGAGCGCTACGGCGTCAACGGCATCCCCCAGCTGGAGTTCTTCGACAAAGGCGGCGGGGTGGTCGGCCGTTCGCTCGGCGGCCGCAGCCAGCTTGAACTCGAAGCCATCGCCACCGCCCTGATCGACGGCACCCCCCTGCCGGATCTGGCGGGAATCGGCACGGTCAGCAGGCTGGAGGAGACCATCTCCCCCCTGGCGGGCCCGCGCAGCCACGGTTAACTCTCCAGCCGCCTTTGAGTGCCCAGCCGCCACCACCCTCCACCAACCGTTTGCCGCCATGGACCGCTTCCGGGTCGAGCTGATTGCCGCCACCCCCAATCCGCAGCTGTGCGTTTACGCCGGCATGCACCAGGACTATTGCGAAGGGTTCGTGGCTGCCGATCGCAGCGCCTGGCCCGATGAGACCAGCGCCGGTCAGATCTGCGTCAAACGGCTGCTGGCCGGGGAACGGGGGCACTACGGACCGATGGAACATGCCCAGATCGTGCTCAACGTGGGCTGGTTCCCCCACTCGGTCATGCAGCAGGCCCGCACCCACCGGGTGGGCGTGAGCTTCGATGTGCAGTCAATGCGCTACACGGGCGAGCGGATCTGTCGGGCCGCCAATCGCGAGCTTGAGCTGGAGGAGGTGTTTTATTTACGGCCGGTCGGCAGTTACAGCGACCGCCAGGGGAAGAAGTACGCCTACACCGAGGAGCAACGGGCAATCGACCTGGCCTTATGCCTGGCCGCCGCTGAGCGTTACCGCGACCTGCTGGCCGCCGGCTTCGCCGAAGAGCACGCCCGGGGCATCCTCCCCTTCGACTACCGCCAGCACTTCGTGGTGAGCTTCACCCTGCGGGCGTTGCTGCACTTTCTCGATCTGCGCGCCAAGCTCGATGCCCAGCTGGAAATTCGCCAGCTCTGCGACCTGATCTGGCCCCATCTGGAAACCTGGGCACCGGAATTTGCCGCCTGGTACGAGAAAAGCCGCCTGCACAAGGCCCGGCTGGCCCCCTGATCTGGGCCGGCTGAGCGAGGGGCCGGGGGTTCACATCCGGGCGAGGGTCACCCGCTCGGGCTGGTCTTGATATTTTCCCTGGCGATCGCTGTAGGTGGTGTCGCAGGGGTCCCCTTCAAAGAAGAGCAGCTGGCAGATGCCCTCGTTGGCATAGATGCGGCAGTCGGCACCGGAGGAATTGCTGAACTCCAGGGTGAGGTGCCCCTCCCAGCTCGCTTCAGCCGGCGTGGTGTTGACGATGATCCCCAGGCGGGCATAGGTGCTCTTGCCAAGGCAGATCACGGTGATGTTGGGCGGCACCCGCAGCCTCTCCAGCGCCACACCCAGGCCGTAGGAATGGGCCGGAAGAATGAAGGAGGCGCCGTCCTCGTCGTGGTGGAGCGCGGCAGGTTCGAGGTTGGCCGGATTGAACCGCTTCGGGTTCATCACCGTGCCCGGCACATGCCGGAAGATCAGGAATTCGTTGGCGGAGAGGCGCAGGTCGTAGCCGTAGGAGGAGCAACCGAAACTCAGCACCGGCCGGCCCGCCCCTTGCGGATCGAGGTGGCGCACCAGGCTGGCCTGGAACGGTTCGATCATGCCATCGGCGGCCTGGGCGTTGATCCAGCGGTCACACTTGAGCATCTAGGCACCCCGACACAACTGGGTGACCTGATCGGCCATGGCGATCAGGTCGGCTGGTATGGACGGGCCGGTGAGGATCACATCGAGCTGGGCGGGTCGTTGCTCCAGGGTGGAGATCACGTCATCGGCCGGAAGGTAGCCCAGGGCGATCGCCAGCCCGAGCTCGTCAAGCACCACCAGGTCGACGGCGCCCGCGAGCAGCTGCTCGCGGCTGAAGGTCCAGGCCGCCTCGACCGCGCACCGATCGGCGGGATCGGCGAGCGGATCAGCGGCTGGACGGATCAGGCAGCTGCTCAGCGCTGGCCGCATCCACTGGAGGCGTCCGCACAGCCAGAGACTGCGCTCCGGGCCCTGGTCGACACCGCCTTTGAGGAATTGGCTGATCAAGACCCGGCTGCCCAGTCCAGCCGTGCGCAGAGCCTGGCTGAACACACCACTGAAACTGCCGCGAAAGGCCGCGGTGTGAACCTGCAGCAAGCCTTCGGGCCGGGCCGCTGTGACCGGCTGGGCGGGGAGGGATGGCAGGGCCGGTGGGCGCACCTGGGGCAGGGACCGCAGCGGATGGCGGGCCTCCGGGTGAGGGGTGATCAGGCTGGCCGTCATCAACACCCCTCTTGGCACGCGAAGCCGAATGTAGCGGTGTCGGGCCCGGAAACAAGCGGCAGGCACCATCCCTAGCGCAAACAGGTGTACTACTGCCTGGACTTGCAATCATGGAAATCAGCGGCAGCCTGGGTGGATCCAAGGGATTAGTGTCGATTGCTACGTGGCCTGCCCTGGTCGATCCGTAGTTTTCGTTCACTCGTCTCGCCGTCATGGTTGGCGCTATGCGCGGATTCAGCCGCACCAGCACCACCCCCGCACCGACGACCACCGGCGTCGGCTCCACGGCCAGCGGAGCCACCACCCTGCTTGAGGTGATGCGTGGCCTCAGCGGCTGCACTCTTGAGGCTGTGGAGCGGGGCAAGACGATCTTTTTCCCTGGTGATCCAGCCGAGCGGGTCTATCTTCTCCGCCGTGGAGCCGTTCGCCTCTCCAGGGTTTACGAGTCTGGTGAGGAGATCACCGTGGCATTGCTGCGCGAAAACAGCCTGTTCGGGGTGCTCTCGCTGCTCACCGGCCAACGCTCCGATCGCTTTTATCACGCCGTTGCCTTCACCCGGGTGGAGATGGTCGCGGCACCGGCCACCTCGGTGCGTCGGGCGATCGAGCAGGACGCCAGCGTCGGGCTTCTGCTGTTGCAGGGCCTCTCCTCGCGCATCCTCCAGACCGAAACGATGATCGAAACACTCACCCATCGGGACATGTCCTCCCGGCTGGTGAGCTTTCTGCTGGTGCTCTGCCGTGACTTCGGCGTGCCGGGTGCCGAAGGGATCACCATTGATCTGCGCCTCTCGCACCAATCGATCGCCGAAGCGATCGGCTCTACCCGCGTCACGATCACCCGCTTGCTGGGCGACCTCCGCCAGGCCGGCCTGGTCCAGGTGGACCGCAAGAAAATCACCGTCTTCGATCCTGTTGCCCTGGCGAAACGCTTCAGCTGAGCTGGCCACAACAGCGCCGAAACCCGCGGCACCGATACTGGAGCTCCTCGATCTGAACCGTGTCCGGCTGGCTGCTGATCCTCGCTCTGCTGGTGCTGGGTGGCGTGCTGGCCACCCTGGGCGATCGGCTTGGCAGCCGGGTCGGCAAGGCCAGGCTCAGCCTGTTCAACCTGCGCCCCCGCAAAACCGCCGTGCTGATCACGGTGCTCACCGGCAGTCTGATCAGCGCGGTGTCGCTGGGGTTGATGCTTGCGGTCAGCGAGCGTCTGAGGGTGGGGCTGTTTGAACTCGACGGCCTGGAGCAAAAACTGCGTGACAGCCGCAGCGCCCTTGATCGCAGCGCAGAGGCCTTAAAAAGCAGCAAAGCCGCCCTGGAACGCAGCACCACGGCCCAGCGCCAGGCCCAGCGTGGGGTGGTCCGGGCCGAACAGGGCCGTCTACAGGCTCGCCAGCAACTGGCCTCCGTCGAAGTTCAGGCCCAACGCCTGCGCAGCGAACTGAAACCCCTGCAGGTTCAGCGCAAGCAACTGATCGACGAGCGCGACCGGCTCAACCGCGACATCGCCAGCCGGGACCAGGACATCCGCCGCAACGAAGCGGAACTGTCCAGGGTCAGGCAGCAGATCAGCGCCGGCGAAGCCGAACTCAAGTCGCTGGAGGAGAACCTGATCGCCTTCAGGCGTGGTGACGTGGTGATCAGCAGCGGCCAGACGCTCGCCACCGTCAAGGTCGCCATCCAGCGGCGAGCGGAGGCCAAGCCCGTGATCGAAGAGCTGCTGCGCCAAGCCAACCTGGCCGCCTTCGATCAGGTCCTGCCAGGAACAGCGCCCGATCGCCAGATGCTGCTCGTTCCTCGCGGCGATATCGACAAACTGGAAGGACTGATCAGCCAGGGAGGCGCCTGGGTGGTGAGCATCCGCTCCGCCGCCAATGTGCTGCGGGGCGAGCGCCAGGTGCTGGCCTTTCCCGATCTGCGTCCGAACCGCCAGGTGATTCGCGCCGGTGAGGTGATGGCCACCACCAATCTCGAGGGGGAGGAGCTCTCGCCGAATCAGGTGCGCAACCGGCTCAACCTGCTGCTGGCCGCCTCCTTCGCCAAGGCACAGCGCCAGGGGTCCGTGGTCGATGGGGTTCAGTTCGATGTCAATCTGTTCAACCAGCTCGGCCGTGAGCTCAGCGAGCGAGCGGCCGGTCAGAGCGTCAAGCTCGAAGCGGTGGCGCTGCGGAATGCCGACACCGCCGACCCGATCTTCCTGGAGCTGCGTCGTGTGGCGGGGGAGGGCAGTGGGGGCGCTGTTCAGGCCCAGCCCCGGCGACCATGAGCCGACCATGAGCCAGCTGAGCCGGCTGCCCGCGCATGGAGCGCTTGCCGCCATCGACCCGGGCAGGAGCAAGTGTGGTCTGGTCCGCAGCGACCCTGACCGCCAGCGGATCGAGGTGGCCTTGATCCTCAGCCCGGAGGACGCCAAAAGAGAACTCGACACCTGGCTGCAAGAGCGCCTGCTTGTCGCCATCCTGCTTGGCAATGGCACGGGCAGCAGGGCCTGGCTGGAGCAGCTGGCGCCCCTCGCTCCGGTGCTGCTGATCGAGGAACGGGGCAGCACCCTGGCGGCCCGTTCGCGTTACTGGCAGCTATTCCCGGCGAGGGGCTGGAGGCGGTTGCTGCCGATGGGCCTGCGCCAGCCGCCACGGCCCTGGGACGACGTCGTCGCCCAGTTGTTGGTGGAGCAGGCACTGGGCCACCAACTTGAGCGCGAGGCTGGCGGCGACAGGTTGGGGGCCCTGGGCCCCGGAGCCAGAGCTTGGACTTAGAACCGGGACTTAGATCTTGGCCCGCACCGTAAAGGCATAGTCGCTGCCTGGTTCGAGCTGGTAGTCGGCCTTGAGCAGAAACCGCAGCAGCGCGTCCTGGATCAGGGCACGGCCGAGGGAGGGCTCCACACTCAGCTCGCCACGGTCGAAGGCCCAGCGAAACGACCACTGAAATCCGCCCGCCACCACCTCTCCCTCCACCAGCTTCTGGCTGAAGCTCTGATGCAGCACCCGCAGCTGGGCGGTGGTGGCGGGCAGGCGACTCACGGCACGGGGTTGGCGAACAGGATGGGAGCGCCCTCAGGCGGGGGTGGGTTGAAAGCTGTTAAGGCGGTTACCGGCCCGCTCGTAGCCGAGACGCTGAATCAGGCCGACACCAGCCAGCACCTCCTCGAGCACGGCGTCGACCACAGGACCTTCAGCGGCGGAGAAACGGCCCAGCACATGGGAGACGGTGCGCTCCCTGCGAATGGACGGATCGAGCGATGGGGCACCAATGCCGATACGCAGCCGGGCAAACTGCTGGCTGCCGAGTTGCTCGATGGTGCTGCGCAGGCCGTTATGGCCGCCGGCGCCGCCCTCGCGGCGCAACCGCAGGCGGCCCAGGGGCAGGTCCATGTCGTCAACGAGTACCAGCAACTGGTGGGGCTTCAGATCAAACCAGTCGAGAGTGGCACGAATCGACCAACCGCTTTCGTTCATGAATGTGGTGGGCATCAGCAAGCGCAGGCGCCGCTCGCCCTGACGCAGGTCGGCGACCTCTCCTTTCAGCCTGGTGTTGACCCGGAAACTGGCGCCTTCGGCCTGGGCCAGACGTTGCAGGGCCATGAAGCCGACGTTGTGGCGAGTCTTGGCATAGCTGCTGCCCGGATTCCCCAACCCCACCAGCAATTGGAGATCCCCGGCGGGGTCTGGAGCGGCGGTCATCGGGTCATGCGGGTGAAGCTCAGTCGCTGCGGCGCTGTTGTGGCGAGCCGAACGGCGACCGCAACAGTCAAACGTCCCGGCCAGGCCGCTTGAGGGAGCCGCCCGGCTCGATCAGGACGGCGAAATCGGCAAGGATTGAGGGGGCAAGTCAGCCGAACCAGACTCTGAAACCTGCTGTTCTGAGGCAGGCAGCTCTGGGGCAGGCAGCTCTGAGGCAGGCCGTTCTGAGGCAGGCACAGATCCGCTGATGGTCTCCAGTTCGGGCATCACCGGCAGCTCGACGGGCCGGCCGCCGGGCTCAGACGTTGGCTGGGCGACAGCGGCTTCAGGGGAAGCGGCTTGCAGCGAAGCCGCTTCGGAGACGGGAGCCTCAGAGACGATCGGCTCAGCGGTCTGGGCCATGGTCGGGCTGTTGGGCCGGGCCGTGACCGTTTCGGTATCGATCGCCTGGCGGAACTCCTGCTCGAACTCCCGGGAAGCCGACTGAAAACCTTTGAGGGTGCGCCCAAGGGTGCGGCCAAGCTCCGGCAGCCGTTTGGGACCAAACACCAACAAGCCGACAGCAGCAATCACTGCCATCTCCGGAAGACCGATCCCGAAAAAGTTCATGGCCAGAGGGCGATGGGGCAGGAGCGAATCCGCTCAGCCGAGGCCGTTCCAGTTCACCGTGATCCCATCGAGCAACAACGATTTGTTGTACAGCTGCAGGATCACCAGCAGAAAGACCAGGAACAGAACCATGAATATCCCCATCACCGGGGTTGTCCCCCAGCCCGGCACGACCTTGCCGTACTCGGAATTGAGCGGGCGAAGCAGATTTCCCAGGCGGGTGCGTTGGGCCATGGCGGCTGAACCTCTCTGGCACAGGTGTCGGGATCGTTACTGTAAAGCTCCCGCCGCTGCATCGAGCCGCCACGGTCGAGAGTTGTGATGGAACAACCGGCCATGTCCCGCCCGTCTCCCAGCCCCCACCCGTGACAGAAACCTCCCCCGCCCTTTCGATCGCAATCACCGTGCTGCTGGCGCTTCTGGCGCTGACAGGCTTTGGCGTGTATCTGGCCTTCGGCCCCCCCTCCAAGGGCCTCACCGACCCGTTCGACGATCACGACGACTGAGCCCGGATCCGCCAGGTCACCAACTGCCAGGGCCCGAGCCGCTCCGGCCCAGCGGCTGCCCAGTGGCCGCCAGCGCTTCGCTGACCGGGATCCAGACGCTCCAGCAGCTGCCACATCCCGCCGAGCACCAGGGTCTGGCGACAGGGCGAGAGGTTCTGAGCTGTGAGTTGCAACACGCCCTGCTCCGGATCCGGACGCAGGGCCACCAGCTGCAGGTCCCGGCTGCCCAGATCGAGAATTCGCCGCCAGCCCGCCGGCCCGGCCCCGAGTCCTGGGGGGGCTGGCCGCAGCCAGAGGGGCTCCCGAAACTGCACCGCCGCTGCCGGCACCGCCGCCTGGCGCCAGCCACCCGAGCAGGGGCAGAGGGCGAGGCGCAACCGTTGCACGCCCTGATCGGCGCTGGGATCAGGCCAGCTGGGGCTGCGCAGCAGCGACACCCCCAGCGCCTGCGGACCGGCTGAAACACCCTGGGGGCCATCGAGCAGCACCGCCAGTCCACCGTCAGCGGCCTGGCTGGCCACCCAGCTGATGGCAGGGACCTCCCAGCGGCTGGCCTCCCGTGCCGTGCAGACCCGGGCGGGCCGCTCCAGCACACCGCCGGAGGTGTCCGCCGCCCAGCGCAAGGCCTGCTGCTGCAGGGGCAGCTCGAGCCGCAACAGCTCATGGCGCTGGCGCCAGTCGACCCGCAAGGTCAGTTCAAGCCAGGGGCTGCCGGCAAGCAACTGCAGATCCAGCCGCAGGGCACTGCTGCCGCACTGGCCGCGCCAGACCAGCCGGCAGCAGAGCGGCCCCTGTTCAGCCACCTGTGGCTCGGCCTGCCAGCTCAGGGGCAGGGGGTGATCGCGGTAGTCCCCGGCCAGATCCCAGGCATCCCAGAATTCGCCGCGATCCCGCCAGCGACGCCATTCGAGCGGGCCGGACAGCTGGGGAAGGCCATCAGCACCCCAGAGCTGTTCCACCCCGGCGGGGCCGAGTTCAGCGCGGACCAGCCCATTACCCAGCCGCCAACGGGCACCAGCCGCTCCGTCTTCTCGCTCCAGAACCACCGGCCCATCAACCGTCGCAGCCGCCGCCGCTGCTGCTGAGATGCCGGCAGCGCCCAGGCGACGCAGGGCCAGCGCCGCCACCCCGCCACCGCTGGCGAGCTGCACCCACTCCCCCCCGGCCGCCGTCGGTTGGCTGGGAAGGCGCTGATCGCCCTGCCACCAGGCCCCCTTCGGCAAACGCACCGTGCGGGAGGACGCCGGCAGGGCTTGCAGGCACGCGAGCAACCAGAGCTGGCCGAGCCCTGCCGGCGCTGTCGGTCCGGCGCCACTCAGCCCGGCCAGGAGGGCCTGATCGCGCTGGTGCCGCGCCTGACGGCGGGCACGGCGCCACTGGGGTTCGGCCTGCTCGAACACGTCCGGGATCGCGGTGCCCGGCAAAATGTCGTGGAACTGCTGAAACAACAGCGGTCGCCAGTCGACCGTGCCCGCTGGCGGAGCAGAAGACGGGGGCTGGCCAGCGCTGGCAACCGGCATGGCCCAGAGCAGGGAACTCGCCAGATCCGCCTCGCGCAGCAGGCGCTCCAGGCTGCGGTTGTGGCGCTTCTGATCCGGCCGACTGGTGGCACAGCCGCGGTGCAATTCCAGGTAGAGCTCGTCGCGCCAGACCGGCAGTTGCTCGCGGTGCCGCTCCAGCTCGGCCAGGTAGGCCCGCACGGTGCCGTGGCGTTGGGCAGCCGCCATCGGCTGGTTTTGCCACAACGCCAATTGCTCCAGCATCTCCGCCGTCGGGCCGCCGCCGTGGTCTCCCACCCCTGGCAGCCAAAGGGTATCCGCACAGCCCGTGACCTGCTGCCACTCCAGCCGATAGCGCTCAATCGCCAGCGGATCGCCATCGCTGCCGATCGGCGCGGTGACCAGGGTCAGCAGCTCCGCTCCGCAGCGGCCCCGCCAGCGAAACAGCCGATGGGGGAAGGGGTTGGTGGCGTTCCAGGCCAGCTTGTGGGTGCAGAACCAGCGCACGCCGGTGGCCGCCGCCACCGGTGGCAAGCCGGCAGCAAAGCCGAAGCTGTCGGGCAACCAGGCCAGCTCATGGGTCCATTCCGGGAAGGCACGCCGGCTGTAGGCCTGTCCCTCCTGAAACTGGCGCAGCAGCGAAGCCGTGCTGATCAGCACACAGTCGCTCTCCACCCAGGGGCCGTTGAGGGGTTCCCAGCGTCCGGCCCGCATCGCCCCGCGAATCTCCTCAAACAGGGTCGGGCGGTGTTGCTCCAGCCAGGCATAGAGCGCGGGGGTGGAATGGCCGAAGTGGAGCTGGGGATGGCGGCGCATCAGCTCCAGGGCGGAGCGGAACGTGCGCTCGGCAGCCTGCCAGGTGTCGGCCACCGGCCACAACCAGGCCAGATCGAGGTGCGCATGGCCCAGCACCTGAACGGTCCCCGGCGACGGGGTCGTGGAGCGGGCCAGCGCCTCAGCCTCAGCCCGTGAGCCCGGAGTCGCCCCATCCCCCAACCGGCCGGCCGGCTCGCCCAGGCGACGGGCCTGACGCAGTTGCTCGAGCTCCAGGCCCGTGGCCAGCAACAGACCCTCCGGGTCGGCTGGCTCCAGGGGCTCCAGCTCAAGGCGGCTGAGGATCAGGGCGCCGTCATCGTGGAGAGGGCTGCACAGCTCGAGTTCGAGCTCCAGCGGTTCGCCCTGCCACCAGCGGGGGGGGAGCAGCCAGCGGCAGGCGGAGTCATAGAGATCGCCCCGGTGCACCGCCAGCCCATCGACGCGCAACTCCGCCTCAATGGCCCACCAACGCAGCGCTAGACGGGCGCCGCAGGCTTCATGGCCCCGCCAGGCCGGGGGACAGTGGAGCAGCAACCTGAGCGTCAGGCTGAGGCCGCCCCGCGGCCAGATCAACAGGCCGCGGGCCTGCCAGTCGGGACGGTGCAGCCCCCCCCAGGGGTCCGCGGCGGCGTTCTGCCAGCACCCGGAAGTCGTGAGGCGCTCCCATTGCGGCAGCAGATCCAGCCTTGAACGTGACTGAAACGTTTCAATCCAGGTGGGAAGTGTCGTTTCCAGGGCCTTGGACATCGGAGGTGGCCATGGGTGACCCATAGGATGATGCCGCTGCCGAAGGGTCGTTCAGGGCCCACCTGGGGCCTGTCACTCCCTGTCACCCGCCAGACGGACCATGCTCGCTCTCAAGATTTCCGTTTACTCGGTCGTTTTCTTCTTCATCGGCATCTTTGTGTTCGGCTTCCTGGCCAGCGATCCCACCCGCACCCCCAGCCGCAAGGATCTCGAGGATTGAGACCTGAGCCACCCTCTAGCTAGCCACTTTCTAGTTAGCCACTGTCCAGCTGGTCCACTGATCGACTCAGCCTTCCTTTGACGTGGCAAGATCAGCCGTTGTTCAGAATCTGCGGTGACTCTGGTCAACCCCATGCACTGGACGATCGGGTTGGTCGGTGCGGCTGGCTTGTTGGGCTCCGCAGCTCACGCGCAGGCTGACCCGCTGTCTGGCTTTGAGGAGGTGGGCTCTGCCCTGGATGTGCGCACCCCAGCCAGCCAGCCGCCCACTGGAACGGCAGCGGCTCAGGCAGACATTGACGATCAAGAGGCCAGCGATCCGGAACTCAGGGATCCAAAGACAGGCGACCCCGCAGCCAGCTCTGATCCGAATCGATCCTGGCAAGCACCTCCCAGCCAGAAGCCGTCGAGCCCACGTCCGCTCAGCCCCCTTCAACTCAGTCCACGTCCAGACAGCCCGCTGGACACCCAACCAGGCAGCCCACCTGCCAATCCTGCGGCAACGGGCCGCGAGCCGGCGGAACCGGTGGACACGCCGGAGTCGCTGGCCAAGGTCCTTGAGATCACAGCCGATCAGCAGGGCTTTGACCAGTTGATCCAGCGCTTCGTCGCGACGGGGAATGTCAAGGCTGTGCTGGCCGGCGGCCGGCTGATGGCAGAACGCCTCGAATACGACACCACGAACCGCACGGTTTATGCCAGCGGCAGTGTGCGCTTCCGGCGCGGCAACCAGTACTTCCAGGCCAGCCGCCTGCGCTTCAGCCTGATCGAGGCGACCGGCGAAATGGAAGACGTTTACGGGGTCCTTGATCTCAGCACCAGCGAGGTCGACCTCAATCCAGAGCTGCCGGTCTCCACACCCCTGCCGGATCCAGAGCCGATCGCCTGCCCGACCATTTTGCCGCCGGTCCCCGATTGGCACCCCCATCCCTGGGCGGCCACCCTCTGGGGCGGGCAATTGTTCGACGCCAATTTCGGTGACACCTTCGTATTCAAGGGCCAGCTCAGGGAGGAGGTGTTGCTCGGTGCAGGCCTTCAGCGACGGCTGCTCAAGGCAGGACCGTTCGCCCTTGAACTGGATTTCACGGCCCTCGGCCACTGGGCCGCCGCCCAGAGAGGCAGCGGCTTCACCAGCCGCTTCACCGATGACGCCTCTGGGAAGCTGACAGCCGCCCAGAGCTTCGGCGAGTTCACCGCCGGCATCGGCCTGCGGGCCTGGCTGCAGCCCTGGCTGAGCGTCGGGGTCGTCCAGGGGGTGAGCGTCACCACCAGCCTCAGCAATTTCGAGGACACGTTCCGGGAACGATCCTCGCGGATCCTCAATTACCTGGCCGTCGAGGTGGAGGGCGCCTTCTCGCCCCAGTGGTCGGCGGTGGGCCGCATCCACCACCGCTCCGGTGCCTTCGGGACCTTCAACGGCGTCAAGGAAGGCAGCAATGCCTATCTTCTGGGGCTGCGCTACCGCTTTGGCGAAGATCCCACCCCGAAAGCCGCTCTGCAGGCGGCGGCGTCAATGCCGCCTGCCAAAGGCTGCCCGAACCGCCCGGAGGAGCCCCCGGAGAGGCCGCGTTCGCTACCCGAGGCCCTTGAGCAGGCGGCGATGGGCGGAGGAGCGCCCAAGCTTTTGCCCGAAGCTGGGCCTGAACCCGGGCCCCAAGCCGGGGGGCAAGTTGACGCCAACGGCCTCCAAGCCACCCAAACCCCTGAAGCAACCCAGGGGCCGCCACCAGCTCCGAAGCAGCCCTCGTTCCGCGCCCTGCGCCAGCAGGAGCGTGAGCGAGACGAGACGATCGCCACGATCGAGCAACGCATCAGCAACGTTCAGGCCCGGGAGGGACTGGTGCTGAACCGTCAGTTTTCCGTACCCGGCGGTACCGACCTGACCGAGGGCGAGCAGAACAGCAATTTCGGTCCTGCCACCCCACCCCAGGTGCGCCGTCTGCGCAGCAACAGGCAGCAGGGTCTGGTCCAGGGCACCCTGACGCGGCTGCGCTTTCAGTCGCCACGCATCCAGATGACCAACACGGACTGGCGCGCCAACCGGGTCAGCTTCAGCAACGATCCCTTCACCCCAGCCCAGGTGTGGATGGACGCCGAGAACGTGGTGGCCGTCCAAGAGGAGAACGGCGACACGGTGATCCGCGCCAACCGCAACCGCCTGATTTTCGAGGATCGTCTGTCGGTCCCCGTGGCGAGCAGCACCCGCATCCAGCAGGAACAGGAGGTGGAAAACCGCTGGGTGTTCGGTTTCGACGAGGAGGACCGCGACGGCTTTTTCGTCGGCCGCCGCCTCAGACCGATTGGGATCGGAGCGACTGGCACTCTGCAACTGGAACCCCAGTTCCTGCTGGAGCGCGCCGCTCAGGGCACGACCAACAGCTACCCGCTGCCGGGAAGCCTGCCCGGCTCATCATCCGTTCAGCAGGACGCCCAACTGGGGGATCTGTTCGGCCTGGAGGCCCAGCTCAACCTGCCCTTGCTGGGCTTCGACGCCGAGTTCAACCTCGATGTCTCCAGCTTCAACCCGGAGAACTTGGCCAACGCTACCCGCAGCTGGGGAGAGATGAGCCGGCCGTTGAAGCTACCGCTGCTGGGTGACACTGTGGCGCGGCTGTTTGCCGCCTATCGCTTTCGAATCTGGAACGGCTCCCTTGGTGAACAGGATGTCTATTCCGCCTTTGGAGGCTCCCTGGAACAGCGGGGAGTCCTGCCGAACCTGGGACGGCTGAGGAACAGTTATTTCTGGCGGGTCGGCGTCGGCAATTACCAGAGCAACGAATTCATCAACGGCAATGAATCGGATAATTTCGCCCAGCTCTGGCGCGCCAATGCCTTTGGGGCCATCAACAGCTCCCTCAGCATCTGGCGAGGCGAAACCTTACCCCTGACCCCGGATGGCGCCCTGCGCTACTCGCCCGTGCCGATCGTGCCGGGCCTGACCTTCAACACCAATCTCTCTGCCGATCTGGCCTACTTCGGCGACGGCACCAATCAGAACGTCCTGTCGTTCTCCGGCGGGCCCACACTCACCCTGGGGAACTTCAGCAAACCCTATTTCGACTTCACCCAGATCACCCTCACCGGCGGCATCGCCGTGCGTGACGGGCTCAGTCCATTCGGCTTCGATCAGGCCGTCGACCTGGGCACCGTGGGAGTCGGCCTGACCCAGCAACTGGCTGGACCGCTGCTGTTCAACGGGGGGATCGGCCTGAATGTGGATCCATCGTCTCCGAACTATGGCGAGCTGACCGGCTCGTTCGTGGAGCTGCGCTGGCAGCGGCGCGCCTATGCCGTCAGCGTGTTCTACAGCCCCTTTGAGGGAATCGGCGGCGTGCGGGTGAGGCTGAACGATTTCGGCTTCAACGGCACGGGCGTGCCCTTTGTGCCCTTCCGCCCGGTGGTTCCCGGTCAGCCCCGCGGCCGCTGGTTCTGAGCACGCGTCCCCTCAGCTGACAGCAGCTCAGTGAACAACCAGATCAGCGAAGAGTCGCTCAGCCAAGGGTGAAATCGACCAAATAAGGCAGTCGCGCCGCTGTGGCGCGCAGCTCCTGGTCATGGGCCACGAGCTGGCTGGTTGCATCCCATTGACCGCTGAGCAACAGATGGCGCGGCCCGGGCGCCATCTCCAGCGGCCAGTGCCGTTCCGCAGCCTTCAAGACAGCAGAGCCCACGTCGAGCTGGAAGTCCACGGCGGAATCGGCGGCGGAGAGGGCCTGAAGGTCGATGAGGCTGTCATGGCTGGCCTGCAGGCAGGGAATCCCCAGCGCCAGGCAGTTGCCAAAGAAGATCTCAGCAAAGCTCTCACCCACCACCGCCCGGATCCCCCAGCGCATCAGTGACTGGGGGGCATGTTCCCGACTCGAGCCGCAGCCGAAATTTCGGTTTACAAAGAGGATCCGTGCATCCCGGCGCTCAGGCCAATCAAGGTGATGGGCCCCGCCCAGCTCAAGGCGGTCGTCGGCAAAGGCCTGTTCCCCCAGGCCCTCGAAACTGATGCACTTGAGAAAACGGGCCGGAATGATCCGGTCGGTGTCGATGTCATCCCCGCTGATCACCGCCGCGTGCCCCTGAACCGAGCGGATCGGACCGGAGGGGAAGGCGGAGTGCGAAGGGGGGGGCGAGCTGGGCCGCGAGCTGGTGGGAGAACGGGTCATCGATGGCAGGGCGTGAACAACGGGCTGGCTCAGGGAAGCGCTGGTTCCGGTTGGGCTGGCTCGGGGTGTGGCGGCGCCAGCAGCAGCTCGCGCACATCGGTGAGGTGACCACGAACGGCCGCGGCCGCCACCATCGCCGGGCTCATCAACAGGGTTCGGCCAACGGCCGAACCCTGGCGACCCTTGAAGTTGCGGTTGCTGGAGCTGGCGCTGATCTGGCGGCCTTCGAGGCGGTCCGGATTCATGGCCAGGCACATCGAGCAACCCGGTTCGCGCCACTCGAACCCGGCGGCGCGGAAGACCTGATCGAGCCCTTCGGCTTCAGCGGCTCGGGCCACCTGCTCAGAACCGGGCACCACAAAGGCCTTGATCCCGCTGGCCACCGTTCGCCCCCGCGCCACGGCCGCAGCGGCGCGCAGATCACTGAGCCGGCCGTTGGTGCAACTGCCGATGAAGCAGACATCGACGGGAAGGCCGGCGATCGCAGCCCCTGGGGTGAGGTCCATGTAGAGGTAGGCCTGCTCGGCCAGGGGGCGCTCGTTCGGTTCGAGCTGCTCGGGAGTCGGCACGGCCTCATCGATGCCGATCCCCTGGCCGGGAGTGATCCCCCAGGTGACTGTGGGCGCGAGGGCCGAGGCATCGAAACGCACCTCGTCGTCGAAGTGGGCCTCAGGCCCGCTGGCCAGGCTCTGCCACCAAGCCACCGCCCGCTCCCAGTTCGCCCCGCTCGGGGCCATCGGCCTGCCCTGCAGGTAGGCGAAGGTGGTGGCATCGGGGTTGACGTAACCGCAACGGGCGCCCCCCTCGATCGCCATGTTGCAGAGGGTCATGCGTTCCTCCATCGAGAGGGCTTCGATAGCCGGACCGGCAAATTCATAGGCGTAGCCCACGCCACCTTTGACCCCGAGCTGGCGAATCACGTGGAGGATCAGGTCCTTGGCATACACGCCAAAAGGAAGCCGGCCTTCCACCCAGATGCGGCGCACCTTGAGTTTGTCGATCGAGAGGCTCTGGGCCGCCAGCACATCACGCACCTGGCTGGTGCCGATGCCGAAGGCGATCGCCCCGAAGGCCCCGTGGGTGGAGGTGTGGGAATCGCCGCAGGCCACGGTCATCCCCGGCTGGGTGAGACCCAGCTCCGGTGCAATCACGTGCACGATCCCCTGTCGGCCGCTGCCGATGCCGTGGAGGCGGATGCCGTGCTCTTCGCAGTGGCTCTCCAGCGTGGCCAGCATTGTTTCGGCCAGGGGATCGGCGAAGGGCCGCGCCTGGGAGGTGGTCGGCACGATGTGATCCACGGTGGCCACCGTTCTCTCCGGGTGACGCACCCCCAGACCCAGCTCCCGCAGGGCCACGAAAGCCTGAGGACTGGTCACCTCGTGGATCAGGTGCAGACCGATGAACAGCTGGGTGGAGCCGCCG
>JABMPN010000079.1 GCA_013203655.1 Cyanobacteria bacterium bin.51
ACGATTCAGTCGTTGGATCACTGAATCAACCTGGCTGACCCCTCACACAGTCAGCCATTTCTCCTTGCTTCTGCCGCGGCTTCTGTCGCGGCTTTTTTTTGCTTTTGACTATCTCTTTGTGTAGGCAACCCTTGTGTGGGCAACCCTTGTGCCGTTGCCTTCTTGGTGGAGCCGGATTTGACAGTGCTGAAGCGACAAGGCCTGCTGGCTCGTCCGTGTATCGCTGAATACATGGAGTTGTGATTGAATGCGACAAATTTTTTTGGCGTATTCGATACAGTTACGCCAAGCTTCCCAACGGACGCTCCCTCAATTGGTGTGAGGATCCAATGAAACTGTTCCAGAAATTCCTGCTGGCGCCGGCTGCCCTTGGGCTACTCAGCCCGCTGGCCGCGTCTGCTTCTGATTTGAATGTTGATGGCATCAATCTTGAGGCCATCAACGCCTATGCCAGCTCTGGTTCCGCGAAGAGCCGGAATCAAGTCACCAGCATCACCCAGTTCTCTGATGTTCAACCAACGGAATGGGCCTATCAGGCTCTCTCCAATCTGGTTGAGCGTTACGGCTGCGTGGCTGGCTATCCCGATGGCACCTTCCGCGGTAAGAGGCCGCTGAGCCGCTGGGAAGCCGCTGCCCTGCTCAACGCCTGCCTCGATCGGATCACCGAAGTGACCGATGAATTGCGCCGCTTGATGAAGGAGTTCGAGGTTGAACTTTCCGTGCTCAAGGGCCGGGTCGATGGCCTTGAGGCCAAAGTAGGCGAACTCGAAGCCAGCCAGTTCTCTACCACCACCGTGCTCAAAGGTGAAGCCAACTTCGTACTTGGCGCTCTGAATGCAGGTGGTAATCGCCCGGGTCTTGGTGTGTTCGGGGACGGTTCCGGAAATGCTGCAGAGAAGTACAACCAGCAGTTCGGTGCCACTACGTTCAGCTATGACGTTCGCCTTAATCTTGAGACGAGTTTCACGGGCAAAGACCTGCTGTTCACCCGCCTTCGCTCCGGCAACTTCGAAAATGCCTTTGCTGGAGATGGTGTCAACCTGACGGCACTGGATAAAGCAAGCAGCGGCTTCAGCGGGAATAATAGTGTCGGCATCGACAGGCTTTATTATCGTTTCCCCGTTGGCAACCAATTCACTTTTGTGGTTGGTCCTCGGGCCAGGAATACCGAATCCTTGGCTGTCAGGCCTTCGGTTTATAAAAGCGATATTCTCGACTATTTCTCCGTCTACGGAACACCTGGCGTCTACAACAAAGCCACAGGAGCGCTCGTTGCTGCCATCTGGAAGCAGGATGTCGAGAGAGGCCAGGGTCGCTTCAGCTTTGCGGCCAACTATGTCGCCCAGCAGGGCAATGTTGGTCAGGTCTTTGATGGCGATCCCAATTCCTGCTCAAGCAGTGAAGGCGGTATCGGCACCGATTGTGCCCGCGGCAGTTTTACGGCCCAGTTGAATTACACGGCCCCCCAGTGGAACATTTCGCTGGCTTACCGCTACGGGCAACAGGCCACGAACTTCCGGCGCGGCACCAACTTCGTTGCTTCCGACAGCTGGTTCCTGGCCAACGGTGAATCCAACAGCTTTGCGGTCAATGCCTACTGGCAGCCTAAGAAGGCTGGGTTCATTCCTTCGATCAGCGTCGGCTGGGGCCTGAATTCCCTCTCAGGGAATGCAACGACTCGCTCCGGCGATGAGTTCGAAACTCCCTATGTCACTCAGTCACAGAGTTGGTTCGCCGGTCTGCAGTGGAAGGATGTCTTCGCCAAGGGCAATGCTGCCGGTATGGCCGTCGGTCAGGCCACCTATGCCACCCAGTTGTCTTCAGGCTCCATTGATGGACTGAACACCACGCCCGACGACGGCAACTTCGTCTGGGAGTGGTGGTACAAGTTCCAGGTCACCGACAACATCTCAGTCACCCCGGCGATCTTCTACCTCAGTCGTCCGCTGGGACAATCCACCGGCTCTGACAACAGCTTCGATGTCTTCGGTGGGCTGATTCAAACTACGTTCAAATTCTGATCTGTCCCTGAACGGCTCAGGGCTTCCTCACACAACCTCTTTGCCCCCCGGAAACGGGGGGCTTTTTGTTGGCAGCCGCAGACCTGGGGCCGAGGTGGAGATGATGGGGGAGACGAACGCATTCGATGGCATTGCCGCTCCCCACCGAGTTGTATGCCGTGCTCGGCGTGCCCCCCTCAGCCAGCGCCGCTGAGCTCAAGGCGGCCTATCGGGCCCTGGTGAAGCGGCACCACCCGGATGTGGGCGGTGATGACACCAGGATCCTCGCCCTCAATGCCGCCTGGGCGGTGCTGGGGGATCGGGAAAAGCGTCGCCGCTACGACGCCGAGAGCGGCAGGGGCGCTGGCCAGGGGGCGGCTGTGGTGCGGCCTGCTCGCGCCAGGGCCCGGCGTGACAGCGAGATCAGCGCCTGGCTGCGGCAGGTGTATGGGCCGATCGATCGTCTGCTGGCTCAAGTGATCAATCCATTCCCAGCCCAGATTCGCGCCCTGTCGGCCGATCCCTACGACGACGACCTGATGGCGACGTTCTGCGATTTTCTCGAGACCAGCAAGCAGAAACTCGAGAAGGTGGTGGCGCTCTATCGCTCCATGGCCTGCCCCGGTGTTGCCGCTGATGTCGGACTCAGCCTTTATCACTGTTTCAGCCAAGTGCAGGATGCCCTGGCTGAATTTGAGCGCTACACGCTCGGCTATGTGGACAATTACCTACACGACGGCAGAGAAATGCTGCGGGAAGCCAGGCAGCTGCGCAGTCAGCTACTGCAGGATCGCAAGCACCTGGAGGGGTGAGAAAGGGTGAAGCCGCCGCTCAGAATGACTCCAGCTGGTCGATGCGCAACCAGACATCGGGGATCGGCAGACTCCAGTGCAGCTGGGCGTAGTCACCCTTGAGGGCGAGCACTTCACCGGGGCCTTCGAACAGATAGGCCGGTGGGCTGGGATCGCTGGCGGATGCCTCCAGGCTGCCCGCATAGGCACTCGCACTGACCTTCACCAGAGCGCCCTTCTTGAAAGCTGGTGCCGGTGTTTGGGCCATCTCAAAGACTTTGCATCTTCATCAGGCTAGAACCCCCTCGACTCCGCTGCCTACCTGTGACCACGAACCTGGCCGCCATGCTGGCGGTGTTCGGTGCCCTTCTGCTGGTCGCCGTTCTGCTCGACACCTTCGCTTTCAAGGTACGCGTGCCCGGGATCCTGCTGGTGCTGGCGCTGGGCCTGCTCACCGACAACAACCTGGAGGCCATCCCCGGTGGCGCCCAGGCACTGCTCAGCCTGGCCAGGGCCGAAGAGGTGGCCCAGGTGGCCCTGGTGCTGGTGCTGTTCTTCGGTGGGCTCACCACCAACTGGGCCAGGATCCTCAGCATCGTCAGGCCGGCCACCCGCCTGGCCACCGCCGGCTCCCTGATCACGGCTCTGCTGGTGATGGTGGTGGTGCTGGGCTTTCAGAGCCTGCCGGGCAGCCTGCTTCCCACCAGCCTGCCCCTGGCCCTGTTCGTGGGGGCCATGGTCTGCAGCACCGATGCGTCGGCCGTGATGGCGATGCTGCGGCCGCTCTCAGGCCACCTGCCGCCCCGCTTGCTGGCCCTGATCGAGATGGAATCGGCTGTGAATGATCCAGTGGCCGTGGTGTTTGCGGGTCTGGCCCTGGCCATGGCCAGCGCGGGCGGAGCGGCCACGGCCCCATCGGGGCTGGTGATCGACGTGGTGCGTCAGTTCCTGCTCGGTGGCCTGTTGGGTTTCTTGGGCGGCAGCCTGGCCCAGCAGTTGCTGTCCAAGCATCGGCGGCGGGTCAGCCCTTCGGTGCTGGCGGTGATGAGCCTGGCCGAGTTGATGCTGGTGGTGGGGGGCACCCAGTTGTTGGGGGGCAGTGGCTTGCTGGCGGCGTTCATCGTCGGGCTGGTGCTGGGAAACAGCCCGACGTGCGATCAGCCCGCCATGGAGGAGGCCCAGGCCGGCTTCGCCAAGATGGCCGAGCTGATGCTGTTTCTCTGCATGGGCCTGGTGGTGGATCCCCAGGAGGTGGTCCGGGCGTTGCCCTGGTCGTTGGCTCTGTTCCTGGTGATGCTGCTGGCGCGGAGCTTGATGGTGCAGGGGATGTTGCTGGGTTCGCCCTTTGGCCAGGCGGAGAAGACCTTTGTGGGCCTGGCCGGCCTGCGCGGGGCGGTGCCGATCGCCATGGCGATTCAGGCCGCCGCCAGCGATGTTCCCTGGGGGCGCCTGATGCCGCCCCTGGCCCTCGGGGTGGTGCTGATGGGTCTGCTCTTCCAGGGCTTTGCCCTGGTGCCCCTGGCCCGTCGCCTCGGCCTGACCACAACCTCAGCGGTTCTCCACGACCCCTACTCCTAGCCTGGGTTGCCACCAGAGATCGGAACCATCGGCATGCGGCTGCTTCTCCTGGGATGCACGGGCTTCGTTGGACGGGAGTTGGTCCCCTGGCTGCTGGAGCGCGGCCATGGCTGCACCGTGGTGAGCCGAGGCGCAAACAGCCTGGCTGGCCTGGATCATCAGCGGCTGCATCGGCTTCAGGCCGATCCCTCCCAGGCGGCCAGCTGGCAGCAAGCGCCGCTGGCTGAGGCCATCGCTGGCGCCGAAGGGGTGGTCAACCTGGCCGGTGAACCGATCGCCGAAAAGCGCTGGACCCCTGAGCACTGCCGCCTGCTGTTGGACAGCCGCCTGCAGACCACCCGCCTGCTGGTAAAGGCGATGGCCCGGCAGCAGCAGAAACCTGCGGTGCTCGTGAACGGCTCAGCGGTGGGTGTCTATGGCTCCAGCCCGGAGCAGCGCTTCGCTGAGACCAGCCCGGCAGCAGACGATTTCTTGGGTCGGCTCTGCAGCCAGTGGGAGGCGGCGGCGGCAGAAGCGGCGGCCTTCTCCCGGGTGGTGACCCTGCGCATCGGCATCGTGCTGGGGGCAGACGGCGGCGCCCTTGGCAAGATGCTGCCGGTGTTCCAGGCCGGTTTCGGTGGCCCGATAGGCTCCGGGCGGCAATGGATGAGCTGGATCCAGCGCAGTGACCTCTGCCTGCTGATCGCCTCAGCGCTCGAGGATTCCGCTTTTGGCGGGGTCTATAACGCCGTGGCGCCCAACCCGGTCTCGATGAAAGAGTTCGCTGCCGCCCTCGGCAAGGCGCTGGGGCGGCCCAGCTTCCTGCCGGTGCCCGCCCCGGTGCTGCAGCTCATGCTCGGAGACGGCGCCCAGGTGGTTCTGGAGGGTCAGTACGTGCTGGCTGAGCGCCTGCAGCATCAGGGCTTCAACTTCCGTTATCCAGATCTTGCCGGCGCCCTCGCCGCTGCCACCAGCCCAGCACCCCGCTGAGGACGGCCGCGGCCATCAGCAAGCCGATCGCCGGGGTGAACAGCGGTTCCCAGAGCTTCTGAAACAGGATCAGCGGCCCCTCCAGCTTCTGGCCATGCAGGCCCACGGCCACGGCAAACCAGAGGGCCCCGCCAATCACCACGAACACGTTCAGCACCAGCAGGCCGTCGATCCAGCCCTTCAATCGCTCCAGCCAGGGGAGGGAAGACGCTTCAGCCATCCAGCACCGCCAGGATCTCTTCAACCATTCTCGCTGAGCCGCCTGGACCACCGATCCGCTCCAGACCATTGATTCGGCAGCGTTCGGCCAGCTCCGGGCCCTCGGCCAGGGCCTGGAGCTGGCTGGAGAGCAGCTCGGCGCAGCCCATCAGGCTCTGCTCCGAGCCCGGCTCGCCCTCCGTGCAGGCCAGCGAACTCCCCAGCAGCCGCCGCTGGGCCTCGGCGAAGGCAGGGGTGAACTGGGGGCCGCAGCCGGCCAGTTGCACCACCGGTTTGCCCAGCCCCACGGCCTGCTCGGCGGCGGTGCCGGTCATCGAGAGCAGCAGGTCGGAGCGCTGCAGCACCGTCGGGAATTGCCCCCAGCGGAGTTGGAGCTCCAGGCTGCCGCGCCGCAGGATCTGTCCATCCAGCCGCCACCCCTGCCTGGCGGCCAGCTCCGCAACCTGCCCGGCCTGGAAATCCTTGACCAACGCCGCCGTCAGGCCGAGCCGTTCCGGTTGCTGAAGGAGCGGCGGCAGGCGGATGAGCACCGCCAGCATCAACGCCAGATTGCGCTGGGCCTCCGGCAGGCGGCTGCCGGGCAGGAGGCCCAGATGCTGCCGCGACGGTGTGGGGGCGCTTGAGCCAGCCAGGGCGGGATCAAGGAAGGGATTGCCGAGGAACTGCACGCTGCGGCCCAGCTGGGCGCTGAGATCGTCGGCGCTGAGGGCGTCGCGGCTGAACACCCGCCGGAAGCGCCGGCTTCTCAGGCAGACGCCGCATGGCCAGGGCAGCCGCAGCCGACCCTCGTAGTGGCTGGAGTAGGCCACCAGATAGGTGACAACAGACCTGCGGCTGCACCAGGCAAACAGCACCGGCAGCACATCACCGATCACCACCACCAGGTCCACCGAGCGGCTTCGCCGCAGGAACAGCCCCAACTTCTGCAACAGGTAGGTGGCCTGGCCCTGGAACACTTCCGTCAGCCTGCCTCCCAGGCTGGTGTAACCCAGCCCGCCGGTGCTGAACTCCCGGGTGCGACCGATCACGCTCAGGCCTGCCTGCCGATAGGCGGCGCCGTGCCCCACCAGCGGCAGTGCGGCTACTTCAACTCCGTGGGCCTGAAGCCGCTGGCCGAGCAGGCTGCCGCTGAGATCCTCGCCATGGCCATTGCTGAGCAACAGAACGCGCGTCATGGCGTTGGGCCTCCCGCCGTCACCGGCTCAGCCCTGCAACCAGTCCCTCACCTTCTCAAGCGAGCGCCAACCGGGCTTGCGGCGCAGCCCATCGGCGATCGACCCCTGCAGGTCGCGGGACAGTTCGGGCGCCATCGCCGTGACCCGCAACACCAGATCGATGTGCTCGCGCACTCCCTTCGCGCCCGTGTCGAGCATGGCCAGACAGAGATTGATCCTGGCTTGGGGGTCCTGGGGGTTGAGCTTCACCGCTGTGCGAGCGGAGCGCAGGCCCAGCTCGGGCTGATCGTCCAGCAGCTGCAACCAGGACAGGCAAGTCCAGGCGGCCGAGAGGCGCGGCGCTTGGGCCGTGATGGCGAGGAAATCATCGATCACCTCGGCGGCCGGGGCACCGCCCTGATAACGGCCCATCGCCTGATCAAACAGGGATTCCGTGGTGTCCGTGGGGGCCGACATCGGCTAACACTCTGGCGGGTCAGGCGATCAGATTCCCACGCCGCAGGACCGCAGGACGCTGCCGGCCGTCAGGCTCAGACGGCGAAGGAGCTGCCGCAGCCGCAGGTTTGGCTGGCATTGGGATTGGTGAAGTTGAAACCGCCGCCGATCAGGGCCGAGCTGAAATCAAGCTGCATCCCGTAGATGTACAGCAGGCTTTTGGGGTCGCAGACCACCCGAAAGCTGGCCGCCCCGGACGGTTCGTAGACGTAGACCTCATCGCCTGGAAGGATCGAATCGGCTTCAACGAAATCCATCGTGTAGCTCATGCCGCTGCAGCCGCCGGAGCGCACGCCCACCCGCAGCAGTTTCTGATCGCCCAGCTGCTGGGTGAGGCCGGCCAGCTGCTTCATGGCCGGATCCGTGATCAGGATGCCTTTGCCGTCCTTGCCGGTATGGGCCGTGGCTGCCGGTGGGTTGGAGATCGCGCTGGTCATCGGTGCCGCCTCAGAGAATCTGATCGTTCTTGAATGCACTCTATGGACGGGTGGCGAATTTCGGGCAACCGCAGCCTGGCTGGCCGGCTCCATAGAGTCTTGATCTCCTGGAGCAGGCAAGGTGCGAGTCGCCATCGTGGGTGCGGGTCTGGCTGGTCTGTCGGCCGCCGTGGATCTGTGTGAGGCCGGCCACCAGGTGGATCTCTACGAATCCCGTCCGTTCGTCGGCGGCAAGGTGGGCAGCTGGGAGGACGCAGACGGCAACCACATCGAGATGGGGTTGCACGTGTTCTTTTTCAATTACGCCAACCTGTTTGCCCTGATGCGCAAGGTGGGGGCATTCGAGAACCTGCTTCCCAAAGACCACACCCACCTGTTCGTCAACAAAGGTGGCGACCTGCGGGAGCTGGATTTTCGCTTTCTGATCGGCGCGCCGTTCAACGGCCTCAAGGCTTTTTTCACCACGCCCCAGCTCGACTGGATCGACAAGCTGCGCAATGCCCTGGCCCTCGGCACCAGCCCGATCGTGCGCGGACTGGTCGACTACGACGGCGCCATGAGGGTGATCCGCGAGCTGGATCGGATCAGTTTCAAGGAATGGTTCCTCGGCCACGGCGGCAGCGAGCGCAGCCTCAAGCGGCTCTGGGATCCGATTTCCTATGCCCTGGGCTTCATCGATTGTGGCGCCATGTCGGCTCGCTGCATGCTGACCATCTTCCTGATGTTCGCGTCCAAGACCGAGGCCTCCAAGCTCAACTTGCTCAAGGGTTCGCCCCACCGCTGGCTGCACCGCCCCATCCTTGATTACATCGAAGCCCGCGGTGCCCGCCTGCATCTGCGCCATCGCGTCAAGGAGGTGCATTACCGCCAGGACGGCGCCGACGCCCCCGAGGTGAGTGCCCTCACCCTGGGCACCCCGGACGGGGAGAGTGTGATTGAGGCCGATGCCTACCTGGCGGCCTGCGATGTGCCGGGAATCCAGCGCCTCCTGCCCCAGGCCTGGCGGCGCTACCCCCAGTTCGAGCACATCTACAAACTCGATACGGTGCCGGTTGCCACGGTGCAGCTCCGCTACGACGGCTGGGTGACTGAGCTCGGTGCGTCGGCCGAGCAGGAGCGGGCCCGCCGTGACCTGGGAACCCCCACCGGCCTGAACAATCTTCTGTACACCGCTGACGCCGATTTCAGCTGTTTCGCCGACCTCGCCCTGGCCAGCCCCGCCGATTACCGCCGTGAGGGCGAGGGATCCCTGCTGCAGTGCGTGCTCACGCCGGGGGATCCCTGGATCTCCCGCAAAAATGCAGAGATCGTCGCCGCTGTCGATGCCCAAGTGCGGGAGCTGTTTCCCTCGGCGAAGAATCTCACCTTGACCTGGAGCAACGTGATGAAACTGGCCCAGTCTCTCTACCGTGAGGCTCCTGGCATGGAGCCCTATCGTCCGCAGCAGCGCACACCGGTTCGAAATTTCTTCCTGGCCGGCAGTTACACACGCCAGGATTACATCGATTCGATGGAAGGGGCCACGATGAGCGGTCGCCTGGCTGCTGCGGTGATTCTTGACCAGCCGGCGCGGCTGGCCAGCAGCGCCGTGGTGGCCTGAAGACCATGGGTCGTTGGTTGGAGCACAGCGTCACCACCGAGATCCGGGCTTCGGCTGAGCGGGTCTGGGAGGTCTGGAGTGATCTTGAGGCGATGCCGCGCTGGATGCGCTGGATTGAATCGGTCAAAACCCTGGAGGATCCCGATCTCACCGACTGGACCCTCTCGGCCCAGGGGTTTCGCTTCCACTGGAAAGCGAGGATCAGCCAGCGGGTGGAAGCCCAGCAGCTGCACTGGGAATCGGTGGGGGGACTGCCCACCAAGGGGGCGGTGCGCTTTTATCCCCAGACCCCTTCGCTGACCACGGTTCGGCTCACGGTCAGCTACGAGTTGCCCGGGGTGCTTGCCCCCTTGATGGAACCAGCCATCCTGGGGGGAATCGTTACCAGGGAGCTCCAGGCCAATCTGGACCGCTTCAGGGATCTTGTCGAAGCTGATCTTCCGAGCCGTTGAGAGCGAAAGCAGCTGGGCCAGACCGCTGCTGCTGCCAGGACTCCTGGCCCTGATCGCCTGCGGCGGTCCGCCACCTCCATCGCCACCGCTTGCCGAGGTCCGGGCGCCTGCCCCTGCCGCCGCGCCGCTGGCGCCCACGTCTGCGGCGCAGCTCGAGCGCTCCGCCACAACGATCGCCAAGTCCTTCACCCCACTCTTCACCCCACTGCCCACGGCCCAGCAGGTGCTGGCCGGCAATGCCGAGCGTCGCAGCGATCCCTTCGCTCCCCTTCCCGACTCCAGGGGACCCCGGCCCATGGCATCCTCTGGCTCCGCGCCCGTCGCCAGCTCCGCCAAGCCCACGCCCCCAGCCCAGGCCCCGCCCTCCTCGAAGGACTCCACGAAGCACTCCCCGGTGGCCCTGCCACCAGGATTTCAGTTCAACGGCGTCATCACTGTCGCTGGGGTTTCGCAGGCTCTGGTGGCCTTCGGCAACGAGAGCGGCAGCGTTTCAATCGGCGATCAAGGTGGCAGTCAGACGCCCATGCTTCCCCCCGGCTGGAGCGTCGCTTCGATCGATGCCGGCAGTGGCAGCCTCCAGCTTCGTTCGGGCAAGCAGCTGGTCACCGCCTGGCTCAGTCCGGCGCTGCCCTGAGCAGCGGTCGCCCTGCCAGGCTGGCGATGCAGGCCTGAACCAGACCGCTGAGGTCGTAAGGATCGGCCTCGCCATCCACCCGGCCGAGCAGCTCCCTGCAGGTGCGGCTGGTCTGGGGGCCGATCGAGATCAAGGCCACCGGCGCCAGCTGCCGCTGCCAGTCGTCACCGAAGCTGCGCTGCAGCAGCCGGCAGGTATGCACCACCGTCTTGCCGCTGCTGAAGGTGAGCGCATCGATGCGGCCCTGCTCAAGGGCAAGGGCGGTGGCGACGGGCATGCGGGCCGGGCAGCGCGATTCATAGGCGGCCACTTCAACGACCCGGGCACCGGCCTCGGCAAAGGCTTCGCCCAGCAGGGTGCGCCCGCCGCTCTGGACCCGCGGCAGCAGCAGCCGCAGGCCCCAGCCAGAAACGGGAAAGTGCTCGATCAGGCTGTCGGCCACGAATGCCGGCGGCACGAAGTCAGCCGGTGCCCGCAGCGCTTCAAGGCGTGCAGCGGTTTTTCGGCCCACCGCTGCGATCTTCACCGTGCCGGGTCGGCGGGAGAGGTTGGTGCCGATCCGCTCCAGCCGCTGCTCCACGGCGTCGACGCCATTGCTGCTCGAGAAGATCAGCCAGTGGAAGTCGGCGAGTTCGCCCAGGGCATCGTCAAGCGGGCCCCATTCGTCCGGTGGGCCGATCACCAGGGCCGGCAGGTCGAGCACCCGGGCCCCGGCCCGCTCGAACCGTTGCCGGGCTTCGGCGAGCTGGCTCTCGGCCCTGGTCACCACGATGGTGCGGTCCTGAAGGGGTGGCAACAATGCTGAGCCCATGCGCTCAGACCTCCAGTTTCATGGTGGCTCCGGCCTGCTGCCGCAGCCGGCTGGCTTCCTGATGCCGGCCCTGGAGGCTCAGCAGCCGGATCGCCTGGCGAAAGCTGGCCCGTGCCGCATCGATGTTGCCGCCGAGAAGCTGAGCCACGGCAAGGTTCTGGTGGGTTTCGGCGTGGTCGGGGTCGCACTCCAGGGCGGTGGCGTAGGCCTCCAGCGCACCGGCGATCGCGCCCTGCCTGCGGCGGATCAGCCCCAGGTTGAGCCAGCCAGTCACCAGCTCCGGCGCGCTGTGGGCGGCCTGTTCAGCCAGCAGCAGGGCGGCCTCGCTCTCGCCCTGGCGCAGCAGCAGGGCGCTGAGGTTCAGCTGCGCCCCGAAGCTCAGCCGCGGATCCAGTGGCAGGGCCAGGGCCTGGCGGTAGAGGCTGATGGCCAGCTCGGGAGCGGCCGGAGCTTCGGCCATTGCCAGGTGCAGCAGCAGTTCGTAGCGCTCAGGGTGGGCCTGCTCGGGGCAGTGGGCCAGCCCGTCACGCAGCACCAGCTGGGCCCGATCCAGTCGACCTTCGCTGATCTCCAGCCCACCCAACTTGGCGCTGGCGTAGGGATCGCCGGGGTGCTCGCGCAACTCCTGCTCCATGGCACGGCGCAGGCGGCTGGCCTTGTTGCCGGCGGCCAGCCGTTCCGGCTTGTAGCCGTCATGGCAGAGGGCCGGCTGGGGGCAATTGGCAATCCGCCAATGGGGCTCTTTGGCGCGCAAGGCCAGCACGCTGTCGTCCACCATCGCGTGGTACGGGCGGCTCCAGCGGATTTCCGGATGGCGCCGGAACAGCCGGCTCACCCTGGAATAGGGCGACTGCTTGGCGCCACGCTCGAAGCGCAACAGGTTGATCAGCAGCAGGTCAGGCTGGGCCATCAGCTGCCGCAGCGGCTCCCAGGCCTCTGGCAGCAATTGCTCATCGGCATCGAGCACCAGCACCCAATCGCCGCTGACCCAGCCCAGGGCCAAATTGCGCGCCGGGGCAAAGTCACCGGGCCAGGGGATCGCATGCACCGTGGCGCCGTGTTGCCTGGCGATGGCAGCGGTGGCATCGCGGGAGCCGGTGTCGACCACCACCTGTTCATCGACGAAGCCCTGCACCGACGCCAGGCAGGCGGCGAGACGCTCTGCCTCATCGCGCACGATCATCGAGAGGCTGAGCATCGAAAGGGCAGCGCCTGGGGGGAGCCTAAGGGGCCTCCCTGCCGCTTCTGATGGCTCGCCCATGGGTCGCCCATGGCCATAGCCAGCCAAATCCGCTTGGGGCTCCTGGCGGTAACTCTCCTGTCGGTCCACCCCCTGGCGGCCAAAAGCTCATGATTCCGGCTCAGCGATCTCCCAGGGGCCAAGCTCAGCGCCTCTTGCCTGACATCCCGCTCTGCCCCCCTGGCTCTGACCCTGACAGCAGCCCTGGCCTTAATGCGCTATGCAGGGCACTTGCCACGGTTTCTCCGCCGCGCCGATCCATGCAGACCTGCCGATCCACCCCGTTGCTGAGTTCCGATGACCACCGTTGATGCCTTCTGGCTGCTCCATCCCTTCCTGGCTGTGGTGTTGGTGTACCCACTCCTGGGGGTGGTGCTGCGGCTTGCCCAGCAGACCCGTAACCGCCGCCTGAATGAGGTCAAGCATCCGCCCACGGTGGGTCGGGACCATGCCGATCTGGGCAAGTGGCTGGCCGGTGGAGTGGTGGGGATCGTGCTGATCGCCCTGGTGGTGGTGATCGCCACCAACAACACGCTTCAGGAGTTCACGGGAGGGGCGCCACGACTGGCGTTGCTGCTGCTGGCGCTGATCGGCACAACGCTGGCCTTCGTGGCGCTCTGGAAGGCGCGAAAGCCGATCTACCGCGCCGCCTTTGCCTTTGTGTGCTGGGCAGGGGTGATCGCCCTCGGGCTGCAGCCCGAGGTGTTTCGTCTCGGCGACAATCCGTTTGAGCCGGCCTTCTGGCAATCGCACTTCTGGGGCGGCGCCGGCCTGACCGGCCTGATGCTGTTCTCGGTGGCCAGCCGTCCGGAAATCCACAAGCACCTGCACTGGCGGCGCTGGCACATCGCCATGAACTGCCTGGCAGCGGTGATTTTCATGGCCCAGGGCTGGACCGGACCGCGCGATCTGCTCGAGATTCCGCTCAGCTGGCAGAAGCCCACGATCTACAGCTGTGACTTTGAGGCCCGCACCTGTCCCGCGCCTGCCCCGGCCCCTGCCCCTTAGCGGGCCCCCTAGTCGGTGAAACCCCCTTCGATGCCGCCTGCGGCCAGCCCGAGGCGATCAAGCAGCACGGCCTGGGCGAGGGGCATCTGCCCCGGGCTGTAGGCCGCCGGCAGATCGGCTGGCAGCAACGGCTGCAACGCATGCCAGAGATAGGGGCTGCCGTAGACGGCCAGCCCCGCCAGGCGCCCGGCGGCCAGCAGCTGGGTCACCACCGCAGGCCAGGGTTCCTCCCCGCCCGCACTCCCCCGGAAGGGATTCCCGCGCACGAACAGCTGCAGCAGCACCGGGCCGGCCGGTAGCCGCTCCAGGGCCAGGGGCGCGCTGGCGTTGTGGCTCCAGGGGCTAGGGCTGCGTCCATCCATCAGGCAGGCGGCGTAGCCCAACCCTGCCGGGCGCTGCAGGGCCGGTGCCATCAGCGGCAGGAAGGCATTGGCCACGGTGCTGTCCAGCCGGATCAGGTTCAGGCCGGGCCCCGCCGGCAGTTGGGCCTCGCCCTGAGCCTGCAGGCTCAGGGTCACCAGTTCCCTGGCCAGGGTCCGTTCTGCATTCGACTCGAGCCCTTCGAGATCGCCTAGGGACAGCGCGGCGCCCGGGTCCTGGGCTGGCAACGACGAGGAGGCGAGTGCGAACTCGCGCCGCTCCAGGCTCTGCTCGAGCCGGGCCATGGGGATCCGGCCGCTCTGCAGGGCCTCCAGCAGGGCCGTGATCGCGGCATCGGCGTCGGCGGGCATCAACAGCAGGTCGGAGCCGGCGGCAAAGGCCAGTACCGCCGCTTCGCCAGCGCCCCACTGACCGGTGATCGCCTCCATCACCAGGGCATCGGTCACCACAAGTCCAGCGAAGCCGAGGTCCTGGCGCAGCAGCTGATCGAGCACCGATGCTGAAAGGGTGGCCGGCCGCTGGGGATCCAGTGCCGGCAGTTGCAGGTGGGCGGTCATCACGCTGGCGACCCCGGCCGCGATCGCCTGGCGGAAGGGGGGCAGCTCCACCGCATCGAGCCGCTCGCGGTCGTGGGTGAGTACGGGCAGCTCCAGGTGCGAATCGCTGCTGGTGTCGCCGTGGCCGGGGAAGTGCTTGGCACAGGCCAGCACCCCCTCGGCCTGGGTGCCCAGGAGAAAGGCGGTCGCCAGCTCCCCGACGCTGCCTGGATCTTCCCCCCAGGCCCGCACGTTGATCACCGGGTTGGCCGGGTTGTTGTTGACATCACAGACCGGCGCCAGCACCCAGTTCAGACCCAGCAGGCGAGCCTGGCGGCCGGTGCAGCGCCCGTAGGCGGTCGCCAGACGGACAGCCCTGGCCGGATCGCTGCGGTGAAGCAGGCCGAGGGCCAGCGGGGGCACCAGCCAGCTGGCCCCCTCAAAGCGTTGGCCCACCCCTTCTTCGACATCGGCGCAGAGCAGCAGGGGATGGTCCGCCCAGGCCCGGAGCTGGCCTGTGCGCAAGCGCAGCTCGGCGGCACTGCCACCGAGCAGGATCACGCCACCCACGCCCAGGCGTAACAGCCGCTGCAGCTCGGCATTGGCCAGCTCCCAGCGTGGATAGCGGCGCTGGCCATCGTTGAGATGGCCGCTGCCACGCACCACGACCAGGCGCGCCACCTGCTCCTTCAGGCTCAAGCGGCGCCAGTCAGGCTGAGCTGTCATCACTGGTTGGCTCATCAACGCCTGCTTCATCGCTGCCAGCTGGAATTTCTCCGCGCTCCAGCCGTTGCCGCCCGAGTTGGTTGAGCAGGCCCAGCACCGTGGTGCCTTTTTCGATGCCGCGATCGAGCTGAAAGATCACCTCAGGGGTGCGCCGCAGCTTGAGCCTCCGGCCCAGTTCTCCTTTGACAAAAGGCGTGGCCGATTTCAGCCCGGCCAGGGCTTCCTGGCGGTCGTCTTCGCTGCCGAAGATGCTCACAAAAATTTTGCAGTGCTGCAGGTCGCCGGCCACCTCCACGGTGGTGACGCTGACCATGCCCAGGGCAATGCGTTCGTCCTTGAGCCCATGGACGAGTAGTTCACTCACCTCTCGCCGGATCAGCGCCGCGACCCGCTCCACCCGTCGGCCCTGTGCCATGCCTAAGCCAGTGGTGAAGGATTCACCATCGCACGCAGCACCAGGGTGAGGCTGAGCATGCCGCTGACCAGGGCGCCGATCAGGGCGACGGCGGTGACCGGATTGCTGCGCCGCTTGGCCAGCGGTTCGAATACCGAGTTGAACACCCCCAGGCTGAAGGCCACCAGATAACGCGGATAGCGCGTCACGTTCAGGAAAAAGTCCTTCATGGCAGGCGGTATGGCGCGGCAGTCCCAGCGCGAGGCGTGGCGGAATCACAGCTACTCTGCCGCCACGGGGTCCGAGGCGACGAAGTTGGAGCTTTTTCAGTTCAGGCATTCTTCCTTCTGCGAGAAGGTTCGGCTGGTCCTTGCAGCCAGACAACTCGACTACACCGTGATCGAGGTCACCCCTGGCCTCGGTCAGCTCGACCTGTTCCGGCTCTCTGGTCAGCGCCAGGTTCCCGTGCTCCGCGACGGAGCGGAGGTGATCGCCGATTCATCCGCCATTGCCGACTATCTGGAGCGCAAAGGCGAGGGTGTGTCGCTGCTCCCCAACGATCCGCTCGAACGGGCTCGCGTCCTCCTGCTCGAGGATTGGGCCGATACGGCCCTGGCCGCCGGGGTTCGCCTGGCCCTGCTCCAGGCCGCCAGCCACGACGGCCTGCTGCGCAGCGCCTTGCTGCCCGAAGCGACACCGGGTCCACTGCGTTCCCTGGTTGGGGCCTTGCCAGGGGAACTGCTCACCGGTCTTGGTGAGCTGATCGGCCGTGACGGACGTCAGCAGTTGCAGGCCAGCCTGGAGCAGCTGGCGGTCCTGGCCGCTGGCCGCTCCTTTCTGGTCGGCGATCAGCTGTCCCTGGCTGACCTGGCCGTCGCCGCCCAGCTTTCCCTGCTCAAGTTCCCCGCCAGCGCCGGTGCACCCCTGGCCGGCCAGGGCGTGCCTGGCTTTGCAGACCATCCCCTGCTGGTTTCCCTTTTCGACTGGCGGGACCGGCTCTATCTGAGCCTTGGTCGCGGTGGGGTTGGCTTTCCAGATCAGGGCCCAGACTGAAGCGAAATCCTGTGCCATGTCCGATCCCCTGCTGCGCGAACTTGATCACTACGTGGTTCTCGAGCCCCAGGTCGGCGAGCGCACCCTGACGGCACCCGAGACCCTCGATTGGCTGATCGAGCAGCTGGCGGCGCTGCCGGAGCCACCCAGCGATCTGGCTGCCCTTCCCGATCACCGGGCCCGGGCCGAACGGTTGCTCGACACCGCCTGCGAACTGGAGCTGGAGCCCGGCGTTGCCGTGCAGTGGTTTGCCGTGCGTCTGGAGCCACCCCGCCGTTAGCGCTCTTTGAGCACGCCAGACAACGCCTCCAGCACCTGTTGGGCCACCGCCTCTGCCGGCCGGCCATCCTGCTGGATGCGCAGATCCGCCTGGGCATAGAGCGGCCGTCGCTGCGTCAGCAGCTCCGCCAGGGTCCTGGCGGGATCGGCGCTGCCCTGCAGCAAGGGGCGCGGGGTCGGATCGGCGTTCAGCCTCTCGAGCACCAGGGATGGGGGTGCATCCAGCCAGACCACCACCCCCTGTTGCAGGTGTCCCCAGTTCTCCGGTCGCAACACCACGCCGCCGCCGGTGGCCACCACCAGCGAATGCCAGGCCGAAATCCGCCCGAGCACGGAGGACTCCAGCGCACGGAACCCCGCTTCGCCATCGGTTCTGAACACCTCGGGGATCGGTCGCCCCGCGGCCTGCTCCAGAACCTGGTCGGCGTCGACGAAGCGATAGCCGAGAGCGTCGGCCAGGGGCCGGCCGACGGCGCTCTTGCCGGCGCCCATCATGCCGACCAGGTAGAGGTTGATGCCGCCGAGACGCTCGCTCAGGGTCTGCGGGGAAGGCTTCGGCAAAGGCTGTGGCAAAGGGGTGGAATCGGAAGCAGACAAGGGCGGGGAGCGGCCTGATCGGGACTGGCGTGGCGCTGGGGGGTGGATGGCCCGACCAGCTTCTGGCCGATCACGCTCCCTAGGATGCCCCAACTGCGGGAGGATCGATGATGACCACTACGTTGACCCCGCCACCACTGTGCGAGCCTCCCCGGCCGGCATTGGCCGGTTCCCATGGCCAGGGGCGCCCCTGCGTGATCACCCGCCGGGCCACGTTCAGCTCCAGCCATCTTTATCGGCTGCCGGAACTCAGCGATGCGGAGAACGAGGCCAGATTCGGCCGTTGCAGCCTGGCCCCCGGCCATGGCCACAACTATGAACTGATCGTGTCGATGGCTGGCGGCCTCGACCAGGACGGCATGGTCCTGAACCTCTCGGATGTGAAGCACGCCATCCGGCGTGAGGTGACTGAGCCCCTCGACTTCCGCTTCCTCAACGATTGCTGGCCCGAGTTCGATCTCAGCCGTCCCGAGGGCCGACTGCCCACCAGCGAAGCCCTGCTCCAGGCGATCTGGCAGCGCCTGGCGCCGCACCTGCCCCTGATCGGTCTGCGCCTCTACGAACAACCCACCCTCTGGGCCGACCTGCTCGACAACACCATGGAAGCCTTCCTCACGATTCGCACCCACTTCGCTGCCGCCCACCGGCTGGCCCGCCCCGAGCTCTCCCAGGCCGAGAACGAGCAGATCTACGGCAAGTGCGCCCGCCCCCATGGCCATGGCCACAATTACCTGCTCGATGTCACGGTTCGCGGCACGATCGATCCGCGCACCGGCATGGTCTGTGATCTGGCCGTGCTGCAGCAGCTGGTGAATGATCTGGTGGTGGAGCCCTTTGATCACACCTTCCTCAACAAGGATGTGGCCCATTTCGCCGCCTGCGTGCCCACCGCCGAAAACATCGCCCTGCACATCGCCGACCTGCTGACAGCACCGATTGCCGCCGCGGGCGCCAGCTTGCACAAGGTGCGCCTGCAGGAGAGCCCCAACAATGCCGCTGAGGTCTTTGCCGAAGTGCCGCTTCTGGAGATGCGGCCGGCGTCCCTGGAGGCCCTCGCCACCGTTTGAGCTTGAGCCCACGTTGAGCCCACGGCCCTGGCTGCGCTTGGTGCTGGCGGTCAGCCTCGATGGCCGACTGGCCCCGCCGAGCGGTGGCGCTGCCCAGCTCGGGGGCCGAGGTGATCGCCAGGTGTTGGAAGAGGCCCTGGCCTGGGCGGATGGCTGCCTGATTGGTGCCTCCACCCTTAGGCAGCACGGCAGCACCTGCCTGATCCATCGGCCCGAGCTGCTTGAAGGCCGGCTGCACAACGGCCGATCGCCCCAACCGATCGCTGTGGTGGTCAGCCGTTGCGGCCAGTTTGACCCCTTCCTGCCCTTTTTCGATCAGCCGCTGGAGCGCTGGTTGCTGCAAGCAGGGCCGCCGCCCGCATCGGCCGCTCATGACGGCTTCTCCCGCCTGCTGCGGCTTGAAGCCTGGCGAGAAAGCTTAGAAGCGCTGAAACAGCTGGGCATCGAGCGGCTGGTGCTGCTCGGTGGCGCCCAGCTGGCTGCCGCCCTGCTGGCTGAGCAGTTGGTGGATGAGCTCCAGCTCACCGTCTGCCCCGTTCTGCTGGGTGGTACCCACGGCTGGCTGCCCTGGGCCGCGGTGATCCCCCCGCAAGACTGGGACCTTCTCGAGCACCGCCCGCTCGGAGAAGGAGAACTCCTGCTGCGGTACGGCCGGGTTCGGCATCAAGACCGGCAGTGAAGATGGAGGAAGCCATCTACCGATCGGCCTGATTGACCCGCTAGCCCGACGGGACCCGGAAGCGCTTTTGCAGCTCCTGCAGTGGCACATCCTTGAGGGTGTCGCTGGGAAGTCCGAGCAGTCGGGCGGCGCAGCGTTTGATCACCACTTCGCTGTCATCGCCCAACCGGCCGGCCAGCATCTCGGTGATCACCCCGAGGCTGCGTCCGCTGGATTCGGCTTCCTTGATCAGGCATTGGCTGGCCTTGCCGGCCACCTGGCGGCAGGGCCCCTTGAGGCTCTCTTCAAGGGCGGCCTGGCCGCCGGCTGCCGCGTTCAAACAGATCTCGCTCAGCCGTCGCTCCAGCTGGGGACGCATCAACTGCAGAACGGGACCCAACAAGCCGGCCCGCGCTGGCGCAGCCCTGGGCACAACGGTGGTCAGCACAGCGGCAGCCAGGGCGCCCAGCAGTGTTGGGTGGATCGCGACAGGGCGCTCGGTCATTGGCCTCATCCGGTTAGTTTTGCGCAGCCGCCCCTCGGCCGGATCCCCCTTGCACCATGGCTGAGCTGCTGGCCCGCTGGCATCGGGCGATGGAGGAGATTCCTGAAGCGCAATGGCAGGCGCTGACAGCCCCGGCCGGCTTGCCGTTCTACAGCTGGCGCTGGCTGCAGGGGCTTGAAACCTCCGGCAGTGTGGCTCCGCGCCAGGGTTGGCAACCGTGCCATCTCAGCCTCTGGCGCGACAGCGACCTCATTGCCGTGGCGCCGCTCTATCTCAAGGGCCACAGCTACGGCGAGTTCGTCTTCGATCAATCGTTTGCCCAACTGGCCGGGCAGCTGGGCCTGCGCTACTACCCGAAACTGTTGGGGATGAGCCCGGTCAGTCCGGTGCAGGGCTACCGCTTCCATTTTGCTGCTGGTGAAGACGCTGCCGCGCTGACGGCGCTGATGCTGGAGCTGATCGACGACTTCTGCCGTGAGCATCACATCCTCAGTTGCAACTTTCTCTATGTGGACCCCGCCTGGCAAGGCCTGGCGGAAGCGGCGGGCTGTGCCACCTGGCTCAACCAGCAGAGCCTCTGGAGCAATGGGGGCTTCAGCGGCTTCGACGACTATCTCGCCAGCTTCAATGCCAACCAGCGCCGCAACATCCGGCGTGAGCGCCGCTCGATCGGCGCTGCAGGTCTGACCGTCACACCGCTGGCGGGGGACGACCTGCCGGCCTCGATGGTGCGGCACATGCACAGCTTCTATTCCCGGCATTGCCAGCGTTGGGGGGCCTGGGGCAGTCAGTACCTCACCGAGGCCTTCTTTACTTTCGCCGCTGAAGAACTTCGCAAGAATCTGGTGCTGTTCAGCGCCCACCGCGGTGACCCCTTCGATCCGGTGGCGATGTCGCTCTGCGTCTACAGCCAGGACACCCTCTGGGGGCGCTACTGGGGCAGTCGAGAAGAGATCGAGAATCTCCATTTCGAGGTTTGTTATTACGCCCCGATTGACTGGGCGATCCAGCAGGGTCTGCGCCATTTCGATCCAGGTGCGGGCGGAAGCCACAAGCGCCGGCGAGGCTTTCTTGCCCAGCCCAGGGCCAGCCTGCACCGCTGGAGCGACCCCCGGTTTGATGGTCTGCTGCGGGGCTGGTTGCCGGCCGCCAATGCCCAGTTGCTTGAGGAGATCGAGGCTGACAATGCCGAGCTGCCCTTCAGCCGCCGCGACCTGCCCCTCGAGGCGACCTAGGTTGTCGCCAGGGAACAGGCGGTCTCTTCCCGACAGGAGTTGGAACGCATCCATGAAGCAGGTCAAGCCCGAGCCGATCACCCTGGAATCGCCGCAAGCTCTCGATGGGCAACTCTCCCAGCGCAGCATCACCCTGGACCCAGCCGGCTACCTGTTGATCAAGCTGGATCCGGCGGCCGGTGAACTGATTGCCGAGCACTACGGCAATGGCATCAACGCCCAGGGGCTGGCCACCGATCCGAACTCCGGCGAGGTGCTGAGCTGTCGCGGCGGCGAGGTGCGCCTGCCGCAGCAGGTCTATCGCGGCCGTACGGCCAAGGAGCTGGGCATTCTGCTGAGCGAACAGCCCGAGCCCCTGCCGATCAGCCGCCTGGATCATGCCCTCTATCTGGGCAGAGAGTTGCAGAAAGCCGAGCGCTGCCTGCTGGACGGCCAGCCCTACATCCAGGATTGAGGCTGCTCAGACCGGTTGCAGTTCCTTGACGTCTGCGGTGGTCGGCGGGAGCTCGGGAGGCAGGGTCTTGAGCTGACCCTCAATCTCCATGGTGACCACACTGCGGTATTCCATGAAGTGCTCGTTGTGGGCCAGCACCACGAGGAATTGCTCGAGCTGGGAGGGATTCTTGCGGGCAATGCCGAACATGTAGCGCCAGAAGCGACCGCGGGTGTCGCGCTTGATTCCCTGCCGCCAGACGACGATGGCCAGGGCCCTCACATCGGTCCAGCTGGGACGTTTGGCTTTGGCATCGGCGGGCTTGAGATACTTCTGCCAGCGCGGCTCGCCCACCTTCAGGTAGTAGTGATAAACCCGGTCCATGTAGGCGTTGGGTTCATAGAGGGCGCAGAAGGCGTCGACATACTCGGTGGCGATCTCCCTGATCGGCCGAGTCGGCACGAAGTTGAGCAGGTTGGTCTGGTTGACGCCCTTGGCCGAGGATTTGTCCTGCACCAGCCGGCCCTCTTTTTCGAGGCGATGCCAGAGGCCGGTGTTCGGCAGTGCCTGCAGCATCCCCATCATGGCCGCAGGAATGCCGGTGCGGCTGACGAATTCAACGATCCGCTGGCCGGCTCCCGTCTTCTCGCCATCAAAGCCGATGATGAATCCAGCCATCACCCGGATTCCATAGGAGGTGATCCGGTCCACCGATTCCTCCAGCGAACTGCGCATGTTCTGCAGCTTCTTGGCCGTTTCCAGGCTGCCTTCATCGGGGGTTTCGATGCCCAGGAAAACGCTGTCGAAGCGGCTTTCCGCCATCATCAACATCATGTCCTCGTCCGAGGCCAGATCAACCGAAGCCTCGGTGGCGAAGCTGAAGGGGTAACCGTGCTCGATCTGCCATTCCTTGATCGCAGGCAACAACAACTTGGCGTTGCGTTTGTTGCCGATGAAGTTGTCGTCAACCAGGAAGATGGAACGGCGCCAGCCCAGATCGTAGAGATATTGAAGTTCGCCCACCAGCTGCTCTGGTGTCTTCGTGCGCGGTTTCCGGCCGTAGAGAACGATGATGTCGCAGAATTCGCATTGGAAGGGGCAACCCCTGGAGAACTGCACTGACATCGAGTCATAGGCCTCGAGCTCAAGGAGATCGAACCGGGGAATCGGCGTGCCGGTGACATCGGGCTTTTCGCCCTCGGAGGAAAAGCGACCCTTGGTTTCTCCCCGCTCGATCGCTTCGATGAACAGCGGCAGGGTGATTTCCCCCTCGTCAAGGATCTTGAAATCGGCAAGATCCAACTCGGGAGCATCAGGGGTGGAACTGGCGAACGGCCCGCCCACGGCCACCGGTAGGCCCCGTTGCTTGGCCTTGGCCATCTGGACGGCCATGTCGGCCTTCTGCACGATCATTCCGGAAATGATCACCAGCTCAGCCCAGTTCCACTCGGCTTCGCTGACCTCCCTGACGTTGCGATCGGCCAGCTTGAACTCCCAGTGCTGGGGCAGCAGGGCCGCCACGGTGACCATGCCGAGGGGCGGCAGCAGCACCTTGCGATTGACGAGCTCGAGGATCTTCTCGTAGCTCCAGAACGTCTTCGGGAATTCCGGGTAGATGAGCAGGGTGCGCATGCCGTTCCGGGGAGTGATGACCACGGGGACCCACCCTTCCCCAGGTGCGGTCGTATCCCGTGCTGATTGATAGAAACCTTAGGCGCTCACCTTGGAATCAGAGCTTCTTCTGCTCTAATGACAGGGTTGTGTGTCTTTGGCGACCATGGGCGTGGTGCTCTATCTCGGTCTTGTCGGAGCTGGGCTGGTCACGGCCTTCCTTCTCTCCACCCTGCTCAGGGGCATCAAGCTGATCTGATCCCAGCCACCGGCTCTGGCGCCAGCAGCAGGGTGCGGGGTCGGTTGATCAGTTCCCAGAGGGCCAGCACTAGGCCGATGCTGCCCATCAAAGCGAAGGTGGATGGCAGGCCGATGCGCAGGCTCAACGCTGCGGCGGCCAGTCCGCTCAGCCCACCGCCTCCGAGGAAGGCGATCTGACCCAGGCCTGCCATGCGACCGCGCAGAACCTGGGGTGCGGCGACCTGGGTGATCAGGTTGCTGCCGGCCAGCAGGCCGGCCGTTCCCAGGCCGATCAGGAAGGTCATCATCAGCTTGAAGCCGCTGGACGCCGGCAGCGCCATGCCCAGCTGGGCCAGGCTGGTGACCAGGGTGCAGCCGCCCAGCAGCAGCGAGGGCCGGCGGCTGAGCCAGAGGCTGTGACGTTGCAGCAGCAGGCCGCCGCCGATGCTGCCGGCCGCCAGCACGCTGGTGAACAGGCCGAGGGCCTGGGGGCTGGGTCCGAGCACCTGGCTGGCGATCAATGGCGCCAGCCCGGGGTGGAAGAACACCGCCAGGCAGGCTATGCCGGTGAAGACGAGCACATGGCGAAGCGGAGCGCCGCACTCACGCCAGGCCGTGCCCAGGGAGGCCGAGCGGCCACCGGCGCTGCGTTGTTCGGCTTCGCGATGGGGCGAGAGCAGCCAGACCACCGTGGCGATCGGCAGGAGATAGCTGGCGGCATCGATGCTCAGGGCCGCCGTCGGTCCGCTCAGGGCCAGCAGGATTCCGCCGATTGGCGGTCCCACCAGCTTGCCCACGTTGAACACCACCGAGAAGCTGGTGAGATAGGGCGCCAGCTGCCTGGGTTCATCGACCAGCAAGGCGCAGTATTTGTTGCGGGCGGTCAGTTCAAACGAGCTGGAGGTGCCCACCACCAGGGTGCTGAGCAACAGCAGAACCACCTGGGCCCAGCCGCTGAGCAGGGGGATGGCGATCGCTCCGAGCGAGGCGCCCGCCACCAGACCCCACTGGGAGCGGATCAGCATCCGTTCGCAGCCCAGCCGGTCGGTGAGCACGCCGGCGGGTCCGCTGACCAGCAGGCTGGGCAGCGCCAGGGCCGCGAAGTGGAGGGCCAGCACCAGCGGGTTGGCCGTCTCGCTCATCAGGATCCAGCCCTTGGCCGTCAGCCCCGCGAACGAGCTGGCGGTGCTGCAACCCGAGGCGATCAGAAAGGTGGTGCGCTGGTTCCTGAGGATCCAGTCCCTCAACCGTGTCCTCTGAGATTGGCCACCATGGCTTTGCTGCCCACCAGCACCGCTTCGAGGTCGTAGTGGTCGGAGGCGGTGATGCGCGCCGGCACCAGGGCGCCGGGGCTGGCGCAGAGGCCGCCTTCGCCCACCTGGACCCGCACTTCTCCATCCACCTCGGGAGCGAAGCGGGCGCAGCGTCCGAGCATCTCGCCACTGGCTGGGTTCTCCTGCTCGATCAGCACATCAACGATGCGGCCCACCCAGCTGGCGTTGCGCGCCGCGGCGATCGGTTGCTGAAGCTCCATCAAGCGGTTGCGCCGCTCGATCGCCACCGAGGCCGGAACCTGATCGGGCAGATCAGCGGCGGCGGTTCCCTCTTCCGAGGAGAAGGTGAACACGCCGACATGGTCGAACTGCTGGTCGGCCACGAAGGCCAGCAGGTGCTCGAACTGTTCCTCGGTTTCGCCTGGGAAGCCGACGATGAAAGTGGTGCGCAGCACCGCCTCGGGCAGCTGGGCGCGGATGCGATCGAGCAGGGCCCCGTTGACGTTGGCCTGCCAGGGTCGGTTCATCGCCTTGAGCACCGTGGGATGGCTGTGCTGCAAGGGCAGATCGAGGTAGGGCAGCACATTGGGCACCTCCCGGTAGGCGTTCAGCACATCGGGCGTGAGGCCGGTGGGATAGGCGTAATGCACCCGGATCCAGGGGATCTCCACCTCGCCGAGGGCACGCAGCAGGTCGGCCAGGCGGGGCTTGCCGTAGATGTCGAGGCCGTAATTGGTGGTGATCTGGCTGATCAGGATCAGCTCCTTGACGCCCTGGGCCGCCAGCTGGTGGGCTTCCGCCACGATCGACTCGATCGGCCGTGAGCGCTGGTCGCCACGCAGCTTCGGAATGATGCAGAAGGCGCAGCGGTAGTCGCAGCCCTCCGCCACCTTCAGGTAGGCGACGGCTTCGGTGGTGGTGCGGTAGCGGGGCAGGTGTTCGTCGGCCACGAAGGTGGGCTCGGCACTCACCCGGTTGACCCGTTCGCCCGCCTCCACCCGCTCCAGCACCTCAACGATGTGCTGGTAGTCGCCGGTGCCCACGATTGCTTTGGCCTCCGGCAACGATTCCAGCAATTCCTCCTGGAAATGCTGGGCGAGGCAGCCGGCGATGATCAGTTCCTTGCCCTGTTCCGCCAGCTCGACCAGGGTGCGCACCGACTCCTCCCGGGCCTCCTGGATGAAACTGCAGGTGTTCACCACCACCAGGGCCGCGTCGTTCTCGTCGGCGCTGATGCCGTAGCCCGCCGAGGCCAGCAAGCCGAGCATGTGCTCGGTGTCGACCCGATTTTTCTCGCAACCCAGGTGCGCAAAGGCCACAGTGGGCTTGCTTGCGGTTTTGCTCATCGAACGATCGAGCCCAGGGCCGGAATAGACACCCTATGAGATCTATGCCCCCAGCCCCTGATGCCGCCGCCTGCCGCTGGCAGGGCCTGTTTCCCCTGCGCTGCCCGTTGATCGGCGTGGTGCATCTCCAGCCGTTGCCCGGGTCGCCAGGCTGGTGCGGCGATTTCGGGGCGGTGCTGGCGGCCGCCCTCGCCGATGCCAGCGCCTATGTCGAGGGAGGCGCCGATGGCCTGATCGTCGAGAACTTCGGTGATGTGCCCTTCTGGCGGGGAGCGGTGCCGGCGGAAACCGTGGCCGCCATGACCCGGATCGCCACCAGCGTGGCGGCGGCCACGCCCCTGCCCCTGGGCATCAACGTATTGCGCAACGACCCCCTCTCGGCGCTGGCGATCGCCCAGGTGAGCGGGGCCCGTTTCCTGCGGGTGAATGTGCTCAGCGGAGCCTGCGTGACCGACCAGGGCGTGATCGAGGGTCAGGCCGCTGAGCTGTTGCGCCGCAGGCGCTTGCTGGCCGCCGAACCGATCCTGATTCTCGCCGATGTGCTCGTCAAGCACGGCGCTCCACTGGCGCCGCTGGGCATGGCCGAAGCTGTGGCCGATGTGCTGCAGCGTGGCGGGGCTGATGGGGTGATCGTCTCCGGTGTGGGCACGGGGCAGCCCACCGCCCGCCGTGATCTCGAGCGGGCGACGGCGGCGGCGAGGGGAGCACCCGTGCTGATCGGCAGCGGCGCTTCACCGGATCGGATCGCCGCGCTTGTTCCCCACTGTGACGGGGTGATCGCCGGCACGGAGATGAAACAGGACGGGCTGATCGAGAGACCCGTGGATCCGGTCAGGGTGGCGGAGCTCCAGAGCGCTCTCGACCAGGCGATCCGCAACCAATCCAGTGGTAAACGGGTCCTGCCACAATTCCAACATTCGGTTCCTTTTCTTTGACCAACACCCGACTCACCAGCCGGCTTGGCAGCCGCCGCCGCAACGAACCGGGCCGGCGCTGGATCCGCGTCCTGATGGCGGTTCTGGCCACGATCGGTGCGATCGACACCGGCGCGATCACCCTCAAGCGCTGGGGCCTGATCGGCTCGCTCACCTGCCCGGGTGGTGCCGAGGGCTGCGACAAGGTGCTCAACAGCGTCTGGGGAAGTGTGCTCGGCCAGCCGCTCTCCCTGTTCGGCTTTCTGGCCTACACCAGCGTCCTGGTGCTGGCCTTGCTGCCGCTGGTCTGGAAGGGTGAGCAACGGGCCAATCTCTCGGCGCTGAGCTGGTGGGGCCTGTTTCTGGCCAGCGGTGGCATGGCGGTCTTCAGTCTGCTGTTGATGGGACTTCTGGTCTTCAAGATCCAGGCCTTCTGCTTTTTCTGCGTGCTCTCGGCGGTTCTGAGTGTGGCGCTGTTCGTTCTCAGCCTGATCGGCGGGGACTGGCCCGACCGTGGCCAGCTCATCTTCCGCGCCGTGATTCTGGCCTTGGTGGTGGGTCTCGTCGGGCTGGGCTGGGCCGCCTCCGTCGATCGGCCGGCGGCCCTGTCAACCCGTGGCACCCCCCCCGAGGTGATGAGTGCCAGCACCCCGGCGACTGTTGCTCTAGCTGAGCATCTCAAGGCCACAGGCGCTGTGATGTACTCGGCTTACTGGTGCCCCCACTGCCACGATCAGAAAGAGATGTTCGGCAAGGAGGCCTACAAGGATCTGACCATCATTGAGTGCGCTGCCGACGGGGTGAACAGCCAGAAAGCGCTGTGTGATCAGAAGAACATTCAGGGCTTCCCCAGCTGGGAGATCAACGGCCGCCTGGATTCAGGCGTCAAGCCGCTGGCCAGACTGGCTGAGCTGAGCGGCTTCAAGCCCGCGGATCCCTCCTAGGGCTACTGGTCCGGCCCAGGGCTGCGGTCTGAATCGCAGCGTCTTTTTGCTGAACCGTGTGGCGCTGCCAGAAGGGCTGGTTGCTGGCAGCATCGGTGCGGAAGTGCCCACCACGACTTTCCTGCCGGAACTCGGCGGCTTCAACCAGCAGGATCGCCAGCGTCAGCATCTGCCGCAGGTCCTGGAGGGGCTCGAGCCGGCGGCGCTGGGCTAAGCTGAGGGCCAGACGCTGGCCGGGTTTGAGGTGTTCCAGCTCGCGCAGCAGAGGCTCATGCTCCAGTTCGAGCTTCTCGAGCCGCAGGTCCGCGAGGGCCTGGCGCAGCTCGCTGCCACAACGTTCGACCCCGGCCACCCGCCAGCAGCGCCGCCGCAATGCCGCGATCTGGCCGGCGATGGCGGCGCCATCCCCATCCCTGGAGCCATGGGTCTGGGCCTCGTTGCAGGGTTCCGCTGCCGGCTCGTCCATGGCTGAGACAGCATCGGTTGGCCCGTCAGGGTCTGCCAGGGTCAACCCGCCCAGCTGGCGCGCAAACACCAGGCATTCCATCAGCGAATTGCTGGCCAGGCGATTGGCGCCGTGCACCCCGGTGCAGGCCACCTCTCCGACGGCATAGAGCCCCGGCAGGCTGGTGGCCGCCGTGAGATCGGTGCTGACGCCGCCCATCCAGTAATGCGCCGCCGGAGCAATCGGAATCGGCGTGGTGGTCGGCTCAAGGCCGAGCTCCCGGCAGCGCCCCAGGATGGTGGGGAACTGCCGTTCCAGTCGCGCGTCGCCGATCGGCCGCAGATCGAGCCAGAGCTGGTCCACCCTTTGCTCCTGCATGGTCCGCACCAGGGCGCGGCTGACCTGATCGCGAGGGGCCAGATCCCCCCCCGGCAGCTGGGCCACGGGGCTCTGGCCGCTTTGGTCCAACAGCCGTGCGCCCTCGCCCCGAACCGCTTCGGAGATCAGGAAGTGGGGAGCGCCCTTGAGCATCAAGGCGGTCGGGTGGAACTGAACGAATTCGAGATCGCGCACCTGGGCGCCGGCTTGCCAGGCCATCGCCACCCCATCGCCGGTGGCCTGGGCCGGGTTGGTGGTTTTCTCGAACAGGTGGCCGCCGCCGCCGCTGGCGAGAACCACGGCCCGGGCCCTGAGCCAGCGCACCTGCTGGCCATCGAGAACCTGCAGACCCTGGCAGCGGCCCCGCTCCACCCAGAGTTTCAGGGCCAGCAGGCCCTGGCGCTGCTCCAACAGGGGGCGCCGCCCGGCCTCCCGCTCCAGGGCGTCCACCAGGGCTCCGCCGGTGCGGTCCTGGGCATGCAGCACCCGGCGGTGGCTGTGGGCCGCTTCCAAGGTGGTGCTCAGACCTCCGTTGCTGCGATCGAACGCCATGCCGAGCTGGAGCAGCCGCTCGACACAGGCCGGAGCCTGACGAACGAGCAGTTCAACGGCCTGGGGATCGCAGAGACCGGCACCGGCCTTGAGCGTGTCTTGGCGGTGGCTCGTGAAACTGTCTTCCGGTCTTGTCACCGCAGCGATGCCCCCCTGGGCCCAGCGGCTGGCCGAGAGCGGTGCTCTGTCCTTGCTGATCAACAGCACCCGTAAGCCAACGGGAAGTTCCAGGCAGGTCATCAGCCCGGCGGCGCCGCCACCGACGACCACCACATCCCAATGGCTGGCCAGGAGCGGTTGAGATCGAGCGTCCGCAGCCATGGAGCCTGAAGAGGAACCAGCCCGGATGCGGCCCGGTCAAAGCGGGCCGCACTCAGGCGGGAGCTGGAGCTTAGGGCTCAGCGGTAGACGCCGTTATTGATGCGATCAAAGCCTTCGTTGAGAGCGATTGAAGACGGCGTGATGATGAAATTATCGCGATACTTTTCGAACAGTTCCTTCTGGCGCTCGGTCAGATCAAGGCTGAGCACGTCATCGATCGATTCGTACGGCCCACTGATCACGATCTTGCCGGCCAGGGTTGGATACATGCCGGGAAATTGCTGGAAGCTTCGCACTGAGGAATTGTTGAGATCCACCTTCCCCTGGGCGGAGGCAATCTTGTCGTCCGCCAGATTTCGGCGCTCCGCAGCCTGAGCGGCGGAGGGAAGGAACAGGGAAAGGAGCAGGCCGGCCAGAAGCACGCCGCTCATCAGCCAGGCAACCAGCCGTTTCATCAAAAATCTCCTTGCGTGGATCCCCAGGCGGGACCAAAGCAACGCTACAACCAGGTTGCCGCCATTCACTGACAGCCGGTCCCAGTTTTCGCAGTTCTTCAACCCAGGCTTGCCATCACCGCCGCTTCAATGGCCTGGGCTGACCCGATCAGATCAGCCCACTGAACTGGGGGCCGAGCAAGGCCGCCATCAGGAACAGGGCATCGACGGCCAGGGTCATGACCAGGGCCGCGGCAGCGACCCGGCCGGCGCGGCCTTCCGCTGCCAGCCTGCGGCCCAGGGCCACGATCCCGGCGGCGAAGCCCGCCACCACGAGCAAGGCGAAGGGATGGAACACCTGGCGGGCGGCTTCCGCCAGCAACAGGGGCGCATCGGCGAGCGAGGCGTTGAGGACCAGGGGCCAGAACGGCATCACCCCGGTGAGGGCCATGGCCGCATCGGTGCAGGCCGTGCCCAGCAGGGAAGCCAGATAAAAGCTGGCGGCCAGGTGCCAGCGCCCCCTCAGGCCGGCTAAGGCCAGGGGAAGGGCAAAGGCTTCGATCGGCAGATGCAGGAGCGGATGCAGCCGGAACCAGCCCCAGAACAGGCAGCCCCCCAGCCAGCTGCCCGAAAAGCCCACCAACAGAAGGCCGATCTGGCGCCAGGATCCGTGACCATGCTGCTCAAGCCGGAGTGCCACGCCGAGCAGGCAGGCGGTGAAAACCGCCGCACTGAAGGGCTGAAGCCGCACCCAGGGCGCCTGCAGGAACACCGGCACCACGATCAGCGCAGCGGCAACAGCAGCCAGATGCCAGGAGACCGTGCGCTCCACGGCGAGCGGCAGGGACAGCCGAATCGTCAGGCTGTCTTCGGTCTTGGGGAAGGCGACTGGAACCCCGCGCACCACCATGTATGAAGAAAGGTAATCAACCTTAAGGGACCGCTCCCTGCCATCGGGGAAGGGCCCGCGCTGGATGCCCGCGCTGAACGGCCTGTTCTGGATGCCTTGGGTCGGGGCCATAGGGTCAGGTCGCTTTGGATTTCTAATCCCGATGCCTGCCGCCATCTCCCCGCCACCGCTGGGACTTCTTGAGGCGTGCTGGCATGCCCTGGTGCTGGGAGTGGTTCAGGGGCTCACGGAGTTTCTGCCGATCAGCAGCACGGCCCATCTCAAAGTGGTGCCGGTGCTGCTGGGCTGGGGTGATCCCGGTGTGGCCGTCACGGCGGTCATCCAGTTGGGCAGCATCGGCGCGGTGATCATTTATTTCCGCCGTGATCTGGCTGCCGTCATCCACGGCATCAGCCAGGCCTGGCAGCGGGGCAATTGGACGGATCCCTCGGCTCGGCTCGGCCAGGCGATGCTGATCGGCACCCTGCCGATCCTGGTGGCCGGGCTGGCGATCAAGGGCTTCTGGCCGGGCTACGAGACCTCCGCCCTGCGCGGGATCACCTCGATCGCCGTCGTTTCGATCGTGATGGCTCTGCTGCTTGCCCTGGCCGAAACCGTTGGGCGCCGGCGTCGGGACCTGCCCCAGGTGAGGCCCATCGACGGGGCCCTGGTGGGCATGGCCCAGGCCCTGGCGCTGATCCCCGGCGTCTCCCGTTCGGGCAGCACGCTCACGGCGTCCCTGTTCGATGGCTGGCAGCGTGCCGCCGCCGCCCGTTTCTCGTTCCTGCTTGGCATCCCGGCCATCAGCCTGGCCGGGCTGGTGGAGCTCAGGACGGCTTTTGCCGCTGATGCGGTTCTCGGTCCGATTCCCATGTTGGTGGGGATCACGGCGGCGGCGGTGGTGTCCTGGCTGGCGATCGCCTGGTTGCTGCGCTTCCTCCAGACCCACAGCACCTGGCTGTTCGTCGGCTACAGGCTGGCTTTCGGCGTTGTTCTGCTGATCTGGGTGGCCAAGAGCGGCACTCCGCCAAACTGAAGGCCCCCTGAGCCATCGATCCCGTGTGGAATGAGCCTTCCGCCGGTATCCAGCTGGCCTCCGCGGAACCGGGCCGTTTGCCCCAACCGGCGGTGGTGGCCAGCGTCGAGCCTGGATCGATCGGCGAAGAGCTCGGTTTTCAACCCGGCGACCGGCTGCTGAGCATCAACGGCGTGCGGCCGAGGGATCTGATCGATCTGCAGGTTCTCGTCGGCGAGGAAGAGCTGGTGCTCGAGGTGGAGGATCCCAGCGGCAGCAGCCATCGGCTGGAGATTGAAAAGGAGGCCGATGACAGCCTCGGCCTGGGCTTCACCGAAGCGCTTTTCGACGGCCTGCGCCAATGCAACAACCATTGCGCCTTCTGCTTCATCGACCAGCAACCGCCGGGCAAGCGCCGCAGTCTGTATGTCAAGGACGACGACTACCGGCTCAGCTTTCTCTACGGCTCCTATCTCACGCTCACCAATCTCAATGCTGCCGACTGGCAGCGCATCGAAGAACAGCGGCTCTCCCCGTTGTTTGTTTCCGTGCACGCCACCGACCCGGCGTTGCGCAGCCGCCTGCTGGTCAATCCCCGGGCCGGCCTGCTGCTCGACCAGTTGCGCTGGTTTGCCGAACGGCGCCTGCAGATCCATGCCCAGGTGGTGGTCTGCCCGGGCCTGAACGACGGTGAGGCGTTGCTGCGCAGCCTCACGGATCTGGCCGGCTTTGCAGACGAGCCCTGGCCGGCGGTGCTCTCGGCGGCGGTGGTGCCGGTGGGCCTGACCCGCTTCCGCCCTGACCAGGATTCTTTGCTGCCCGTCGACCGTGCCTGTGCCCGTGCCGTCATCGAGCTGGTGGAGCCCTTCCAGCAGGAGTGCCTGGGGCGGCTGGGCAGCCGTTTCGCCTGGCTCTCCGATGAGTGGTATCTGATTGCGGGCCTGCCCCTGCCGCCGCGCTCCGCCTATGAGGATCTGCCCCAGCAGGAGAACGGCGTCGGCACCATCCGGGCCTTCCTCGATGCCCTCGATCGGGCCACCCGCCGCCTCCCTGAGCGCCTGGCCGCTCCGCGGCGGGTCAGCTGGGTGGTGGGGCAACTGGTGGCTGGCGCCCTCAAGCCCGTGGTGGAGCGGCTCAACGCCGTTGATGGCCTGGAGCTGATCCTGCATGGCTTACCCAGCCCGTACTGGGGGCAGGACCAGGTGGTGACAGGCCTGCTGACGGGCTCGGATCTGTTGCTGGGGCTGGCGGACAGGGACCTGGGCGATCAGCTGCTGCTTCCCTCGGTGCTGTTGCGTCAAGGGGAGCCCGTCTTCCTTGACGACATGAGCCTCGAGCAGTTCGCTGCCCAGTGCCCGGTGCCGATTGAGCTGGTGGCTGGGGCAGATGATTTCGTGGCCGCTTGTGTCGGCAGCGAAGGGCTTGTTCCTTAAGCTCTGTCGGAACAACTGTTTTGTTTGGCGTGCGGCCATCGATCCTTGCAATCACGGCACTGGCAGGGATGGCCTTGGTCCCTGCCGTTGCACGGCCGGGCTGGAGCCAGGAGGCCGAGGCCCCAGCCCAGGATCCGCTTGAGCAGGAGGCTGTCGCCCCTCAATCCACGGGTATCCCCCTGGCCCCGGAGGTGGTTGGCGAGCGCCCCCTCTCGGATCCCTCCGTGCTGGCACCGGCGGCGACTGAACTCAGCCCCGCCCTGCAACCCCTGGCCGCTCCCCCCTCGCTGGCTTTGCCGATCACGCCCAATCAGGTGCGGATTCAGGAACTGAGACCCCTGGGGCTGAACGATGTCGAAACCCTGGCTGAGGTCAACAACCCCAACCTCAAAGCTGTCGCCTCCCAGGTGGATCAGGCGAAATCAAACCTGAGGGCCCAGATCTCGCTCTGGTACCCCAACATCAACCTCAGCACCAGCAACAGCTTTCCGGCGCTCAACAACAGCTATCGCTTTCAAAGTGATCTGGTTCGCAGTGGCACCGACGGCATTCCTGGCATTGTTCCTGCCGACCCCGGCAACGATGGTGTCAGCCGCGGTTTGCGCTTCGGCGCCCAGATGAACATCGGCATCAACTGGGATCTGATCAATCCCCAGAGGGTGCCCCAGATCGCCAGGGCCCGCGATCAATTCGAACAGGCCCAGAATCAGTATCTGATTGCCCTGCGTGATCTCAGGCTGCAGGTGGCCCAGTCGTACTTCGATCTGCAACTCTCAGATGAGAACGTGCGCATCGGCCAGGAATCGGTCCGGGCGTCTCTGGTCAGCCTGCGCGATGCCAGGGCCCGCTTCCAGGCGGGTGTCTCCACCAAGCTGGAGGTGTTGCAGGCCGAAACCCAGCTCGCCCGCGACCAGCAATTGCTGACAACGGCCTTGGCTGACCAGTCCGTCGCCCGTCGCACCCTGGCCTCGTTCCTGGACCTGCCCCAGAACGTCACGCCGACGGCCAAGGAGCCGGCCCGGGTGCTGGCCTCCTGGTTGCCTTCGCTGCAGGAAAGCATCGTGGCGGCTTACGCCTTCCGTGAAGAACTCGACCAGATCATTCTGGATATCTCGATCTCCAACAGCGGCGCCAATGTTTCGCTCGGAGCCACTCAGCCCTTCTTGAGCATCGTCAACAACTTCGGCTGGAGTCGGTTCAATGGACAGCAGAACGTGCCTTCGGGCCAGACCGTTGACTCAAGCGTCTACAGCTACAGCTTCGATAATGCGATCGGCCTGAATTTCAGTTGGTCGCTGTTTGATGGTGGCCGCGCAGCCGCCGAATTTCGCCAGCAGAAGCAGGCTGCCGATGAAAGCCGTTTTCGTTTCGCCAGTCGGCGGGACTCGATCCGCCAGGAGGTGGAAACCAGTTTCTATGAGCTGCTCAAAAACAATCGTGACATTGCCACCACATCGCGGGAAGTGATTTCCTCCCGCGAGGCGCTGAGGCTGGCGCGCCTGCGTTTCCAGGCTGGTGTCACCACCCAGCGCGAGGTGGTGGATAGCCAGCGCGATCTCACCAATGCTGAGGTTCGCTACGCCCGCTCGGTCACCGACTACAACAGGCGGCTGGCCGAGTTGCGGCGCCGCACCGGCCTCGACCAGCTCGCCCTTTGCAAGCCACCGGTTCTGCCGTCCGTCAAGCCCCAGGCCGACCCCACCACCCAGATCCCGATCGAACCCCTGCCGTTGCAATCGGCTTGCCAGGCGGATTCGATCCTGTGATTCGTGCTCCGCTTTGGCCCTTGATAAGGTCACTGCGGCGTTTGCCTCCGCCCCGATGAATCCCGCGGATGCTTCCGGCCCCGGGCTCTCGATCCCCAGCACCTTGAGGCTGGGGCTGTTTCAGGCTTGCCTTGGCTTTCTGGCCGTGGTGTTCGCCGGCTTGCTGAATCGCGTCATGCTCAGCGAGCTGGGCTTTCCCGGTCTGCTGGTGGGTGGTGCTTTGGCCTTCGAGCAGTTCGTGGCCCCCTCCAGGTTCCTGTTCGGACAAATCTCCGATCGCCATGCGTTTGCGGGCCGCCACCGCACCCCCTACATCTGGTTGGGAGCGGCCTGTTTCTGCGGCCTGGCCATGCTGGTGGTGCCGCTCACCTTCCGCCTGGCCGGGGCTTTCGAGGCCCAGGATTCCCAGGCGGTCCTGATCGGCATTGTGCTGCTCTGCGCCCTGTTCGCCTGCTACGGCCTGGCTGTGTCGATGGCCAGCACGGCCTATCTGGCCCTGGTGATTGATCGCACCAACGAGCAGCAACGCTCCAGGGCCGTCGGCATCATCTGGTGCATGCTCACCGTCGGCATCGTCACCGGGGCCATTGCGATCGCACTCAGCCTGCGCAGCCTGGATGGCGTCAGCGATCCGGCCGTGCTTGAAGCCGTGCTGTCCCCCTTCCTGGTCCGCTCGGCTCTGGTGGTGTTCGCCGTCACCCTGCTGGCCACCTGGGGCCTGGAGCCCCCCAGCGGTTCCAGCGGCCTCAGCCGCAGCGCCGAGCGGGAAGACGCCGTCACCATGGGCCGGGCCTGGGGCCTGATCACCTCCAGCCGTCAGGTGGCTGTCTTCTTTCTGTTTGTCACCCTGTTCACCCTGGCGCTGTTCCTTCAGGATCCGGTGCTGGAAAGCTATGGAGCGGAGGTTTTTGGCATGCCGATTGCCGCCACGGCCGGTCTCAATGCGCTCTGGGGTTCCGGGACCCTTGTCGGTCTGCTGCTGGCGGGATGGTGGATCGTTCCGCGCCTGGGCCCCCTGGCCACGGCCCGGCTGGGCTGCCAGCTGATCGCCGGCTCGATGCTGCTGCTGTTGCTGGCCGGCCTCACCGCCCAGGTGACGGTGCTCAAGTCGGTGATGCTGGTCTTCGGCCTGGCCTCCGGGATCGGAACCAACAGCACGCTTTGCCTGATGCTCGATCTCACCCTGCCGGAGGCGGCGGGAACCTTCATCGGCGTCTGGGGATTGGCCCAGGCCTTCTCGCGGGCCATGGCCAAATTGCTGGGGGGCGGCCTGCTGGATCTGGGCCGCTCGCTCAGTCCTTCCCAGGGGGCCTTCCTCCCCTTTGCCCTCGTGCTCAGCCTTGAGGCCCTGATGGCCATCGGGGCGCTGCTGGTGCTCGCCAGGCTGAACCTGCGTCGCTTCAAGCAGGACACCGGCCGCAGCCTGTCGCAAGTCCTCTCGCTCGAGCTCGGATGACCGCCTCCACCGCTGCTTCCCTGCGCCCGGAGGCGTTGCCCATCCATTCCCTGATCGATCAGGTGGCCGTCCGTCAGCGCCTTGACTTCGGGCATTCCACACCGGAAGCCAAAGCCGATGGCAGCTTGATCACGGCCTGTGACCGCTGGAGTGACGACACTCTCGTGCGCGGCCTGGGCCAGCTCTATCCCGGCGAAGGGGTGCTCAGTGAGGAAGGCGACAAGCGCATTCCCAGCTCGGCGGCTTACTGGGTCGTCGATCCCCTCGACGGCACCACCAACTTTGCGGCGGGGATCCCCTACTGGGCGATTTCCCTGGCGCGTTTTGAGGGGGGCGTGCCGGTGCTGGCGGTCCTGGATGTGCCGCCACTCAGGCAACGGATCGTGGCGATGCGGGGCCAGGGGGCCTGGCGAAACGGCAAACGGCTGTTGCCGCCGTCATCTGATGGCCGCTCGATCGGTTGCGCTTCGCTCTGCAGCCGTTCAATCGGCGTGCTCCAGAAGCTGCCGGAGCGCCGCTTTCCCGGCAAGATTCGCCTGCTCGGGGTGGCCAGCCTCAATCTGGTCAGCGTGGCCATGGGGCAGACGGTGGCGGCCCTGGAAGCCACCCCGAAGATCTGGGACCTGGCGGCTGCCTGGCTGGTGCTCTCCGAACTGGGCTGCCCTTTGCGTTGGTTGCAGAACAGTCCGGATGACCTTGAGCCCGGCGCTGACCTCGCCAGCAGCGATTTTCCCGTGCTGGCGGCCAAGGATCCGGCCACCCTGGAGGTTTTCATGCCCTGGGGCGAGGCGCTGCTGAGCCATTGAGCCGCAAGGTTGGTTGCGGCTGAGGACGGGTCGGTGTCTTCTGTGCTACATTTTTGGACTGCGCAGGAGCCGCGAGGCGAGTGTTGCAGGACCGAGCAGTGGAGGAGGCGGAAGCCAACGATGCTGTAGGTTTCAAAAGCGGTTGAGAGACCGTCGAGTCGTGAGCCTGAGAGGGTGGAGCGACGCACCTGGACAAAAGAAAAGTTTAGGAACCGACGCTTTTGCTGCGTTGAGGCCTGGATCTGCGTGAGTGCGAGTGAACGGAGCGAGAGCGATGTGAGTTTGCATTTTGCAGATTGGGTTTATTAACGAACGAGCAGCAAAGGTGTGAGGTCCCGTCAAAAAGAAACAAGCAGCTTGTTTGTTGGGATGTTGCGAGTAATGCTTTCACGGGCGTTGCTGGTGATGAAAAGTTCC
>JABMPN010000080.1 GCA_013203655.1 Cyanobacteria bacterium bin.51
CTGAGCGGCTGCACGATGCGGGGCCACATCGAGTACGACAACGCGGAAGCTCACTGCCTGGGCCGGCTCGGCGCGACGGACTGGGAAGCCCTGCTCCACCGGCCAGATCATCAGCAGGAACGCCTGGCGTTGGAGCTGGCCGTGGCCAAGCTGCAGATCCAGCAGAAGCAACAGCAGAAGCAGCTAGAGCGGGCCCAGGAGCGTGCCGAACAGGCTTGGCTGGCTGGCGTGGATGAGACACGCCTGACGACGATCGAGGGCGCCATGGAGCGCCTACGCGCTGCGCTGACGGCGACAGGGGTTGAACTGGCCGGGACGCGGCAGGAGCTGGCGATGGCTACAGCCAGACCTCAGGGCATCGACCAGGCCGCCTCGATGAGAAAGCGGATCTCGGAGTTCGCCCGCCATCTCGAGACCGCCGACGGTCCGCAGCGGCTCGCGTTCAACCGATGGCTGCTCGCACGTGAGCCCATCATCGAGTTCCGGCTCCACCCTGAGTCCAAGGTCGAGCTGTTCGTTGGTGGCGAGTCGCTGGGCCAGCGGCCGATCCTTCCCCTCTCCGATCGCCTCGCCGTTCATGCCGGGATGGCACGTCGCCAGGTGTTGTCGCAGCGGACAGCGATTGCCGGGGCGGAGCTCGTCACCAGCACAATCACAGACGACTTCGAGGCTGAGGTCGACGCTCGGCAGCGGCTGCATGATCAGGCCCGCCAGGACCTCGAAGTGGCAGAAACCTGGGTCCGGGGAGGCTGGGTACCGCTGGACCCGGAAGACTGAGGCCTAGGTCCAGCGCCAGCAACCACGACCGCGACCCGATGCCACGCACTCGCAAGCCCCACCCTGCCTTCGCCAGGTCCCTGCTGGCCTCCAGGGAGCGCCCCAGTCGGCACGGCAGCCCGGTGGTGGTCCGCGCCCTGTTTCTGCGCCACGCCCATAGGGACGAGATCGTCGGCGCCTTCCACCAGGGGGAGGAGCTGGGTGCAGAAAGGCCCAGCAGCTGTGGAGCAAATACGACTGGCTGGAGTAGAGAACTTCGCCGGTCCCCGAGAAGATCACACCCCAGGGACAAAGTATCAAGAACTGAAGCTGGAGCAGCAATAGCTGGTCTGACCAATTCCTCCCCTAGTGTATTCGTGGTGTCCGCTAGTGCTGTACCTAGTGTCTGGCGCTAGAGACACCACTACGCAGCAGACCTGTTTGATATGGCTGGCTGAGCAGGCCCACTCCATCGGCCACGAATCCCGGCTGAAGCATGATCTGGGTGGTGCCTTCTGGAAGCCGCCGCGCTATGCGCGTGAGGAGCTGGTCGCTGAGCTGGGGGCCTTGCTGCTTGGCGATCGTCTGGAGATCGGCAGCGAGATCAAGAGCCATGCCGCCTATCTCGACCACTGGATCTAGCTGCTCAGGGAATCGCCAAAGGTGCTGTTTCAGGTGCTCAGCGAGGCGCGGCAGGCTGCGGATCTGATCTGTCCGGAGGCGCCTGAGCGGCTGGAGCCCCATGGTGTCCCGCGTCAAGCCCCTTGTCCGACCGGTCAACGTGATTGTCGGCGAACACCATGGCGAGTCGTCCGCAACCTGAAGGCTGCAGGCCTGCGCCACGCCAGCGAATCGCCGCTGGAGCTGATCACGGCTACGACGGCACTTGCCGGATCAGAGAGGCAGGTCGTCCACCAGAGAAGGAGGAGATCTTGCACCAAGGAGTACCGATATTGGCCGTGAAACTCAGTTCATCTCCAGCGCTTTGAATGTCGCGGTCTTCACATCGTTGTAGAAGATCGGATCGATCTTGTCGATCACATCCGTGTTCACCTCAAGGAAGCTACGTTTGTTCTCGGCCGGGATCAAGGCGCAACGGGCTCCGTTATCCATCGCCACCTGAAGGGGTTCCACTAGGGAGCGGGCGGCCTTGATGTTGCCCTGGATGCTCATGTCGCCGATCACAAGCATGCCGGCGCGGGCCGGTGCGCGGCGAATGGCGGAGAAAGCCGCGACGAAGAAGGCAACCCCCACCTCGGCACCAACCTTGTTGCCGAGTAAATCGATAGCTTCCACGTTGTAGTCGTAGCTGTCGGCTTCATGGCCGATCGAGAAGGCGTGTTTGTTGGCTTGAAGGTAGGCAAACGCCCGCGTGATCGACTCCTTCATCGCCCCACTGATGCCACCAGCAGGCTTGAGCTTGCCGTTCCCTGAGGCGATCGAGACCTCCAGTCGGTAGAGACCCACAGTGCCATCGCCGGTGACGGAGGTGGCATAGACCGAGCCTGGAGCCATGGGCTCTGCCGCAATCAGATCCTGGCCGCCCTGCTCAGGTACGCCCACGAAATGCTCCTCGCCCGTCTCGTTTTCGGAGTAGCTGAAGGAGGTCTGGCTGTACTCGAAAGAACCCATCTTCTTCAGTTGTTCCTTGACGCGGCGCCTGGCCTCGATTGCCAGCTTGAGGATCTCCTCTAGGTCTTCCTTGGAAGGTGCCCCGTGAGGATGGATGATCTTGACCAGGCCCGACACCGTGCGCCGAACAGCCTTGCGATCGCGGGCATTGAGATGGGTGCCCATGCCGAAGTAGGTGTCGCACAGCTCGGTGTAGTTGAGCTTGCGTAGATCCCGCAGCGCCTCGGCGAGATAGTCGATCACGAACCCGTAGTGGTCAGTGAAGAACTCATTGCGCATCTTGGGGATTTCCCAGCCCGGCAGGTAGCAGTGCAGTCGATCGATGAAGGCCATGTCATCACGGATGACATCCGGCATTGGCGCAAACAGATGCCCTGTCTGCACCATCACGTCGATGGGCTGCTGGGTGTTGCCAAACATGGCGATGCTGGCATCACCGGCGAAACTCTCGGCCCCACGTTGGAACTGACCCGATTCGCAGTAGGTCTTCATCGTGGTGATCACCTCCTTTGGCATCTTCTGCAGATCGGCCACCTCGTCGAAACCAACCACATCCCAGATCGACACCATCCCCTTCACCTTGCCGTTCATGTGCCCGAAGAGGTTGGCCACGGTGGTGGGCCCAGTGAGCAAGGCTGCATAGGGGGAGAGCTCCTGCACGGCAAAGCTCTTGCCGGTGCCGCGAGGGCCCAGCTCCACCAAGTTGTAGTTGCGCTCGCAGAGCGGGATCAGACGCAGCAGAAACAACAGCTTGAGCCGCTGGGTCATCTCTGAGGGCTCATAGCCGATCGAGCGGATCAGAAGATCGATCCACTCTTCGGTGCTGAACTGGGTGCGCAGCTTCCTGTACTCCTCCAGGTTGAAGGTGGCCAGCTGGATCGGGTTGAGCTGGCTGATCGAGAAGGGCGCCTTGCTGTCGGTTTCATCCCATTCGACTTCCACCTGAGCCCAGACCCCACCGGTAAGCAGCCGCTCGAAGGCATGGACATCCTCATCGGCGATGCGCAGGTTGCTGCTGCCGAAGTTGACGCACTCGGCCACGTAGGTGGAGCCGGTGAGGCGCACCTTCACCTTGTCGATGAAGGTGTAGCGCCCCTTCTGCTTGACCTTGCTCTGGGCCTTGGTGGCCTCATCCGGGCGGATGTAGTTGTTGGCGAGGGTGTCGCGCACCACTGCTAGGCCGAGCTCGATGGCGGCGGGGTCGGAGGAGGCGCAGTACTTGCCGAGCAGGTACTCGAGCACGAACACCGGCACGTTGGCACCCACCTTCACCGAGCGAACCAAGTCCTTGCGGACGCACTTGCCCGCGAAGACGTGGTTGACCTTGTCGTCGAGGGCGTCCCGGGGCGTGGTGGTCATGGATGGATCAGGGGCTTGTGGATCACGGGTGAACAACAAACAGCCTTGTGGATCACGGATCGAGGTTTCGTGATCCACAAACTAGGGGTCATGGTCGCCCCTCCGCAACGGCCAGCAGCTGCTCCAGGCAGAGGACTCGGGGGCGCCGACCGCTGGCTTCCCTGATCACAGCAAGGATCTCGGCGTTTTCCAAGCAGCGCAGGATGCGCTTGGCAGTGGGGACGGGGATGCCGGCGTGCTTTTCGAAATCGGTGGCCCGGAAGGTGGGAGTGGAGAAGATCCAGTCCAGCGCTGTCACGGAATACTGGGAGTGGGTGGCTTCCTGGACGGCGGGCTTGAGGGTTTCGTAGAGGGCCAGGATTTGGCTGGCCCTCTCCTGGTTCTGGATGGCCTGGGCCTGCACCGCTTCCAGGAAGTAGCGGCACCAACCGGTCCAGTCGCCATCACGTGAGATGGCGAGGAGCCGCTCCACGTAGCTGTCCTTGTTGGCCTCGAAGTAGGCGCTCAGATAGAAATACGGCATGCGCAGGATGCCGGCCTGACAGAGGAACAGCGGCAGCACCATCCGGCCGATGCGGCCGTTGCCATCGAGGAAGGGGTGCAACGACTCGAACTCGGCGTGGACGATGGCGAGCTGCACGAGCCGATCGGGGAAGTCGGCATGGATGAAGGACTCCCAGCTGCCCATGGCGGCACCGAGCTTGTCGGCGCTGATCGGCACAAAGCGGGCTTCTTCGATGGTGCAACCACGGGGACCGATCCAGTTCGGGATCTTGCGGAACTCGCCTGGGGCTTTGTCATCGCCACGCACGCCTGAAAGCAAGGTGGCGTGCAGGTTCTTGATCACCCGCAGCGAGAGCGGCAAGGTGTCGAGTAACTCCACCGCTTGCCGCATGGCCTGGCGGTAGTTCTGCACCTCGCGGATGTCATCGCGGCGCTCCTGCGGCAGCGTGCTGGCTTCCGCGTCGGCCTCGAACTCCAGCACTTCAGCCAGGGTGGCCTGGGTGCCCTCGATCCGGGACGAGAGCACCGCTTCTTGGCTGGAGAGGGGACTGAGCAGAACGGCGGGGTTGGGGATCCCCTCCAGCAGGCCGTCGTAGCGGGCCAGGCTGGCGTTGGCAGGACCCAGCAGGGGGATCAGCTGTTGCCAATCGAGCTGTGGCGGGGGGAAGCCACCCAAGTGGTAGGGAACAGGAGCCATCACCCGATCAGATCCACCGGCAGCTCGGGGCTCTTGAACAGCACCAGGTCGGTGGCGGCATCGCGCAGCTCCAGGTAGAGCTTCTTGGCGCTCACCTCGGCGGGCAGCATCAGGCCAATGGTGGCGGCCTGGCCGGGGGTGAGGGTGAGGCGGTTGGTGTCGCGATCGAGCTCGGCGCCGATGGCCTGGATGGGGGTTGCCACCAGGTCTTGCGTTTTGCAGTCGTAGGCGGCGAGCACTGTCTGGCGGGTGTGGCCCTGGTTGAGCAGGTCGACGGGCAGTTCGATCGGCACCATCAGGATGCGGTTGGTGACCTTCTCCACTAGAGCTCCTGGCCAGGGCTTCTGCTTTTTGGACTTGCCCGTGCTGCCGGTGGCTGAGCCAGATGCAACTCCTTCTGCTCCCGCAGTCGGGGCACAGCGGAAGCTGAGCAGCGGGATCAGCAGTTCCTGAAGGCTGCTGCCGCCGTGGTGATAGCAGAGGCTGCCGCCGGCCTTGAGCACGCCTGAGGAGCGGGGTACCACCACCGTGAGACCCTCTCGCCCATAGCCCAGGACAGCGGGCTGGATCTCCATACAGGAGGACTTCACGGCGGAGGGGTGGCCCAGCCAGCAGCGGCGCTCCAACTTGAACAGCTTTCCGTCGGGTGGATCGATGCGCATGGCCGGCTCACGGCCGAGCGGCAGATGCAGGAAGCCGTGATCCGCCGTGATCACGAAGCGCTCAAGAGGATGCTCCAGGGGCAGGGCTGCCAGGCGCCGCACGGCGTCTTCGATCGTGTCGAGCTCGCGCTGCATATCGGTGCGCACGTTGGCGAGGTTGTCGTCGGTGTCGCGCTCGCCGGCGTTGTCGATGCCAACGCTGGTGACCACCACCGGACCGCTACCGGCCAGCTTCTCGATCAGTACGGCCTCCTTGCTGCGGATCAGATCCACCAGCGAGATCACCACCGCAGTGGGCACCCGCTGCTGCAGATGGGCCAGGCGTTTGGCCTTGCCCTCGCTCCAGCCCACCGGCACCCCATCGACCACGGAGCAGGGCCTGCCATCGACTTCGGCCACCGCGAAGCTGCGTTCCGCGCCCGGCAGCAGGGCCGCCATGCCGACGGGTGTGATCGAGGGCAGGGCCGCCTGGGCGATCTCCAGCTTGAGGTCGGTGAGCTGCTCGCGGCTCCAGCCGCTGAAGCGCCCGTGCAGGGTGGCACCCATCTCGTAGCGCAGGGCATCCACCCAGAACACCACTGCTCTGCCGGCGCCGGGCTGCACCCGCTCAGCCCAGGTGCGCGTCTGGGGGAAGGCGCCTGGAATCAACCAGCCGGCGTTCTGCAGGGCATCGGTGAAGCGCTGGGTCTGTTGCTCCAGCAGGGCCTCATAGCGACCCCGCAACTGCTCCAGCCCCTGGGCGATTTCCACCTCTGAGGCGGAGAGTTCGGCCACCTGTTGCTCGAGGCGGCGCTGCAGGCCATCGACCTGATGGGCAACCTCCGCCTGATAGGCCAACCAGGCTTCAACAGGGGCTGCAGCCTTGGGCAGCTGTGCCTGCGCCTGATCGAGCGCCAGGCCGAGGCAGGCGGCGGTGCTGGCCAGGGCCCACTGCAGCCGGCGCCTCGACTGTTGTTCGTCTGTGGGTTGGCCCACCAGCCAGAAGCTGTTGTTTCGGGCCGCCACCAGCTCCTTGGCCTTGGCGACCTCGCCCTTGGCGATGAAGGCATCGACGCTGCGCAGCAGGAACTGCTCCTCGCAAGGGAAGGTGTCGATCGAGCCGAGCACGCCGGGCCGCTCACCGCTGATCAGCTCGGGCAGTTCCAGTTCGGCTTCGATGCGGGAGGCAATGGCGATATAGACATCGGCGTGACTGCGGCGCAGGCCCTGCACATCGGCGAGGGCGTTTTCCTCGGCGGCCTTGCCCACCGGCAGCGACTGCCTGGCGAAGGCGGTGAGCTCATCGCCATGCCAGTCGTGGAGGAATTCATGCAGCAGCAGGGCCCGCTGAGCCCGCTGACGCCACTCGGCCAGGGATGACTCTTCCGGAAAGCCCAAGCCCCAACGGCTATGGAGCAGATCTTGCAGCTCGTTGTCCAGGCCTTTGGCAGCGATGACGTCATCGAGCGCATCTGTCGCCAGCCAGAAGCGAGCCAGCTCAGCGTTCTCGGGCGAGCTGGCTCGACCCAGCTCCTGCTGGAACAGCGCCTTGAGCTGGCTGAAACCACCGCCTCCGGACTGCTCCAGGGCCAGGGCGATGTCTCGATAAGTGAGGTCGGGCCGTTGGAGCAGCTGCTCCACCTTCTCGGGCTCCAGCACCTCACGGAGGTAGACGCGGGCACGATTGGCCAGCTGGATATCGAAGACGGAACCGGCGCGGATCAGCTCCAGCAGCACGGCACGGCAATCGCTCTCCTGGCGCTTCGGCAGATAGACGAGTAGGGGATCGGGCAGATCAGCCGTCACATGCGGTTCGAGCTGGCTGCGCAGCTGGTAGAGGCTGGTGCCGGCCAACGTCCAGTGGGCTTGCTGCTCACTGAGGATGAGGGTGCCCAGCTCATTACCATTGGGCTGCGTGGTGGCGACGTCGTCGAGGAATGGCCGCAGCTGCTCTCCTGGGTCGAAGACCAACAGCACCCGGTGCTGGCGCAATTGCTTCCCAATCTCCTGGCTGAAGCGCTGGTGAAGCTTGTTGGGGGCTGCCGTTGTCATCGTTTCTCCGCTCCTGCTTCGCTTGCGGTCGTCGTCGGGCCTCGAACAGGGAACTTCTGAGTTGAGTTGAGCAGTAGGTTTCCCTGCAGCTGGCAGGCGTGATACGCCTGCTCTGGATGATTGGGCGTGTCTGGGAAGCGGCGCTCAAGGGTGCCGTACTTGACCATCGGACCCAGATGCCGATCCGCGAGGTTCCTTACTTTGATGTTGATCTGATCGGCCAGCCAGGCACTGGTTCGCCAGTGGTCAACACAGAGCAGGGCGATCACCTCACGCAGCTTTTCCTTGCGCGGCCGGGTGCCAAGGGCTGCAATGGCTGCTTGCATTGCTGGATCGAGGAGCTCCCCTCGATCCGCCTCTAGGTCCCCTCGGTCGCCCGCCAGCTCCCCTCGATCCGCCTCGAGGTCACCTCGATCGGCCTTGAGCTCCCCTCGATTCACAGGGGTCTCCCCTCGATCGGCATCGTCTGTGGGAAGCACTCCACGGGCCAGCGTGTAGTAACTCTGCGAGCCGGCAGGGTGAAGCTCCAGTAGGGACCGATCCCTTAGGCGACGCAGGATCTGACTGGCACCGAGGGTGTCGAGGCCAATCAGCTGCCGGAGGCTGGCGTTGTCCACCTGGGTGTGGCGGTGGGCTTGGAGCAAGGCGCGGAATTCCTCCTGGGTGAGTTCTTCGGAGGCAAGTCGCTCCACAAAGGACCGGTCGGCTTCGGTGAGGGTGGTGGTGTTGCCCAGCACCACCGAGACGCTTCTTGCTGTGGGCTCAATCCGAGGTGCCGGCAGGAAGGCGTCTTCCATCTCGGCAAACATGCGCGGGATCCCTTCCCCCTGATCGCGGGTGAGGCCCAGATCCACCAAGGTGCGCATCAGGCGCGGGTTGCGGCTGCAGTGCACGCGCTTGCGGCTGAGCAACTCCTGGAGGTTGAGCTCAGGCAGCAGCCCGCCGGGGCTCACGACTTCCATTCGGTCGTCAAAGAGCCACACCTCGATGCAGTTGCCCTGAACGCTGTAGTCGCGGTGGGCGATGGCATTGAGCAGGGCTTCCTGCCAGGAAAAGCGGGGGTATTCGCTCACGACCTGAAAGCGGTTGCCCACCAGGCGGGAGGGTTGACGCATCAGGCCACCGATCACGCTGACGGCCTCCCGCCACACCTCTGGCAGGTTGCCCTCGATGCGGGGGCGCTCCTCGACGTTGTGGGTCGCGCCAAGGCGTCGCTCCGTACCCACCACACGGAACACCCGCACACCGGCGTTGGGATGGTCTGGCCCCAGGCGGGCAAACAGCAGCTCAGCGGCCTGCCGGAGCACCAGCTCTGATCCACGGCGATCGGCCAGCTTGCGCTTGAGCAGATAGTCGACATCGCTGAGGGATTCCAGGCCGGCGCCCCGGCGCGCCTGTGCCAGCAGCTCGAGGTTGAGCTCCGCGAGCCTCAGGGCGGAAGGGCGGCTTTCGTGGCTTTCCACCAGGCCCTGAAGCTTCAGGGCCTGGATCTTGCTTTCGCTGCTGTCCACGGTCTGATCCCCCATGCGCAGCGGAAAGCCATCGCCTGTCACCTTGACCGGGCCATCGGTACTCGGTACGTCGAACACCACGAGGTCGTGGCCATCGTGCGAAACCACGAATCCCGGTGGGAGCGGTGGCTCACAGCGGGCATGGGGCACGGAGAGCAGTGTCTGAAGCGCAGTTGCCGGCAGTTGATGGCCACTGATGGTGTAGTCGTCTTCGATGCCGAGGATGAGTACCCCGCCTTCGGCATTGGCAAAGCCCGCCACCCAACGCGCCACTTGATCGCGCACCTCTTTGCGGTCGCGCGGTTTCTTGGCATCCGGGGGACCGTGGAATAGCGACTTGCGATCAAAGTGCTGACCCTCGTCCTGCGTCAGGAAAGGTGTCACGTCAAAAGTGAAGGGCGAGCTGGTCATCACGCCTCTGGGTCTTCTCCTGCCTGGCTCTCCACAACCGAACGCCCCTGCTCGGTGAGCCGGTACTTGGCCCCACGGGCTGCTCCCAGCTGTTCGATCTGGCCTGTCTCCTTGAGTTGTTTGATCACAGCCGTGAGGGAACTGGCCTCCACACCGAGAAGATCAGCGATGTCATTCCTGCTGAGGCCTTCGGCTGGGGCGGCATTGAGAATGAACAGGGTCTGGCGGGAGGCTTCCGCATCCACTGGTGTGGCTGTTCCGCGGGACCGACGGGTTGTGCCGGTGGATGTGGATCGTGCGGCTCGTGTACGAGCTGCCGCGACAGGGGGTGGAGCGGCTAGGAACTGCTCCAGGGCACTCTGCACTGAAGGCTTGGTGTGCTCGGTGATCAGTGCATGCAGATCAGTTTCGGAGATCTGCTTCGGCAGCCAGTTCCCGCTCTGGGTTTCCTGCCATAGGCACTCCTCCAGCCCGTGGGCGATGGCAAGGCTGCGATCGGTGGTGCACTTCCTGATGACCCGCTCGGGCCAGAGGTGGAAGGCGAGGTGGGCCCAGTCGTAGTCGCCATTGACCAACTTGTCCCAACACTCCTTGCATTTCTTCTGCCAGGGGCTGTAGGGGGTGATGCGCCAGAGCAGGGCGTGGTTGATGATCACCCCGTCATTGAGGTTGGGGTTCCAGAGGGCGGCAACAAGATCCAGCTCCTTCTTGAGGAGGCGCAGATCCTGAAGGAGTGCCTGCGTCTCCTGAAGCCGAGTAGCTGCAACCCCGGAGAGGACCCCCTGGGATTCGAGAGAAAACTGCTCGCGCTCGGCCTCCTGAATGCGCGGCTGTATGAACTTGTCGAGAACCTGGTAGAGGGTGTCGGCGGTGAAGCGGTGGTAGTAGAGCCAGACGGAGTAGCTGCCGTTGCCGGAGGACAGCTGCCAGTAGATGGGGGCTTGGCGGCGGCTCTTGGTGTAGCGCTTGAGGTGGTCTGCGAAGAAGTCGCTGGGGCGGCGGAAGTAATCGCGCAGGGTCTGTACGCCGAGGATGCCACATGCTTCCTGCTCGATCGCTTCGGCGCGGCCCTTCCAGATCACCGCGATGGCTTCGCGGACACGAGCGACGATGTCCTCGGGGTGGTTCTCGTCGTCCACCAGGATGCCCGGCCAGGAAATGCGGAGTGGGTAATCGGAGGGCACGTCCTTCGGCTCAGCGGGCAGGCCCTCAGAGTTCTGGAGCATGCCGGGCGGGCAGATGGGCAGCGGGTCAAAGGGATCGGGCAACTCAGGTGACTGGCGCTCGCCCGTGGCGTAGCGGATGTCCCAGCGGCCATAAGATGCACCTAATAACCAAGCGATCACCGAGCCTAAAGATCTACGTATTACCGGGTTCTCCACATCGGAGAGAGAACGAAGAATTCCAAGAGCCTCTTCAGCATTGACTCCTAATGCCTTGATTAATCGCTCGATTAGAAAGCTGCTACGATCAGATCCAGAAAGGGCGGAAATCACTCTCTCGGGAACAAGATTGAGAGAGGGCTTGAAATCATTCGCAATATCAGTGGGTCGCTGCAAGAGCAGGAAAGCCTTGCTGCTGGCATGCAGCCTATTAATGCAACTCATCAAAGTTACCTCGTTAGCACAGTTGGCCATGATTTCACATTTTAATGACGCAACAAAGCTATCTTTATCGAACCGCGGCAGTGCAGGCCCCAAAAACTCGCGAGCATCTTCCTCTTGCCTGGAGTAAGTCTGTAGAATGCGGACGATCCCTCGAATCCCTTGTTTTTCACTTTGAGCTACTGCAAGAAACCCTTCCGATACTGGTAGTTTATTCACATATCCAGCTACTTTATGGCTAGCACAGATTTGATTAGCAATCTCCCTTATGGCGCAGCTGTTTAAATATGCCAGTGTTGTCCAGATCTCTTCGCCGCTTGTCGCAAACACCGCCTGCCCTTCGTGGCTGAATAAACAGCCTTTAGGCAGGATGGCGACGTTCAAAGCATCCGTTCGCTTTCCATATGTCGCGCCAGGCAGGAAATAGTGATCTTCACTCCTGATTTTCATTCCATAGTTCCCATTCAGATATGGATATCGAATTAGGATCTCTTGTTTAACTTGATAGCCATTGTCTGCCCAGAGAATGACCATGTGTATGGGCCTATAGTATGGTGAATACCCCCCCCGTGAGCTAAAGGGAGCCAGGTGTCCCGAAGCGAATAAGCCGGAACTTCCCACCAGGTCCTCAAATACCGCTCCGATCCCGATGGGCTAACACCTGTAAATGCCTCGAATAACCGCCCGCCACATACTGTGCCCTCGCGATATGCTCGTAATACACTTGGCGCCAGTTTATACGAAAGCATGTAATCAGGAAGGCTAAAGAGTTCTTTTCGGGTTGGCAAGAAGGCTCTCAACAAGCGACCTCTATTCAACGAATCCAGCGCCGCAGACAGCTCACTCTCCTTATTGCAAGTGTCAGCTTCTGTTAGGTCAACGAATACGACGCCCCTGTCGATTAACGCGGGCCCAAATACACAGGCCATTGTGCTCACTTGCGCTGAATCCAGAACGTCCCAGCCTAGATCTACTGCGAAATGAAACGACTTTTCTGAAGCTAGGAGATCCCGCCTAAAGGCAGAGAACGAAGACAGTACGGCATAGGTGTCCGCAGTGATGGCCCCGACTAGGCCACTTGGGATTGTGAAATCACGGCCTGAAAGAATAAACGCCGGATACAAATTACCTTGACTTGTTGGATGTAAGTGTTTTAAAGGCAAGCCAAAACCACGCGAGGCTTCTCCAAATGGCGGATTCATCACGACTGTGTCGTACCGCTTGCGGCAGAGTTCGATGAAGGCAAAGCCACGGGCGGCATCGTCTGTAAACAGGCGACGCTCGTAGGAAGCGGCGTCGGTCATCTCTGCATAGGCGCGCAGCGCATCGATGATCTGATGCTCAGCCGTCTCGAAGAATTCATCCTGTGATCCCTCTTCCCGGGTAAAGAGGTTGTATTGGCTCTTGAGCCATTCCGCCCGCGCCGCATCGATGGCACTGCGGATGTCCTCCTCGATCTTGAGCAACGAGCCTGCCTCCCCAGCCAGCTGCATTTTCTCGAAGACCGTCTTCACCAGCTCGCCAAGCAAGGGTGAGTCGAGGGTGGCCACAAACTCCTCCAGCATCTCGGGGCTGCCGGGCATGGGCTCGGCGCACACCACGTTCGATCGAACGATGCGGGGGCGATCGGCGGGGTTCACTCCGCGGCTCTGCCAGGCCTTCTGGGCGCGTAGCCAGAGGGTGAGCCCGGCGATCTGAACGGCTCGGGGGTCGATGTCAATCCCGTGGATGTTGTGCTCGACGATGAGGCGCGGCACGTCTTTGAGGAACTCTTCCTTCGACGCGTAGTCCTCCTGTAGAGCCGGGCAGGAGCCCTGGTCCCACGCTTCCTCGTAGATCGTCTCGAACAGGTCGAAGGCGTAGAGACCAAAGTGCATGGACCCGCAGGCGGGATCCAGAAGGCGGATCTCGCGGGGGTCCTTGATCGGGCGGTGCGGGATGGGGACGGACTGCTGGAGGAGTTCCTCCTGGCTGAGGCCTTCCTGCTCTGGCGTCTCCGGCAGGGTTTCGCCCTCGGCGAGGAAGATCTCGGTGGGGCGGCGCACGAGATAGCGGCACTGCTCGGCCAGGCGGGTTTCGCCCTTGTTCATCTCATACCAGATCCGGCCGAGGGTGTTATCGGTGAGGAACTCCACCACATAGCGCGGTGTGAAGAACTGGTTGCGCACGGCGAGTTCGCGGCTGTTGCGCGGCGCTGCTGACTTGCGCATCTCCTGCCGCTCTTCCTTGCTGTTGAAGTACTGATACACCCAGCCGATGCTTTCATCCACGCCCCAGAGTTCAGCCAGCTCTGGGCGGTTCAGGATGCTCAGCAGATCCAGCAACGCCGTTCGCCGCGGCCACAGTGCAGCCGCCACATCGCGGGGATCGAACAACACTCTGACATCGCGGCTCACATCCTCAAAGATCGTTTCCAGATAGAGGCGGTAGCTGCCCTCCTGATCGGCCAGCAGCCCCTCGGCCACGGCTGTGAACTCCTGAAAACCAGCGCTCTCCAGCCCGCCGCTCACGCAGGGCCGCACCAGCTCGCGGGCCTCCATCAGCTTGAGTGCCACGAAGCGGTTCAACACCGTGAAGGCCATCTCCCGCATGGCCAGGAACAGGGCTTCCTTGCGGTCGTGGATCTGCCCTTCCTTGTGCTCGATCCAGGCCAGGAGCTTCTCGCGAATCAAGCGCTGCTCGGCCTGCAGGTGGGCACCGGGTTCCTCCGCCCAGCGCACTCGATCCACATCAATGTCGTAGGTCTGCAGCAGCTGGCTGCGGAATTCCTCCTCCAGCAGGCGCCTCGCCTCCTGGGTGGCCTTCTGTAAACGGTTGCGTTGTTCCTTGTCCACAGATCAGAGCCTCCTCACTGCAGCAGCACCTTGCGGTCGTTGCCGAGCTCCTCTTCGCAGCGTTGGCGGATGCGAGCCAGCACCTCATCCATTCCTTCGGCATCGAAGGGTTCGCGGCAGAGCTCCCGCACGTTCACGGTGCTCACCTCCTGAGGGGGGTACACCCATTTCTGAGCGATCTGCTCCTGTTGACGCAGGAGTCCTTCGAGCATGGCGGGCTGATCCCGCAGCCGCACCAGGTCGAGCCCATCGGCTGCGCTGGCCCTCTGCAGCAGCGGTGCCTTGAGTTGCTCCTGTCGCTCGCCGTCCAGATCCGCAAAGCCCGGGGCCTGTTCCAGTTCGGTGATCCGTTGCTGCACCTGTGCCGCGAGGGCCTCCTGGGCTTCCTTCTGGCGCTGGGCGTAGGCGTCTTCCAGCTTTTTGGCCAGCTGATCGATGTCGGGCAGCCTGTCGTAGAAGCTCAGCGTGTTCATCAGGTCGCGCAGCTCATGCTCGGCCTGTGCCAGCTCCTCAGGTAGGTCATGTTCCTGCTGCAGCTGGCCCCACAGCCGATCCCCCAGGGCGGCCCTCGCTCGGCGGAGGTCTTCGCTGCGCGAGTCCAGTACCTCTTTTATCGCCTTGGCCCGTTGCCACTGCTCTTTCACCGCCTCGGCACTGTTGCGGAAGTCCTTCACCACCTCTTCGTCGTCGCTGCCCTGCCAGGTGGACACCTGCTCGCAGGCCTGGTCCAGGCCCTCGCGGCCCGGCAGGTCCAGCGGCACCATCGCCTTGCTGGCTGCATTGAGGTCGGCACTCACCACAACAGCGGTGGCTCGAATTTCCTTGGCCAGCGGGCCTGGCGCGATGCCAGCCACGGTTTTGCCGGCGAACTGCTGGAACAACTGGCAGGCTTCGATCACAGCCTGGGGGCTGAGGCTGGCCTCATGCACCGCAAAGGCCGCAGCGCGGAAGGTGCTGTTGTTGGTGAACAGGGGTCTCACCTGTGGATTGCCCGTGCCCACATAGCTCTGGGCGTTGTGGGTCGCCTTGAGACGGCTGCCCACCTGCAGGGCCGCCACCAGGAACTTCACGGCATCGAGCGTCCAGCCGTAGGGCGCATCGGCGAAGTGATCCGCCAGCTGCTTGCCGCTCTGGCCGCCTTTCACCTTGATGTGGTTCAGCACCGCCTGCAGTGCCGGGTTGTTGGTATCGATCACCCACTGACCGGCTTCCTCCTTGCAAACCCGGAGGGTTTCGATGGAACCGGTGAGGCCCTTGAGGTTGTCGGCGCTGAGCAGCTTGCTGAGCTCATCGCTGCTGGGGCTCACCGCCGCTTCTCCAAAGCGGTGGTAGATCTCGCTCAGGCCCTCGCCAAGGGCCTCGCGGATGGCCTGCACCGCCCTGCCTGGATTGGCGCCGATCGGGCAAGGGCCGCCATTGAGAACGATCGACCCCTGGATCAGGGCCTGATCCACCAGCCGGCTGGTCTCCTGCTTGAACCCCTCCAGCTTGCGCCGTTCCTCGCTCACCAGCTGAACCTGCCCTTTGCCGCTGGCATCCCGGCCCTTGAGGTCGATCACCTTCTGGGAGCGAAACCACTCACCGAGGGCGCGATCCAGCTCTGGGCTGGGCCTCATCGCCCAGAGGAAGGTATTGCTCTCCTGCTGACTCAGCTGCCGCAGCTGCTCAACGCGATCATCGAAGTTTTCACTGCCATCCACTCGTTCCACCTTCACGGGCACATCGCCTTTCACCACCTCAGTGCCGCGGAAGTGGAGGGCGGCCTTGAAGGTTTTCACACCGTTGCCCAGGCTGGCGCTGGGCACGGGGTCCCAGCTCTGTCGCAACGCTTCCTGCAGCAGGTTGTGGCGATCCTGGGCTGAGGCAGTCTGCTGGCTGCGCACCTGCTCCCAGTCTTCCTCTTCCGGCTTGGGGATGCGGTACTGACCGTCGGCCCTGCGGATCAGATTCCGCTCCTCCAGGTGCCGGCAGGCTTCCTTCACTTCCGACTCCAGCGAGTCGCCATCCACCCGCGGGTGCAGTACCACAGCGATATTGCGCTCGGTCACCGGCACCTGATCAACGAACTGCAGCAGACAGATCGCCTTGGCCACCGGCACCGCCAGCGGATGGCTGGCTTTGGTGGCGATGTCGCTGATCTTGCCGCGGTACTGCGAGTCGATGTTGTTGCTCTGCAGGTCGTAGACGCGATCAAGGGTCACCAGCGCCCCCACGGGCTGATCGGCCAGGCCGCTCTGGGGATTGGTCAGCAGCTCCTGGGCCAACTTGATGATGGCCCGGTTGGCACCACCGAACTGCTTGCTGGCGCCGCCGGAGAGGCGCAGGCCCGACACCACCTGAATGATCAGCTCGATCTGATACGGCAGCAGGGGGTAGAGGTCGGCGAACGCCTTGCTGGTGAGCTCAGGCAGCCGGATCTTGGTGTCGAGCTTGGTGCAGGTGGCCAGGCGGCCCTGGTGCTGCTGGAACAGATCTGTCAGGGTCACTTCGCCCTGGGCGCTCTTGCCCAGTACCCGCCGGCTGGTGACCTCGGCGATATCCGAGGGCTCCAGGACTGGCTTGTAGGGGAAGCGGTCCTGCAGGCGGGCCAGCTCGGTGCGGTTGTCATCGAGATACCCCACCACATCGGAAAGCTTCTCCTGGGAGGTGACCATCACCCACACCTTGCCCCGCCCCTTGATGCCGAACTGCTGCACGATCGCCTGCAGGTCGAGCATCTTCTGGATGTCGCGGGCCACGTATTGGCCCACCTCATCCACAACAAACATCAGCTGCTTGCCGGGGTGCTTGCGCCCAAGCAGTTCGATCGTGCGCTCGGCCAGGCTGGCGGGCGTGATCGGCACGGTTTCATCGCGGGCGTTTTTCAGCCAGCTGTCCTTTTCCTCGTAGGTCTGGGGTTCGAGGGCATGCATCACCGCACTGGCCCTGGGCATCGCCTGCAGCCTGCGCGTCTTGGCGATGGCCCAGTCCTCTCCTGGATAGAGTTCAGCGAAGGCAGCAAGGAAGGCCGCCATGCGGCCCTGCTCTTCCAGCTCGATCTCCAGTTCCGCCACCTGAAGGCTGCTGGAGTAGCCGAGGTGATCAAGCAATTTGAGGTAGAAGATCTTGGTAAGCGCTTCGCTGGCGTTGACGTTGCGATCCGCCGACACATCGAAGATGATCGCCTCGGTGGGAATCTGCTCCTTGATCGCCCCCAGCAGTGCCTTGATCGCTTGATTGTTGGCCCGTTGCGCTAGCAGATCACCGGCGCTTTCGCCACCGAGATCACGGTTGCTGATCGCCAGCCCCACATACTTGGCAAAGCTCGACTTACCCGCCCCGAAGAAGCCAGCCACCCAGATCGCGATCGCCTCGCTGGGCTGGTTCACCGACTGGCGGTAACCCTCCAGCACCTTGAGCATGTTGCGCTCGATCGATTCGGTGAGGATGTACTCATCGATCTCCTGACGCACGATCACCGCGTCGTCCTGATCGACCTTGATCACCTCCTCGATCTTGCGGTCGATTCGGCCAGAGAAGAGTTCGCGGATGGTTTGGGTCGTCATGGTCAGGCGAACAGTTTGGGGCGGTAGTTGTGGTCGGCTTCGGCTTCATCCATAAAGCGGAGTCCCGCCGGGCCATCCCGCTGGCCCGGGTAGAAAAGCACCAGCGGATGAGTGACCTTTGGTGTCTGGTCTTCCTTGTTCTCCCGCCTCTCGTAAGGGCGGTAAAGGTTGTCCAGAAGTGCTGAAGGCCGGAGCAGGTCAAACAACGCACCCACTCGCTCCAAAAAGACGATGTGGCTGGTGGTGGGCTTGGAGCGATCCACGGCTTCGGCCACCAGCTCATCCAGTGGTGTGGATCCGGCAGCCTTGCCGCTGAGCACGTCGCGAATGGTGTCGCGCACCATGGTGATACCCATGTCGGCTTCACCCTGGGCGATCTCTTCGATCGTCAGCCCGGCAGCCTCGATCGACTGCTCCAGCAGCTGGGCCATCGACAGGCGCTGCACCGTCTTGCCGGCGTTCGCCAGCCGCACCACAAGATCCCGCAACGCCTGGCGCAGCTCCCATTCGTCTTCCGGGGGATAGAGGAAAATACCGAAGGGCATGTCGGTGTAGGTGCTCAAGCCCACGCCTGAGACGGCCGCCGTGAGCACCGGTTCGAGCTGCTGCTGCAGGCAGCGCTGCCATTCCTTCTGGCTCATGTCCACACCTCCTGCACCAGGGCCTCAGCGCTGCTGGCCGGCAGTTTCAGGTCAACCACCGATCCGGCGCGGTAGTAGCTGATCACCTGGGCTTGATGCAGCAGCAGCAGCCGGTGCTCCAGCTCCGCCTCCGGCAGCCGGAACCACAGCCAGCGCGGATCGGCCAGGGCC
>JABMPN010000006.1 GCA_013203655.1 Cyanobacteria bacterium bin.51
ATCTGGGGGTTTGAAGTGGTGGCGGGGAGGAGATTTGAACTCCTGACCTTCGGGTTATGAGCCCGTCGAGCTACCAGACTGCTCTACCCCGCGCCGCTCAGGAATCTTATCAGTCGAAGCGCAGCTCCCCTTTCACCGCCAGCTCCAGACCCAGGCCAGGCGAGAGGAACAGCTGACCGAGTTCTTCGAGTGCGAGCGGGGTGAGCCAGTCGAGTTGCTTGAGCAGATGGAGTGCCACGGCCTGCTTGGCCCGGCTGGCGCCGTCTTCCACCTTGATCGCCAGGCCCAGGCCCTCGCCCATCCGTGCCAGACACTGAATCCCCTCGGCACCGCCCTTGCTGACGACGAGGCCGTGGCTGCGGCGCATCAGCTCGGTGTCGAAGCGGCCCTCCCCGGCCACAAGCTCAGGGTGGGCCAGCATCGCCCGGCTCAGCCGCTCAAGCTCAGGCTGGTCGGAGGCTCCCAAGTGGGCGAACAGCAGCGCCATCTGGGCGAGCTGCATCTGCAGGGTGGGGGCGCCACAGTCGTCACGAGCGGCGACCAGCTCCGCCCCGGGCAGGCCCAGCAACTCACCCACCCCCTTGAGCAGCTGCTGCTGAAGGGGGTGGTCGGTCTGCAGGTAGGACTCCAGCGCCCAGTTCATCCGCCGGCAAGTGGCGAGAAAGGCGGCATGCTTCCCCGAGCAGTTGTGCTCCAGGGCGCTGGCACCCGGCCGGGGCGGCGGGCATTGCAGCCGTTCAGCCTCAAGGTCGGCGCTCCAGAGAATCTTGAAGGCTTCCCGAGCCTGGGTGGGGGTGCCCGCATGGGAGGAGCAGGCGATTGCCAGGCCCCGATCACCGCTGCCGGTCTGGTCGGCGGCCCCACTACTGACGAACATCTGGGCCTGGAAGGGCTTGAGGGCCGAGCGCACGAAGCTGAGCTGCTGGGGGTCGCCCGCCCGCATCAACACTCGCCCGCGCTGGTCGCAGACCACCGCATGCACCCGATGCACCGACTCGGGAATGCCGTTCCTGAGCAGCAGCACCTCCAGGGGGGGAACCCCAGGGCGTTGAGGTGAGCTGAAGCTGGAGGGCAGGGTCATCGCCACATCGTCAGTGCTTTTTCAAAGAGCCTGGCAGAGCCCGGTCCCCAGCAGAATCAGCCCGGCCGCCATCCCCAGCCCCAGCTCCAGCCTGGCCAGCACAGGGCGCACCTCATGGAGGGCCACCAGCAGATCCTGCTGACGCCAGGCCAGGGGTTTCTCCCACACCTGGCCGTCATACCAACCCGATTCTTCGTACTCAACCCGCTCGGAACGCAGGCGCCTGTGCACGTAGCTCCAACCCAGCCATTGACGCAGCAACAGAAACACGGCCGGCAGCACGGCGAAGACGGCGGCCACCAAAACGAGCCGGGGAAGGTTGTGACGGAGGGGCCAGCTGCCACTGGCAATCAATAGACAAAGCGGCAGGCTGATCAGCCAACACCAGGCCAGGGGGCGGATCAGGCCAGAAGCCTTGACAGCCGGCCAGGTGAAGAACCACGACGCACAGAGTTGGCGGTATTCCTCAAGGGGCCGCTGGTTCGTCGGCACCGGACAAGGTGGGGACGGGCAGGCCTGATCCATGGGAGCGCAACGGGGAAATCTCGTCAGTCGGGAAGGAATTTGAGCTTAAGAACGGCACCTGTTCGCCGTGTCCCCAGAACGCTTCGAGGTCGTAGTACTCGCGGTCGCGGGCGGTGAGCACATGGACGATCAACTCGCCGTAGTCGAGCAGAACCCAGTGGCCTTCCCGTTGACCCTCCTTGCCGCGTGGCAGGCGGGCGGCTTCGAGCTCCAGACGGTCTTCGACCGAGCGGGCAATCGCCCGCACCTGCACATCGGAGAGCCCGGAGCAGATCACGAACCAATCGGCCAGCGACGACACCTCATCGACCCGGATCAGGCGGATGTCCACCCCCTTGCGGTCGTCGCAGGCCTCGGCAGCCAGCTGGGCGAGTTGCTCACTATCCATAGACGTTCTCACTGGTGACGGACTGGCGGCTTCCCTGTTGCTGGGCCATCTCGGCCCTGGCCCTCTCGGCGCTTTTGCGCAGGGCCTCAAGGCGGTCTTCGTAGAAGGAGCGTTTGCGCTTCTTGCGGGTCTGCTCGACCCGTTCCTTGAGCGCCCCACCCAGGCTCTTGTAGGCGTTGGGCAGGCTGTAGCCGAAGCGGGTCGCCAGGGCGATGGCCCGTTCGTCGGCCGCGATCGCGTCCTGCAGGCGCTTCTCGGAGTTGTTCTTGAGATAGAGCCGGTAACCGGCGAAGCCCGAGAGGCCCATCGCCATCATCAGCAAGAGGCCGTCCTGCACCCAGAGCTCCCCGATCGCCCCGCCCAGGCCGATCGCCAGGGCCGCCATCTCCCAGCCATCCCGCGGCACCGCATCGTTCTGCACCCGGCCCACCTCATGCCAGAAGAGCAGGTTGCGATGGTCGAGGGCCAGCTGATCCCACTGATCGAGGTCCACCTGGATCTCCACCTCATCGCGACCGATTTCTTCAATCGAGATCAAGGCAGGATCGGCAGAGGCGGCGGCTTCCACAAACACCCAGCTCTGCATCTCCGGAGGGAGGAGCCCCTTCAGGCGCTGGAGTTCGCTCATGAAATCGGCGGACGTCGTTTCGATTCTGAATGTTAGCGAGGCCTGCCGCCGGCGAAGGGCAGCACATGCACCGGGGTGCGTGAGAGGCTAAGCCCGTTTGGCCCCTCACCCATCCCATGCCCCGACGGTCGGATCTGCGTCGCATCCTGCTGCTGGGTTCAGGGCCGATCGTGATCGGCCAGGCCTGCGAATTCGATTATTCCGGCACCCAGGCCTGCAAGGCGCTGCGCGACGAAGGCTTCGAGGTGGTGTTGGTGAATTCCAACCCGGCTTCGATCATGACCGATCCAGAGATGGCGGATCGCACGTACATCGAGCCGCTCACCCCCGACGTGGTGCGGCAGGTGATCGAACTGGAGCGTCCCGATGCCCTGCTGCCCACCATGGGCGGCCAGACCGCTCTCAACCTGGCGGTGGCCCTGGCTGAGGACGGCACGCTCGAGCGCTTCGGTGTCGAGCTCATCGGCGCCAACCTGCAAGCGATCCAGAAGGCGGAAGACCGGCGCCTGTTCAAAGAAGCCATGGAGCGCATCGGCGTGGCGGTGTGTCCGTCCGGCATCGCCTCCTCTCTGGAGGAGGCCGAGCGCGTGGGCGATGAGATCGGCACCTACCCCCGCATCATCCGGCCGGCCTTCACCCTCGGCGGCTCCGGTGGCGGCATCGCCTACAACCCCGAAGAATTCCAGGCCTTCTGCAAAAGCGGCTTAGAAGCCAGCCCGGTGAGCCAGATCCTGATCGAGCGCTCGCTGATCGGCTGGAAGGAGTTCGAGCTGGAGGTGATGCGTGATCTCGCCGACAACGTGGTGATCATCTGCAGCATCGAAAACCTCGATCCGATGGGGGTGCACACGGGCGATTCGATCACCGTGGCGCCGGCCCAGACCCTCACCGACCGCGAATACCAGCGGCTGCGCGACCAGTCGATCGCGATCATCCGCGAGATCGGCGTGGAAACCGGCGGCAGCAACATCCAGTTCGCGATCAACCCCGCCAATGGCGACGTGGTGGTGATCGAGATGAACCCGCGGGTGAGCCGCTCCTCGGCGCTGGCTTCCAAGGCCACCGGCTTCCCGATCGCCAAGATCGCCGCTCGCCTGGCCGTGGGCTACACCCTCGACGAAATCCTCAACGACATCACCGGCGCCACGCCGGCCTGTTTCGAGCCCACGATCGATTATGTGGTCACCAAGATTCCGCGTTTCGCCTTCGAGAAGTTCCGCGGGTCCCCGGCGGTGCTCAGCACCTCGATGAAGTCGGTGGGGGAGGCGATGGCCATCGGCCGCTGCTTCGAGGAATCGTTCCAGAAAGCGGTGCGCTCGCTCGAAACCGGCCATGCCGGCTGGGGCTGCGACCGGCCCGATGAGCCCCTGGAGCCCAGCGACCTGCAGCGAGTGCTGCGCACCCCTTCTCCTGATCGCATTTTCGCGGTGCGCGCCGCGATGGTGGCCGGACGCAGCGACAGCGAAATCCACCGGCTGAGCGCCATTGATCCCTGGTTTCTGGCCAAGCTCAGGCGTCTGTTTGAGGCCGAAAACCGCCTGCTGCGCGGACGGTCTCTGCAGCAGCTCGTGGCAGCGGAGCTGCTGGAGCTGAAGCAACTGGGCTTCTCCGATCGCCAGATCGCCTGGGCCACCAGCAGTGACGAGCTGAGCGTGCGGCGGCGCCGCCAGGCCCTCGGGGTGAATGCCGTGTTCAAGACGGTGGACACCTGCGCCGCCGAGTTCGAATCCAGCACCCCGTATCACTACTCCACCTATGAGCGGCCCCTCGAGCGGCTGACGGGCGCAGGTCAGATCGAGCGGCTGCCAGCGGAAGACGAAGTGCGTCAGGAGAAACGCCGCAAAGTGATGATCCTCGGCGGCGGTCCCAACCGCATCGGCCAGGGAATCGAGTTCGACTACTGCTGCTGCCACGCCTCGTTTGCCCTGCGTGGCGACGGCTTCGCCACGGTGATGGTGAACAGCAACCCGGAAACCGTCTCCACCGACTACGACACCAGCGACCGCCTCTACTTCGAGCCCCTCACCCTTGAGGACGTGCTCAATGTGATCGAGGCCGAGCGACCTGAAGGGGTGATCGTCCAGTTCGGCGGCCAGACACCGCTCAAGCTCGCCCTGCCCCTGCTGCGATGGCTGGCCACGCCGGAGGGGCAGGCCACCGGCACCAGGCTGTGGGGCACCTCACCGGAATCGATCGACCAGGCCGAAGACCGCGAGCAGTTCGAAGCGATCCTGCGCCGACTGGAGATCCGCCAGCCCCGCAATGGCCTGGCCAGAACCGCTGACGAAGCCAGAGCGGTGGCGGCGGCTGTCGGCTACCCCGTTGTCGTGCGTCCCAGCTATGTGCTGGGCGGCCGCGCCATGGAAGTGGTCTTCGATGAGGCCGAACTCAACCGCTACATGGTGGAGGCCGTGGCGGTGGAGCCCGACCATCCGGTGCTGATCGACCAATACCTGCAGAACGCGATCGAGGTGGATGTCGACGCCCTTGCCGACCGGGAAGGCCGGGTGGTGATCGGCGGGCTGATGGAACACATCGAGCCGGCCGGCATCCATTCCGGCGATTCCGCCTGTTGCCTGCCGGCGGTGTCGCTCGGCACCGGAGCGCTGGCCACGATCCGGCAGTGGTCCAGGGATCTGGCCCTCGCCCTCCAGGTGACCGGCCTGATCAATCTGCAGTTTGCTGTCCAGATCGATGCCGAGGGGCGCGAGCAGGTGTTCATCATCGAGGCGAATCCCCGCGCCTCACGCACGGTGCCCTTCGTGGCCAAGGCCACAGGTGTGCCACTGGCCAAGATCGCCAGCTTGCTGATGGCCGGCCACAGCCTGGCTGAGCTGGGGCTCACCGAGGAGCCCATACCGCCACTGCAGAACGTCAAGGAGGCGGTGCTGCCGTTCAAGCGCTTCCCCGGCGCTGACACCCTGCTGGGCCCCGAGATGCGCTCCACCGGCGAGGTGATGGGCAGTGCCGCCGGCTTCGGCATGGCCTACGCCAAGGCTGAGATCGCCGCCGGCGATGGGCTGCCCACCGCTGGCACGGTGTTTCTCTCCACCCACGACCGCGACAAACCTTCGCTGCTGCCGGTAGCCCGGCGCCTCGCTGAGCTGGGTTTCGCCCTGATCGCCACCAGCGGCACCGCCCTCGCCCTGCAGGAGGCCGGGCTGGAGGTGGAGCCCATCCTCAAGGTTCATGAGGGGCGGCCGAACATTGAAGATGCGATCCGCTCGGCCCGCATCCAGCTGATCATCAACACCCCGATCGGGCGGCAGGCGGCCTTCGACGACGGATACCTGCGCCGCGCCGCCCTCGACTACGCCGTGCCGACGGTGACCACCCTGGCCGGGGCACGGGCGGCCGTCGAAGCGATTGCCACCCTGCAGAGCGAGGAGCTCACCCTCTCGGCGCTGCAGGACATCCACCCCGGGCTGGGACTGGGAAAACGCAGGGCAAGCATCCAGGCTCCCTAAGATCGAAGCCCTCCCTGATTCGACTGCTTTGACCCTCTCCGCCCCCGCCAGCACCGCCCCAGGTACCGATCTGCGCGAGCTGTTCCAGGCTGCCTACCAGAACCGCTACACCTGGGAACCCGGCTTTGGCGGCTACAGCGGCCGTTGCGTCTGGGAGCAGGACGGTCAGCGCGCCGAAGGCCGTTTCACGGTGGGCGCCGACCTCAAGGCCAACGTGGAGGGCATCGACGACGAGAGCATCAGCAAAGCGGTGGGCTCCCAACTCTGGGAGGTCTGCATCCACCGGGTGCGCCGCAGCTTCGAGCAGACCCACGGCGCCAACACCTTCACAGCCGGTGACACCAACGAGGTAGGCGTTGAGGTGATCGTGGGCGGCAAGAACAGCGGCGACCGCTACCGCATCGCCAACGACGTGGTGACGATGGTGCACCGGCACATCCACGGCACGCTGGTGACGATCTTCACCGGCAGCACCACCGACACCGGGGCCGGCTACCTGAGCCGCAGCTACACCAGCCTCTACAGCGACCCCGCCAGCGGCGCGGCCAAAGGTGGCAAGAGCACCTTCACCGACACCTTCGTGCCACTCGGCGGCCAGGGCCCCTGGGTGCTGAGCGAACGGGTGATCGCCACCGAGGCCTTCAGCGGCGCCGATGGTGAGAGCCAGCCGGCCAGCCGTCAGACCTTCCGTTTCGAAGAGCTCACGGCCCTTTGATCCCAGTGGCTTGAATCCCGAAGGCGGCTGAGTCCGCCATTCAGCCGCCTTCGGGAAGCGCCGTGATGCCCTTGAGGCGCTCGTTGAGCTGGAACGCCATCGACTGTCGCCCAACGGCCAGCACCTTGAGGGTGTCTTCGTGGAAACGCAACTGGGCATCGGCCACCTGCATGCCACGCACCAGCTCCTTCACATCGTCTGGAAGGGCGTTGAGGTCGTAGCGCTTGCCCTCGAAGGTGAGCACCGGCGGGAGGGAAGCGGGATTGGTCAAGACGGCGGCAGGCAAGGTGAGTGAACGTTACGGCCCGCCTGGCCCTCAGGCCGCGACCCGGATCAGCTGTCGATTGCAGAGTTCGCGGTACCGGCCGTCGCGGGCCATCAACTGGTCGTGGCTGCCCTGCTCAACGATGCCACCGGCCTCGAGCACCAGGATCTGGTCGGCTCCCTGCACGGTGGCGAGGCGATGGGCAATCACCAGCACGGTGCGACCAGCCATCGCTTGCTGCAGGCCCTGTTGCACCGCCTCTTCGGATTCAGCATCGAGGGCGCTGGTGGCCTCATCGAGCAGCAGCACCGCCGGGTTGCCGAGCACGGCCCGGGCAATCGCCAGCCGTTGCAGCTGACCGCCGGAGAAATTGCTGCCCCGCTCCTCGATCCGGGCCGCGTAGCCGCCCGGCAGGGCTTCGATGAAGTCAGTGGCATTGGCCAGCCGTGCTGCCTGGCGCACCTGCTCGCTGCTGGCTGGACGTCCGAAGCGGATCGCCTCTTCCACCGTTCCGGAGAAAACGGAGCTCTGCTGGGGCACCAGGGCGATGGCGCCGCGCAGGTCGGCGGCGCGCAGGCCGGCCAGATCCTGGCCATCGAGCAGCACCCGGCCGCGCTGGGCGGTGTTGAAGCGCAGCAGCAGGGAAAAGAGGGTGCTCTTTCCGGCTCCCGAAGGGCCCACCAAGGCGACAAGCTGGCCAGGGGCTGCGGTGAGCTGGAGGTTGCGCAGTACCGGTTTGGTCGGGTCGTAACCGAACCAGACCCCATCCAGGCGCAGCTCCCCTCGCACCGCCCCCAGCGGCATGGCACCGATCAGATCGGGAGTTTCCACGGCTTCCGCTTCAATCGCCCGTAAGCGCCGCAGCGAGGCCTGGCCCTGCTGAAACTCGTTGTAGTTGGTGGTGAGATGGGAGATCGGATCGATCAGCATCAGCAGGGCGGCCACATAACTGCTGAACCCCTGGCTGTCGAGGCCTCCGGCCTGGATCCGCGACGCGCCGATCAGCAGCACCGAGAGAATGCCGGCCGCTTCGATGAAGCCCACCACCGGATGCTGCAGGGCCAGCAACTTGAGTGTGCGGTAGCGAGCACGGCGGTGCAGGTCGATTTCCTGCTCGAAGCGCTGCTGCAACCAGGGTTCAGCGGCGTAGGCCCGCACCAGCGGCAGACCGCTGATTGCTTCGCCCAGCAGCCCCGCCAGTTCACTCACCTGTTTCTGACTGCGTTCGGCAGCCGCCATCACCCGGGCACCGAAGGCACTCACCAAGACCGCCACCAGCGGGGCCAGCAGCAAGGTGGCCATCGACAACTTCCAATCCAGAAACACCATGTAGCCGAAGACCACCACCAGCTGCAGCAGGCTTGGAGTGCTGTCCTGGATGGTTTTGTAGATCACCTCACCCACCCGGTCGGCATCTTCGGTGAGGCGATAGGTGAGATCCCCGGCCGAGAGCTTCTCGAGTGCGCCGAATTCCAGCTTCTGCAGGCGGGCGAACAACTGGCTGCGCAGGGCCTGGCTGACCTGCAGGGCCGGGGAGGCCAGCAGGGTGTCCTGGCCGAACTGGGCCAGTTTCTGGAGCAGAAACACCGCCAGGGCCTGCAGGATCACCCGCAACACGGTGGGAAAATCGCCGGCACCGATCGCCGGGATCAGCTGACCGGCCAGCCAGGCCAGCAAGGGCCAGCAGGCCACAAACACCAGCATGCAGACCCCTCCGGCCCAGAGCCGGCGGCGATGGGGCTTCAGCAGCGGCAACAGACCACGGAAGCCGGCCGGGGAGGGTGCGAGCATCGGCAGACCTTATCAGCGCTGTTTCGCTGTCCCCGTCCGCAGCTGAACCCATGCGCCTGGATCAATTCCTCAAATGGCAAGGGCTCGTGGCCACAGGTGGCGAGGCGAAGTTTCGGGTGCAACAGGGGGAGGTCGAGGTCAATGGGGACGTGGAGCTTCGCAGGGGCCGCCAGCTCTGCGCTGGCGACAGGGTGACCTTGGGGCGGCACAGCCTGGAGGTTCCTGCCTCCACCTAAGTTGGCCATCGCTCCACTGGTAAGGATTCCTGTGCAAAAAGCGGTGATCGCCGGCAACTGGAAGATGCACATGACCTGCGCCCAGGCCCGGGCCTATGCCCAGGCGTTCGCGCCGCTGGTGGCCCACATCCCCGGCGACAGGGACGTGGTGCTGGCCCCCCCCTTCACCGCGATTGAGACGCTCAGCCAGGCGCTGGCCGGCAGTGGGGTGAAGCTCTCCAGCCAGAACGTCCACTGGGATAGCGGCGGGGCCTACACCGCTGAAATTTCGGCTGAAATGCTCCTGGAGCATGGCGTCAGCTACGCGATCGTGGGCCACAGCGAACCCCGTAAATTCCACTGCGAGAGCGACGAGCAGATCAACCTGCGGGCCCGCAGTGCCCAGGCCGCCGGCCTGATTCCGATCGTCTGCGTGGGCGAAACCGAGGCCCAGCGTGAAGCCAGCGAAACCGAGCGGGTGATCCGCCGCCAGGTGGAGCAAAGCCTGGAGGCTCTCGATCCCACCCGGCTGGTGGTGGCCTATGAACCGATCTGGGCGATCGGCACCGGCAAGACCTGCGGCACCGAGGAGGCCAACCGCATCTGCGGCCTGATCCGCGGCTGGGTGGGCCATCCCGAGGTGGTCGTGCAGTACGGCGGATCGGTCAAACCGGATAACATCGACCTGCTGATGGCCCAGTCCGACATCGATGGAGTGCTGGTGGGTGGCGCCTCGCTGGAGCCAGCCAGCTTCGCGCGCATCGCCGACTACCAGGTGGCCGTGACGGCCTGAACACCACGTGCTTGGCCTGGATTCCGGCTGTGCGGGAGACCAACCGATGACCGGCCGAATCAAAGGCAACCTCCCAGCGGCCAGGGTGCCTCCGGCCGCCCTGGCCTGCGGCCAACGCACCTATGTGATGGGGGTGCTCAACCTCACCCCGGATTCATTCAGCGACGGCGGCCGCTTTGACCGCCTGGAGCCGGCCCTGCGCCAGGCTCGGCGCATGGCCCAAGAGGGCGCCGACCTGCTCGATCTCGGCGGGCAGAGCACCCGGCCCGGGGCGGTAGAAATCAGCTCCGCCGAGGAGATCGCCCGGGTGCTGCCGGTGCTGAAGCGGCTCCAGGACGAGCCTCCTGCCACAGGCCTGCCATTGCTCTCGATCGACACCTTCCGTTCAGCGGTGGCCGCCGCCGCCCTGGCCGCCGGAGCCCACTGGATCAATGACGTGAGCGGGGGACGCCGCGATCCCGCCATCCTCGGGGTGGTCGCGGAGTTCGGCTGCCGTTATGTGCTGATGCACAGCCGCGGTGACAGCCGCAGCATGGATGGGTTGGCCGTCTACGGCGATGTGGTGGCCGAAGTGCGCCAGGAGTTGCTGCGCGCCACAGACACCGCCCTGGCGGCCGGGGTGCGGGCCGATCAGCTGATCTGGGATCCAGGGCTGGGGTTTGCCAAGACCACCGAGCACAACCTCACCCTGCTGCGGGGGCTGGCGGCGCTGCGGCAGGAGGGCTTCCCCCTGCTGGTGGGCCCCTCCCGCAAGCGCTTCATCGGCGCGGTGCTGGAGGAGCCCCGGCCTCGGGCCCGGCTCTGGGGCACCGCGGCGATCTGCGCCCAGGCGATCACCGCCGGCGCCGATGTGCTGCGGGTGCACGACGTGGGGCCGATCGTTCAGACCGCCCGGATGGTGGATGCCATCTGCCGGCCGAATCTGTCTGGACAGAGACGAAAAGGTTGAGCTTTTCGTCTTTGCCAGAAAGTTTTTACTGAAAATCTCTACTTGAAGATACAAGCGAGAAGTTTTATTCAACAGTCGTACTAGACGATTTTAGCAAGAGAAGAATACAGGACCAGTGCTTATTGCCCCTAAGGCGAAATCATCATCCCTCCATCAAGTGGAAGCGAAACACCATTCAAAAAATCAGAGGCCGCACTGGCCAGAAACAGGGCTACATTGGCAACATCTCTCGGCTCTCCAAAGCGACCCAGGGGGATGCGTTTCTGCTTGTCTTTGCGCAAGTCCTGCATCGAAGGATTGTCCCAAAGGTCGTGGCCCATGTCGGTGAGGATGACGGTGGGGCAGATGGCATTGACCTGGATATTGCTTGGCCCCCATTCAACAGCCATCGTTCTTGTCAGTTGGTTCAAGGCTGCTTTGGAGGCTCCGTAAGCAGCAAATCCAGGCGTTCCAAAAAATCCTCCGATCGATGAAATATTGACCACCTTTCCGCGCCCTCTGTTGATCATCTGAGGAACAATGACCTGGGAAAGAAGCAGAACCGCACGAAGGTTCACGTCGAACGTTTCGCTCCACTCCTCCTGGCTGATCTCAAGGACAGGCTTGACCTTGGCGATGCCTGCATTGTTGACAAGAACGTCCCAGTGGGGAGAAATCTCCAAGGCTTGCTCACCGGCTCTCCGTGCCCCCGCGATCGAAGTCAGGTCGGCTTCGATCACGCTGCAGCTGCGCCTGTTGCTCTCCACAAGGCGTTGAACCCTGTTGAGCCCCTCCCTGTCTCGACCAATCACACCGATATCAGCCCCAGCTTCAGCGAGTGTCACGGCGATGGCGGCTCCGATGCCCTTGGAGCCACCGGATATCAAGACTCTCTGGCTATCCAGGCGAAAATCTTTCATCTCTGTCGTTTCGGTCTAGCGGTTGTGTGGAGAAAAGAGCCACGCGGCTGAACGCGGCAGGTTCAGAAGCCGTTCTCAAACACCAGCTCCTCGAGTGGCAACTGGCCCGGCTTCGGGAGGGGGTCCTGGGTGCCCTTGCCGATGGCCACCATCGGCCCCATCACATGATCCTCGGGCAGGTGGATCAGTTCGGCGAGTTTCTCGATCTCGAAGCCGATCATCGGGCAGCTCTGATAACCCAGGCCGGTGGCGGCCAGCATCAGGGTCTGCATCGCCAGACCGATCGAGCGCTGGGCCTCATCGCGCTGCAGCCACTCCCGGCCTTCGTGGAAGGGGCCCATCCAGCCCACCAACAGATCAGCCACTGGCTCGGGGGCCTTGGCCCAGTAGCGCTCGGGTTGCTTGCCCCAGGCCTTGAGGTCGGCGGTGAACAGCACCAGCAGGGAGGCGTCGGTGATCTGGGCCTGGTCGTTGCCGTAGTCCTGGCGGATCCTGGCCCGCAGCGCAGGATCGCGCAGGATCACGAACCGCCAGTGCTGGATGTTGAAACTGCTGGGCGCCTGGATGGTGGTCGCCAGCAGCCGCCGCTCCTCGGCAGCGCTGAGCCGATGGTCGGGGTCGAAATGCTTCACCGCCCGCCTGGCGTGGATGGCGTCGATCACATCCATGGCAGGAAGGGCAGGGTTGGCGGCGCTGTGACCCTACAGGCCGTTTTTGCAATCCTGCAGGGCCCATGGCTCCAAGCCGCGATCAGGGGGCAAAGCCGCTCGCTTGTTCTGGCAAAAGAGAGGCCTGCAGGCCTGGCTCAGGCCAGAACTTCGCTCGTTATTTTGGGCGCCGATGCAGCTCGGGCATGGGATTACTGGTTGATGGGGTCTGGCAGGACTAGTGGTACGACACCAGCAGCAGCGGTGGCCGCTTCATTCGCTCAACCGCGCAGTTCCGCCACTGGATCACGCCGGATGGACGGCCCGGCCCCAGTGGAGAGGGTGGCTTCCGCGCCAAAGCGGGTCGCTACCACCTCTACATCTCCCACGCCTGCCCCTGGGCCCATCGCACGGCGATCTTCCGCAGCATCAAGGGGCTGGCCCCGATGCTCTCGCACTCGGTGGTGCACTGGCACATGGCCGACCAGGGCTGGACGTTCGAAGCCGGCGATGGCGTGATTACCGATCCGATTCAGCATGCCAAGGTGCTGCACGAGATCTACACCAGCGCCGATCCCGGCTACAGCGGCCGCGTCACGGTGCCGCTGCTCTGGGACAAGGAAACGGGCCAGATCGTAAACAACGAATCATCGGAAATCATCCGGATGTTCAACAGTGCCTTCAATGACATCGGCGCCGAGGCTGGCGACTATTACCCCGAGGATCTCTGGGATGAGATTGATCAGATCAACCAGCTCATCTACGAAACGGTGAACAACGGCGTCTACCGCTGCGGATTCGCCACCAGCCAGGAGGCCTACGAGGAGGCGATCCAACCCCTGTTCGCCACCCTAGACCTGCTCGAGCAGCGGCTGGCCTCTCAGCCTTACTTGGTGGGTAGCCGCATCACCGAAGCTGACTGGCGCTTGTTCACCACCCTGGTGCGCTTTGATCCGGTGTATGTGGGGCATTTCAAATGCAACCTGCGCCGCATCGTCGACTACCCCAATCTCTGGCGCTACGTGCGTGAGCTCTACAGCTTTCCCGGTGTGAGCGAAACCGTGAACATGCAGCACATCAAAGGGCATTACTACCAGAGCCATCCCACTATCAACCCTTCCGGCGTGGTGCCGGCAGGGCCTCTGATCCACTGGGCATAGCCGCTCAGGCAGTCGTGACGCCCTCGATCCGGTCTTCGATCTCCTGGTAGATCTCCTGGAGCTGTGCGATGTTCTCCTCAGAAGTTTCCCAGTAGCCGCGACCGTTCCCTTC
>JABMPN010000081.1 GCA_013203655.1 Cyanobacteria bacterium bin.51
ACATCTCCTTTGCTGCCCCCTAGTTGGACCCGATCTCCCGGGTTATAAAAGCCACCAGCTGAAATCGCAATCCAGCCTGCCACGCTGGCAATCACTTCCTGCAAGGCAAAGGCAATGCCCGCACTGGCAACACCAATGGCAACCGTTAAGCCGCCCAGTCGATCCTTGAAGACGATCGTAATGAAGACAAACCCCGCGAGATACCCCAAGAGGGAAATTAGTTTGCGCCCGTAGTATCGGGTGTCAGAGTCTTTGAGGTAGCGTGTTAGTGAATATTGAAATGAGCGAATCAATAGGCTGATGGCCAGAATCCCGGCAACAGCTACGAATAGTTTTGAGACGAGGGGATCGGCCAATAAAGAGCTGATCCACTGAGTTAAGCTCTGCATGTTTCCCTATCGTTTAGGCCTTCTTCTTTGCTGGGCGCCTGGAAGGCTCATCGGGAGCCAATTCAGGTTGATCAGGGTTTTCCATCAGCCGTGGCAGCAGTTGCACCAGATTGCAGGGGCGGGTGCCCGCGTCGAGTTGGGCGCTGATCAGCCGGTCCCAGGCGGTTGTCACCGCATCAGGTGATCCCGGCAGCACGAAGATCACGGTGCCATTGGCCACGCCCGCCAGGCAGCGGCTCTGCAGGCTGCTGGTGCCGATCGTCTCGAACGAGAGCACCCGGAACAGCTCCCCGAAGCCCTCGATTGTTTTGTCGAGCAGAGGCGCGACGGCCTCAGGGCTGCCGTCGCGGCCGGTGAGGCCGGTGCCACCACTGCTGATCACCACCTGTACGGCCGGATCGGCAATCCAGCCGCTGATGGCGGCACGGATTGCATAGCGGTTATCGGGAAGCAGGGCGCGATCCACCAGCCGGTGACCGGCGGCTTTCAGCCGATCGCGCAGCAGATCGCCGGAGGGATCGCCGCTGGTGGGGTCGGCGCTGCGCCGATCGGAAACGGTGAGCAGGGCAACCGTGAGGCTCACCGTCGGCTTGAATCAAACACCAGCGAACTGTAGGCAGCGGCTTCTCTGCCGTCAGAGACTGATTGGCTCCAGTGCAGGGCTCTCCCAGCGATGCTGCCGGCGTTCGGCCACCAACGGTCGAAGCGTGAATCGGGGGGGGCGGCCGGCTGAGACCTCCAGCCGCACAGCCGAATAGGGGCGGCGCAGGCTGCTGCCCTTGCCACTGCGGCCGATGAACAGCTGCGAGCGCGCCACCGTGCAGTCAGCCGCTTCGAACCGCTCCTGCAGGTCCGCTCCTTCGGGACGCTGACGGCGCAGGCTGTAGCCGCTGCCCCCACAGATCAGCCAGGGAATGTGGGCGTCGCCATGGCCGGTGTCGCCGCTGCGCAGCAGCTCCAGGCAGTGGGCGTGGCCGTTCAGCACCAGATCCAGCAGTGGTTGCTTCTGCCCTTGCAGAACCTGTGCTCCCTCCAGTTCCGCCGCCACCTGATCCAGCACCCGGCGGAGTTGATGGCGCACCGCCAGGGTCTGGCCCTGGAACCACTTGGTCGCCTCGGTCACATAGGGAGGATGGTGCAGCACCAGGATGCGGCCGCGCACGGCAGGGTTGCGCCAGGAGGCCACCAACCGATCCCGGAGCCAGTCGAGTTGCTCCTGATCGACGCTGTCGGCGCCACCCTCGCTGTTCAGGCGCTTCTCGATGTCGAGGAGCTGTTCGTCGATCGCCTCGATCTCACCAGCCAGATCATCGGCGCGATCGCCCGGTTCTGCGTTCTGCAACGAAGGCAGCAATTCCAGGCCGATGGCCTTGAGTCGTTCGGCCTTCTGCTGGTGGAGTTCAGCCCGTTCGGCCAGCCAATCCTGCTGCTTTTGGCCCCCCTTGCCGGAGCCCTGCCCCGGCAAGGGTTGGTTGAAGGTGTTGGAGTCGAGCGCGAAAACATCAATGCCGGCATGGCGGAAGCTGTAGTAACGATTCGGTAGTCGCGTGAAGCTGCCGGGCCGGTAGGTGAGGCAGCGCCTGCCATCCACCCTGCTGGTGTAGTGCTGGTCGAGATGGTCGCCCAGCGACTGTTTGGGACGGCCCTTGAGGTAATCGAGAAAGGCGCGGGCGAAGGCATCACCGCGGTGGGAGCCATGCCAGCCCACATCCAGGTTGATCAAGGAGCGCAGCAGCAATTGCAGCGGGCCCGTGATCCCGGAGAGAATTCCCAGCAGCAGGGGCAGATCATAATAGTCGTGATTGCCGAGAACTGGAAAGAAAGGAAGCTTGAAGGTCATCTGGTCATAGGCGATCCGCTCCTCTTGATCACCGCCCACCAACCAATCTCGATAGGGACGAATGAAATCCCTGCGGTATTGCTCACTCGAGCCCACCTGATAGACCAGATCTCCGGTGTGCAGCACAAAACTGGCACCGGCGCCCTGCTCCATCAACAGCTTGGCCACCTGGCACTGGGGCCGGCGTCGGCGATGTCGCCCAGTGCCACTGCCGGTACCGCTGTCACCCAGCACCAGAAAACTGAATGGGTCTTCAGCTCCAAGTTCTGAGCTGAAGGCCAGTTGCGTCTGATCGATCTGCCGGCTGGCGATCGCCGGATCCTGCCAGCACACCCGTTGCTGCATGGCGCGCATCTTGACGGGAATCGTCGGCTCTTTGATCAGCTGCATCAGCGGCTAAGGCGAGGGCAAGGGGGCGTAGAGCGTGAGACTGCCGGGCAGACATTCAAATGTGATCGGGTTGGCCTCAACGATTTCGCCATCGATCACCAGGAGCTGGGCCGGATCGGTTTCGATTGTGATCGTGCGGGCCCGGAAGCAGAGCAGATCATCGCGATCCGTCGGTGTCTGCACCACGGCCGAAGCCGCCAGCGAGGCCAGGGCATTGAGGCTCTGCAGGGGGTTCGCTGGTGTGGCGATCGTGACCTCAAGCAGGCCGTCATCGGGGATGACCCGGCCGAATCCCTGGGCCAGAACAGAACTCGATGGTGCCACATTCGCCACCGTGATCGCGACGGCTTCGAGTTCAATCAGTTCGTCATCGATTGTCAGGCTGGCTTTAAAGGTGGCCTGATTGGCCAGCTGCTGGGCACCCGCCAGTAGATAGGCCAGGGTGCCCAGCAGGTTCTTGAGCTCCCTGGTCGCCCGGCTCACCATCCCGGCTTCAAAACCCAGTCCGGCCAGCAGAATCATCGGCTTGGCATTGCAGCGGGCCGCATCGATCACATGGGTGTTCCCCGCCAGGATCGTGCGGCAGGCTCCGCGCAGATCGAAGGGAATGCCAAGGCCAGCCGCAAAGGCATTGGCGGTGCCCCGCGGGATGATCCCCAGGGGGATTCCGGTGCCGATCACCGCGCCCGCCACCGCAGACACGGTGCCATCTCCACCCGAGGCGATGATCATCGTGCTGCCCGGATCACTCTCGGGTTGGGCTTCGATCCTGGCGACGATGGCGCTGGCCTGATCGGTGGGATCGACATCGACCTTGGTCATCACCACATTCAGCAGAATCTGCGGCTCCAGGAGATAGCGGATCTGGGCGAGTTCCTGATTGGGATCTCCCTGCCCGGCCACGGGGTTGAAGATCAGATAGGCAACGCGGCTGTGCGCCAGCCCGTGCATCGCCAGATCGGCGGTGGCTTCATTGAGAGCCAGCGGTGTGTTCTCGATTGCACAGGCCCGGATCAACAGCGGCAGCTCCGAGGCCAACTGCACCGTGCCCCCAATCTCCGGAAAGAAGATGATGGCGGCCACTTCGGCGGCCAGCACCTTGCCGGCCAGCTCGATATCACCGCCGGTCTTCAGGGGTCTCAGCTCTGTGGCCTCGAGAGAGGCGGTTCTTGGATCCTGGCGAAAGACCTGGGCCAGCTCCGGTGTCGTGAGCAGCTCAAAGGCGGTGATCGCTGGCTTGTACTGATCCATCCAGGCCAGCAGGGCCTCAAGCTGGGATGGGTGTGCCAGTAAGCAAAGAGCCTGGGACATCCTCAGATCCGTGCGCGAGGCCGTGATGGGGCGAAGGCCTCAGGCCATCTTGACTTCGGCTTCGGCCTTTGCCGTGGAGCCTTGCAGCCATTGATCGATGGCCGGCGGCAGCAGGCAACGGCGCCTGCTGGAGGTGTCGATCGCCAGATGGCGTGTGAGGCCGCGGGCCACTTCCTGGCTGTCATCGGTGCTGCGGCGGAAGACATAGGCGACCTCAAAGCGGCCGGAGTCAAGCGGCAGGGGCGTGAGCTGAACCGAAAGCATGTCACCGCAGGCCAGGGGCCTGAGGAAATCGGCGCTGCAGTGAATGATCGGCAGGGCCACGGCCACGCCTCCATTCGGGGTGGGAAACAGGGCGGTGGCCTGGATGCCGAATTGTTCGAGGCTTTGCTCGTAGGCCTCGTGGCACCAGCGCAACAGCTGATGAAAGTGCATGACGCCGGCGGCATCGGTGTCGCCGAAGCGAACGGTGCGCTGCTGGGAAAGCCAGGGTGAAGGGCTGGTCAAAGGCTGTTTGATCGCAGGTGTTGAGCCGCTGTGTTGAGCCGCTGGAAAAGGAAATCTAATCGAGCCTGCGGCCGCTGCCTTGGCTTCAGCTTCGCCGTTGCTGAGCACAGGAGCCTCCAGTAGATTTGAAGTTGTGCGTCTATCGATCTTTGGCTGATCCAATTGCCTACGAGGCTCCAACGATCAACAAGGCGTGGACAGCCTTCATTCCCCATGTCCCGGCCATCCTGCTGATCTGGGTGGCCACGATCGCCATCTCCGCTGTTGGCGTATTGGTCTACTTCCTGTTCAGTCTGCTTGGTCTTGCAGTCGCTGGAGGGCCGGAGGTTGACGCTGCCGCCTCGATTGGTCTGGTGTTGGGCCAGGTCGGCCAGCTGCCGTTCTCGATACTCTCCAGCCTGGTCGGTGTGTTGTTGATTGCGGTGCCGGCATTGCATTATTCAACGGGTGAGACGATCACGGCAAGGCAGGCTTTTGAGACGCTGCTTGAACGTCCTAAACGCTATTTCCTGGCAGGCCTTCTTTTTGCGCTGACCTCAGGAATTGGCCTGCTGCTTTGTATCCTTCCAGGCATCGCCGTGGCACTGGTTGCGCCGGTGTATGTGAACAAGATCTTTAACGGCGATGCCTCGGTGATCGAAGCCTTCACCTCTTCGTTTCAGGCCGTTTATAAATCACCCGATGGCCTTTCGTTCGTGGGGCTGCAGGCGATCGTCTGGGCGGTCACCGTTGTGGTCTCCCTGTGTACCTGCGGCCTTGGCGCCCTGGTGGCCGTTCCTGTATCCAGCTTCTATCTTCAAAACGCTGTTTATTACAAGGGTCTGGTGCGTTGATCCCTGGATTCAGAGCGCTGGAAACTGATTGATTCCGGCGCCGTAGGTCATGCCGATGCGGAACGCCCAGTAGCCGGCCAGCAGGGCTGCGGCACCCACCAACAGCGAAGCCGAAATTCCCCTGGGCCAGAGTTCCCGTTGGCGGATTGCCTGCAGCGACCAAAGAATCAGCCCTGCGGCGGCGAGTGGGCCGAGGGCATGCAGCGCCAGGGATTCTCCGAAGTCAGCGACCAGGCTGGCGCTGATGGATCGGGTCAGAAAGCAGGTGGGGCAGGGAATGCCTGTCAGGGCGCGGAGGGGACAGGCAAAGCCAGGCAGACCCGGATGCAGGCCCTTGAGCGCGAGGTAGCCGGTCAGCAGGGCCGGGACCCAATAGCCCGAGGCCCGCAATCGGGCCAAAAAAACCGAACGGCGGCGCCGCACAGTCTTCAGCGGTCGACGGATCCCATGATCACATCGATCGAACCGAGGATCGCCATGATGTCGGCCACCTTGGCGCCGGTGAGGATGTGGGGGAGGATCTGGAGGTTGTTGAAATCGGCCGCCCGGATCTTCCAACGCCAGGGGGTGACATCATCATTGCCCATGATGAACACGCCCAGTTCTCCTTTTCCGGATTCCAGCCGCGCGTAGAGTTCACCGCCTGGAATCTTGAAAGTTGGAGCCACTTTCTTGGCGATGTACTGGTAATCGAAGCCAGAGGAATCACCGCCCTTGCCTTCCATCATCCGCTTGGCTTCGAGATTCTCGGTAGGACCGCCGGGGATGGCCTTGGCGGCCTGCTTGAGGATCCTCAGCGACTGGCGCATTTCCTCGATCCGCACCCGATAGCGGGCGTAGCAGTCGCCTTCGCTGGCGGTGGCCACGTCCCACTCGAAATCGTCATAGCACTCGTAGTGATCCACCTTGCGCAGATCCCAGGGCACCCCAGAGGCGCGCAGCATCGGCCCGGAAAGGCTCCAGTTGATCGCCATCTCACGGCTGATCACCCCCAGACCCTCGATGCGGCGTTTGAAGATCGGGTTGTTGGTGATGAGTTTTTCGTACTCATCGATCTTCGGGCCGAAGTAGTCGCAGAAGTCGAGGCATTTCTCCAGCCAGCCGTAGGGCAGATCAGCCGCCACGCCACCGATGCGGAAATAGTTGTTGTTGATCAGCCGCTGGCCTGTGGCTGCTTCCCAGAGGTCATAGATCATCTCCCGCTCCCGGAAGATGTAGAAGAAAGGGGTCTGGGCGCCCACATCCGCCAGGAAGGGTCCAAGCCAGAGCAGGTGGTTGGCGATCCGGTTGAGCTCCAGCATCAGCACCCGGATATGGCTGGCCCGCTTCGGCACCGTGATGTTCGCCAGCCGCTCAGGAGCGTTCACCGTGATCGCCTCGTTGAACATGCCGGCGGCATAGTCCCAGCGGCTCACATAGGGCACGAACATCACGTTCGTGCGGTTCTCGGCGATCTTCTCCATGCCGCGGTGCAGGTAGCCGATCACCGGCTCGCAATCCACCAC
>JABMPN010000082.1 GCA_013203655.1 Cyanobacteria bacterium bin.51
ATGGTTTCCAGGCGTTCGCGCGCCATCGCTGACAGCCGCGCCTGGTAGAGCAGCACGCAGCGCGACACGGCCGAACCGCGCCCGACCCGGCCGCGCAGCTGGTGCAGCTGGGCCAGGCCGAAGCGATCGGCGTGCTCGATCACCATCACGCTGGCCTCGGGCACATCCACGCCCACTTCCACCACCGTGGTGGACACGAGCACATCGGTGGCGCCGTCGGCAAAGGCGGTGATCGCCGCCTGCTTGTCGTGGCTGTCCATGCGGCCATGCAGCAGGCCGACACGCAGGTCGGCGAACACCTCGCCGCTGAGCTGGTCGTGCACCTCCACCGCTGAGCGCAGGCCCAGGGTTTCCGATTCCTCCACCAAGGGCAGGACCACATAGGCCCGCAGACCCAGGGCCACCTGCTGGCGAATCAGGTCATAGGCCTGCTGCCGCTGACTGCCCCGCAGCAGTTGGGTGCACACCGGTGTGCGACCGGGTGGCAGTTCATCGATCTGACTCACCTCCAGATCACCATGCACGGAGAGGGCCAGGGTGCGCGGGATCGGGGTGGCCGTCATGGTGAGCAGGTGGGGCTGGAGCCCCTTGCCGAGCAGGCGGTTGCGCTGGCGCACGCCGAAGCGGTGCTGTTCATCGACCACCACCAGGCCAAGCCTGGCGAACTGCACGGGGTCTTCGAGCAAGGCATGGGTGCCGACCAGCAACTTCACCTGACCGTTGGCCAGATCCTGCAGCAGCTCCAGGCGCCGCGGACGTGGCGTCGAGCCGGTCAGCAGGGCAGTACTGATGTGCATCTGGGGCAGCCATTCGCCCAGCTTGCGGGCGTGCTGCTGGGCCAGCACCTCGGTGGGGGCCATCAGGGCACCCTGGCAACCCGCCTCGATCGCGGTGAGCAGGGCCGCGATGGCCACCACGGTCTTGCCGCTGCCCACGTCGCCTTGCAGCAAGCGGGCCATCGCCTGCTCCTGGCCAAGGTCGGTGCGGATCTCAGCGAGAACCCGCTGCTGGGCCGGCGTCAGCGGGAAGGGAAGCAGGTCCAGGAAGGCCGCCACCAGGCTTCCCTGGCCCGCTGGCAACACCAGGGGCTGGGTGGGGCGGCTGATCTGTTGCTGGCGCCGTTGCAGCAGGTTCAGCTGCAGCAACAGCAGCTCATCGAACACCAGGCGGTGCCGGCTGGCCCGGAGCTGCGGCCGGTCTGTGGGCGCATGGATTCCCTGCAAAGCCTGCGGGCGATCGATCAGGTCGAGCCGCTGGCGCAAAGCAGCGGGCAGTGGGTCGCCCCAGGGGCCGGCAGCCGGCAGCACCGCCTTCACCGCCTGGCGCAGGCGATCGGCGGTGAGCCCCTCGGTGAGCCCGTACACGGGCAGCAGCCGACCGATCTGGCTGGAGCGCACCGGAGCATTGGGGGCTTCGAGCACTTCGATCAGGGGGTCCTGCAGGCTGGGGCCGTAGGGCGTTTCCTTGACCAGCCCGCTGGCCGCCAGGGTGCAGCCGGGCGGGTACTGGCGTTCCTGGGACCTCAGCCAGCCCGTTGAGGTGAAACGCTTGCCGGCGAAAAACTTGCTGATCCGCAGCCGGCCGGTGATGTCCTGGAGCTGCAGTTCCAGGATCGAGAGGTTGGGATTGCGCGGACTGGCAAAGGCATGGCAGCGCCGCACCGTGGCCACGATCGTGGCGGTCTCACCCGGCACCAGGGCGTGGATGCGCAGCAGGTGGGCGTAGTCAAGGTAGTCACGGGGGTAATGCCGCAGCAGGTCGCGGGCCAGCAACAGCCCCAGGCCAGCCAGCCGCGTGGCGGTCTTGGGGCCGATGCCGGCAATCGTGGCCAAGGGGGTGTCCGGCCCGATCGGGGCGGCCATCGGGGCCGCCACCGGGGCAGCTTTGGACCGGCTCCCAGCCAGGCGCAGGCGCGGTGGGGCGAAGGGGGAGGTCGGCTTCAGGCTGCGGCGCAGGCCATGCAGCCGCTCGCGGCAGCGCCGCACCAGGTTCTGACGGGCGCTGAGGCTGAGCCCGGTGTAGGCGCTGAATTCCGCCGCCAGGGCGGCCAGCTCCAGCTCGTTGCAACTGCGCGAAAGGAAGCTGCTGAAGCGCTCCCGCCGGCCCTCGAGATCGCCGAAACCGCGCTCGGCTTCCAGCTCCAGAGCCTTCTGCAGGGTCGCGATCCTCTCGGCCCCCTGCTGGTCGGCCCCAGGCTGGGGAGATCGGCTCAGGGAGGAGTCGGCAGGTTGGTCTGGCTGTCTTCCAACCACTGCTGCTCCGCCTCAAGGGACCGGGCCCGCCGCTGCCAGTGGCGATACTGCCTGGCCATTTTGCTCACATCTTGCCGTCTGCGCTCCAGTCGGCGTCGGCAGGTGCGCAGACGGGCCTGATCGAACTCCAGATCAGCACTGCGCAACAGCAATCCGATCGCCTCCAGTTGGCCGGCCATGCCGTCAGGGCCGAAGGGCAACGACAGGCGCAGCAGGTTGGCTGGGGCAGGCATCGCCTCCACCTGCCCAGCCAGCACGGCATCGAGAAGATTGATCGGCAGCAGGCTCCGGGTCAGGCCGAGGCGAAGCAGGTCGAGATTGATCGCATGGGAGAGGTTGCGCAGCCGTCGCTCCAGGGCCAGATCGAGCGAGTCCCACCACTTGAGCAGCTCAAGCGGTTGGCGGGGGACAAGGCAGGGGTCGATCGCTTCGATCGTCTCTTCATTCCCTGGCGTTTTCTCCTGATCGTCAGCCTTCCTCTCCCCTTGCCCTACGAGCTCAGCCTCCATTTCGCCCAGCAGTTCAGCGGTCAGGGCTTCAACCACGTCTGAGTCGACGTCGCCTGATTCGTCGTCTTCGTTGTTTTCGTCTTCATTGTTTTCGTCTTCGTTTTTGTCGTCTTCGTCGTCCAGCACGTCCTCCAGATCGTCGTCGCCTAGGCCCTCGTCGTCGCTGTCGTCGCCGTCGTCGTCGTCGTCATCACTGGCAACGTCCGTACTGGAGCGACTGGCCTCTGATGCTGCCATCGGTCCCACCAGCGTGGCCAGGTCGGTGAGGCCGGCCAGCCCCGGCAGACCCGAGGCGAACAGCTCAGCAGAGAGGGGCAGGTCAAGGCCGAGCCGCACGGAACCAGGTGGCAAGGGGGCCTGGGCCACTGGCGAGGATGCCGTCTCTGAATCCTCCCCTTCCAGCATCGACGCCATCAGCCGCTGCTGCTCCCGCCGCTGCTGGCGCCTCTGCTCCCGCCGCACTTGCTGGCCAAGCACCACCAGTTGCTCCAGGGTGAGCAGGCAACCACAGCGCTTCACCAACTGCGCCAACCGCTGCTGCAGCTCCTGGCGCCGGCCTTCCGCCAGGGCGCCATAGCGCTCCGGAACCAGCTGGGTGGCCACGTGGAAGGTGGCCTGTTGCACCGCCATCGGCAGGCCTTCCCTGAGCACCTGCAGGTAAAGGGCCAGATCCCTGTATAGAGCCCCATTGCCTTCGAGCAGCCGCTGGGAGAGCCGCTCAAGCTGGTCGGTGGCCTCCGTCAATGCAGTGGCTCTGGAATCCAAGGCCATGGGGAAGGAGGAGAGGGCTGGGCAGGGCTCAGGCGAAGGTGCTCAGGAGGCGCTGACGCCCATCGAAGCCACTTCGGCGGCAAAGTCGCTCTGCTCGACCTCAATGCCTTCGCCGAGGGTGTAGCGGGTGTAACGCCGAACCTGGATGTTTTCACCGAGCTGGCCGGCCACCTGCTTGACGAGTTCGGCCACCGTGATCGAGCTGTCCTTGATGAAAGGTTGGTCCAGCAAGGCCAGCTCCTTGAGTCGCTTGGCGATGCGCCCTTCGACGATCTTTTCCTTCATCTTGTCGGGCTTACCAGCAAGGTCGTCGCGGCCCATTTCGATCACCTTCTCGCGCTCGACGATCTCCGCTGGAATCTGATCGGTGCTGACGTACTCAATGCTGGGACAGGCGGCGATCTGCATCGCCACGTTGCGGAGCAGATCCTGGAAGACATCACCGCGGGCGACGAAATCGGTTTCGCAGTTCAACTCCAGAAGCACGCCCACCCGGGCACCGGTGTGGATGTAGCTGCCGATCGAACCTTCAGCAGCGGTGCGACCCGCTTTCTTCTCTGCGGTGGCGATCCCCTTCTGACGCAACCATTCGGTCGCCTTGGTCATGTCGCCCTTGGCTTCCTGGAGCGCCTTCTTGCAGTTCATCATTCCTGCGCCGGTCTTGTCGCGCAGTTCCTTGACGAGCTTCGCTGAAATCTCAGCCATGGGGAGAAAGGGGAAGAGAGAAAGGGGGAGGAGAGCTGGAATTGGATGAGGTGAGGGAGGGCCGGCCGGCCAGGCGGCCGGCCCCGGGCCTCAGCCCTCCTCGTCTTCGCTGGCCCGTTGATCGGAGGAGTCGCCATGGCGGCCCTCATTGATCGCATCAGCGAGGCGACCGAGCACGAGCTGAACGGAACGCACGGCGTCGTCGTTGCAGGGAATCGGCACGTCGGTGAGATCGGGATCGCAATTGGTGTCGAGCATCGACACCAGGGGGATATCGAGCTTGCGGCATTCCAGAACCGCGTTGGATTCGCGGCGCTGGTCGACGAGGATCACCACATCGGGCAAGCGGCGCATGTTCTTGAGCCCGCCCAGATACTTCTGCAGACGGTCAAGTTCGCGCCTTAATACGGCGGCCTCTTTCTTGGGACGCATGGCGATGGCGCCAGACGATTCCATCCGCTCGAGATCCTTTAGCCGGTCGATGCGGGCGCGCATCGTGCTCCAGTTGGTGAGCATGCCGCCCAGCCAGCGCTGGTTC
>JABMPN010000083.1 GCA_013203655.1 Cyanobacteria bacterium bin.51
ACGGGGGGTGCGGCCGCGAAGGCGACGATGAAGCAGATGGCGGCAGCCAGCAGGGTGGGGATCATCAGCACACCGAACCAGCCCACGTACAGGCGGTTATTGGTGGAGGTGACCCACTCACAGAACTGACTCCAGGCAGAAGCGCCGGAGCGCTGCTGAACAGTGGTGGTCATAAGGACGGTGGTGGTTGGCTCCGAAGAGCAGAAAATAGGTCCGGCGTACCGGCTTCCTCACCCTACAGCAATCTTTCGAAACATTTCAGCCGGATGAACGCAAGATCGATCAGCTCTTTGGATCCTGGTCATTAGCCAAACTTATGTATTAAGTCGTAGAAGCAGTTCTGAGGATCTCTTTGGCGGTGAGCTCTTGCTGAGAGGCTCAAGCTTGGGTTCTCAGCTGGGCTTTTTTCTTTCTCATAAAACCCTTTGAAAGCCCCTGAGTAACCATGGGGCTGTTCAGCGGTGGCTGATCTTTTGCCGCGCCGCCGCTCGGCTGCCTCGCCTATTACAAGTGCAGGGCGCTTCAGGCGGTTCAAGCGAAATTTGCTCACGGTGGCGATCGCCTCGAAGTCGGCGTCGAAGCTCACCACCATCGCGTTGTGGTGCAGAGCCACAGCGGCTACCAGCAGGTCAAGGCTGGGCACTGTTCGGCCCACCTGCCGGCAGGCCTGCCCCAGGGTCGTGGCGTTTTGCCACCGGTTCAGCCAGATGGGCTTGCGGATCCAGCACGAAGGGTGCGATGAACTGCTTGAGGGCAGTTGGACTGCGGCTGCGCGTGAAGTCAATCCACAGGCTGGAGTCGAGCAGCAGGGTCATGGGGCGAGCTCGGTCTCCCGCTGGCGGTCGAGCTCCCGGTCTGCCTCGAAGCTCTCCAGCTCCACGTCCCACTCACCGCTGATAAAGCGCTGGGCGATCTGGGCGCGGCGACGTTGCTGCAGAGCTTCCTCCATCAGCCGCAGGATGGTCGGGCTCTTCATGCTCTCGCCTGTCAGATCCAAGATTTCGAGCATCTCCTTATCGGAGAGTTCAACGGTCACTTCCATTCGTTTGCGCTCGCGCAGTCAGACTCTGAGTCGACTACGCAGGCCTATCGGCTACCTGAGGTATGGGGGCAGGGGGACTTGAACCCCCACAGCCTTACGGCCTGCGGATTTTAAGTCCGCTGCGTCTACCAATTTCGCCATGCCCCCGGTTCAGACAGCTTAGATTTCGGAGGTTGGGCTTTCTTTTTCCATGCCACTGCTTGGACTTCTCAGCTCGCTCAGTGCCGACTCCCTGCTGGTGATCGGTGCCTATCTGGCCGTCGCCGGTGCCTATCTGGTGGTGGTGCCCCTGGCCCTCTACTGGTGGATGCACACCCGCTGGACGGTGATGGGCAAGCTTGAGCGCCTTGGCATCTATGGGCTGGTTTTTCTGTTTTTCCCAGGCTTGATTCTGTTCTCCCCCTTCCTCAACCTGCGCATGGCTGGCCAGGGCGAGGCCTGAGCCGATGACCCGCGGTCAATCGCTGCTGCTTGGTCTGGGAGTGTTTGCCCTCGGTGGAGTGGGCTACTGGGGCTTTCAGGCCGTTGGGATGGAGGAGGTTTCAGCCGGGATTGCCGCTGAAGCTGTCCTGATCCTGGTGGTGGTCGGCTGGACGGGCAGTTACCTGTTCCGTGTTGTCACCGGCAAGATGTCCTTCATGGAGCAGCGTCGTCAGTACCGCGCTGGCTATGACGCCTTGACGGAGGAGCAACTCCAGAAGGAATTCGACGCCCTCAGCCCCGGCGAGCAGGAGAAGCTGCTGCGCGAGATCGGTCAGCTCAAAGACGAACCTGAGGTGTGAGACGCTCCCTGTTGTGCCTGCCGAGCCTCCGATGAGCGCCGCCACCTCCGCTGCCACCCGCAGCACCTCTGGAGGATCACCGATCCAGCAACGGTTCGCGGCACTGGAAGAACAGGGCCGCTGCGGCCTGATGCCTTTCCTGGTGGCGGGTGACCCCGATCTGGCCGCCACCGGCCGCACCCTGTTGGCCCTTCAGGAACAGGGCGCCGATGTGATCGAGCTGGGGATTCCCTACAGCGACCCGCTCGCCGATGGTCCGGTGATTCAGGCCGCCGCCGGCCGTGCCCTCGCCGCAGGGACCACTCCCGCTGCTGTACTGGAGCTGCTGGCCAGCCTGCGCGGGCGGCTCACGATCCCCGTGGTGCTGTTCACCTACACCAACCCCCTGCTCAATCTGGGGATGGAAACCTTCTGCCACCAGGCTGCCGCCGCCGGTGCCGCCGGCTTGGTGGTCCCCGATCTCCCCCTGGAGGAGGCCGAGCGGCTTTCTCCGATCGCTGCCGCCGAAGGGCTCGATCTGGTGCTGCTGGTGGCCCCCACCACGCCGGCTGCCCGCATGGCCAGGATCGCCGCCGCCAGCCGCGGCTTTACCTATCTGGTCAGTGTCACCGGGGTAACGGGCGTGCGCCAGCAACTCGAAGAACGCGTGGGCGGGCTGGTGAGCCAGCTCAAGGCCCTGGGGCCCACACCGGTGGCCGTTGGTTTCGGCATCTCCGGCCCCGATCAGGCCCGCCAGGTGCGCCAATGGGGCGCCGATGGGGCCATCATCGGCAGTGCCCTGGTCAAGCGCATGGCAGCGGCCAGCGCTGCTGGCGAAGATCCAGCCGTCATCGCCGCTGGGTTCTGCGCTGAGCTCCGCTCCGCCTTGGACGGCTGAACCCGATTCCCACCTCCCCGATGACTGCCTCCCGTTCCGTGTTCGGTTTCAACCAGGATCTGCCCTACTCAGAAGCCTGCGAACGCAACAAGCAGCCGATCCTCGATGTGCTGAGCCAGTGGCTGCCAGCGGCCGCCAAGGTGCTTGAGGTGGGCTCCGGCAGTGGTCAACACGCCGTACATATCTGTGGCCAGCTCGCCGTGCAATGGCAACCCAGCGAGCGGCGCGAGAACCTGGCCGGCCTGCAAAGACGCATTGATTTCGAAGGGGGTGCGGCTCTGCCGGGCCGGCTGCTGCAGCCGATTCCGTTGGATGTGACCGATCTGAAGCAATGGCCTTCAGGTCCCTTCCAGGCGGTGTTCAGCGCCAATACCACCCACATCATGCCCGCAGCGGCGGTGAGTGAACTGCTGGCTGGTAGTGCCAGGGTGCTGGATCCAGGAGGGCTGCTGCTGCTCTACGGACCGTTCCTCAGCGGTGGCGTCCACACCAGCGCCAGCAACGCCGCCTTTGACGCCCACCTGCGCGGCCTCGATGCAGCCATGGGCGTTCGTGATGCGGGTGAACTCTGCGAAGAGGCCGCCGCCGTCGGGTTCAAGGCTGTGGAGGATCTGGATCTGCCGGCCAATAACCGGGTATTGATCTTTCGGCGTTGAATCACCGGCGTTGATCTTTCGGTGCGATCAGGCTGTGAGCACGAAGCGATAACGCACATCACCGCGGCGCAGCCTGGAGATGGCGGTGTTGATCTCGGCCATCGGCAGGGTTTCCACCATGGGGCTGATCTGATGGCGCGCGCAGAACTCCATCATCTTGCGCAGGCTCGCCGGCGAGGAGGTGGGACTGCCGGTGATCTGGCGGCGGCCAGAAATCAGGGCGAAGGCCTGGATGGGGATCGGCTCGGTCACCACACCCAGCTGATGCATGCGGCCCAGGGGCGCCAGGGCGTTGACCACCCCTTCCCAGTCGAGCGAATGGTTGCTGGTGTTGATGATCACGTCATAGCGATTCGGAGTGGAAGCCAGATCAGCCAGCAGCTGCACGTCATGGGCACCGAAGCTGCGGGCCTCATCTGCCTTGGAGGGCGTGGTGGTGATCGCCGTGACCTGGCAGCCCCAGGCGGCCGCGAACTGCAGGGCGAGATGGCCGAGCCCGCCGATGCCGATCACCGCCACGTGGGCGGTCGGTGAGACCGCCTCGTCGATCAGAGGCGCAAACACGGTGATGCCTCCGCAGAACAGCGGCCCAGCCAGGGCGGGGTCGACGCCGGCGGGTATCGGAATCAGCCAGTCCTGGCGGGCCTTGACGTGGCTGGCAAAGCCGCCACTGCGGCCCACCACGCTGGATTCGAGATCGGCACAGAGGTTCTGCTCTCCTCCCAGGCAGAGGGTGCAGTGGTTGCAACTGCCGGCAATCCAGCCCAGGCCCCGCAATTCACCGATCCACGCCTGGGGAACGCCATCGCCAACGGCGACCACCCGCCCCACCACCTCGTGGCCGGCCACCAGGGGAAAGGTGCTCACCCCCCAGGCGTTGTCGAGCATCGACACATCGCTGTGGCAGAGGCCGCAGTGCAACACCTCCAAAAGGGCTTCCCCCGGACCGGGAGGTAACAGCTCGGCGTTGGTGAGCCGCAGGGGTGCGCCGGCTTCAGCGGCCTGCCAGGCAGTGATCTGCATCTCGGCTGGGTGGCAAAGAAGGTTCCAGCATGGCGCCCCCACCAGAAGGAACCGCTTTAACATCTGGATCATGGATCCTCTGGCCATCCCGGGCGAGGTGCGCATCGCCCTGCTGGGCATGCCCAACACTGGCAAGTCGACCCTGTTCAACAAGCTCACCGGCGGCGATGCCCATGTCGCTAATTGGCCAGGCCTCACCGTGGAGCTGCTCAGCGGCTCCCTGCCCGCCGATATCCAGGGACGTTGCTACAGCTTGATCGACCTGCCCGGTATCCATGACCTGCTCGGCAGCAGCGAAGACGAGCAGGTTGTGCAGCGTTTCCTGCTGAAGACCCCGCCGGATCTGGCCATCGTGGTGCTCAATGCCAGCCGGGCGGACACGCAATTGCGGCTCGCCCTGGAACTGCAGGCCAGCGGCCTGCCCCTGTTGATCGCCTTGACCATGAGCGATGAGGCCGCCCGCTTCGGGGTAGAAGTCGACGAAGAGCGACTGAGCGAGGAGCTCGGACTACCGGTGCTCTCGATCAGCGCCCGACGCAACCAGGGGATGGGCGCCCTGCTGGAGCAGATCCACCGCTTCGAGCAGATTCAACCTGCGCCGCTTGCTCCCACCGGACCCGCTGCACTGGAGCAACGGCTGGCAGTGCTCGCCGAACGCTGCGTGCAGTTGCCTGAGGGCCTGATCGACCGGCTCAGTGATCGCCTTGATCGGATCCTGCTGCATCCCGTGGTGGGACTGCTGGCCTTCCTGGCGGTGATGCTGGCGATGTTCCAGGTGATCTATGCGATCGGTGTGCCGATTCAGGAGGTCCTGGGGCTGGGCTTCGACTGGATCCAGCAGGCCGCCCTCATTCCGGCCCTGGCTGCTGTTGGCCTGCCGGACTTTCTTGAGGCCTTCCTTGCGGAAGGCCTCTGGCTTGGCTTGAGCACGGTGATCAGCTTCATGCCGATCATTTTCATCTTCTATCTGATGGTCGCCCTGATCGAAGACTCGGGCTATCTGGCGCGATCAGCCTTCTTGATGGATGGATTCATGCACGGCCTGGGCCTCGATGGTCGTGCGTTCGTGCTGCAGATTCTCGGCTTTGGTTGCAACGTCCCGGCAATCATGGGCACCCGGGTGATCCGCGATCGTTCGGCGCGGCTCCTCACCATGCTGGTGATTCCCTTCTCCCTTTGCCAGGCCCGCCTGGCCGTGTTTGTGTTCATCGCGGGGGCCTTCTTTGCCCGGCCGTGGTGGGCCGCCGGTCTGGTGATTTTCGGATTTTACGTGATGAGTTTCGTGGCTGCCGCCCTCACGGCCCTGCTGTTCAAAGGCGTGTATCCAAGCCGGGAAGCCTTCGTGCTTGAGCTGCCTCCTTACCGCCGTCCACAGCTTGAGGCGATGCTGAAGCGGGCCTGGCTGGAGATGACACGCTTTTTCTTCACCACCCGGCGCTTCATCGTCCTCGGGGTGATCGGCATCTGGCTGCTCAACAACCTGCCTCTCGGTGTCGATCCGTTCTCCGGTCAGTCGCTGGCCGGTCAGCTCGGCACCCTGTTTCAGCCGCTGCTCGGGCCGATCGGCATGAACCCCCAACTCACGATTTCGCTGATCTTCGGCTTTATCGCCAAGGAGATCCTGCTCGGGGCCATGGCGGTGATCTATGCCACATCTCAGGCCGATCTGGGCGAGGCCATCGCCGCTTCAATCACTCCCTTGCAGGCGCTGAGTTTCATGATGTTCACCCTGCTTTATACCCCCTGCCTCTCCACCGTGGCAGTACAGCTCAAGGAATCGGGCAGCAAGTCCTTCACCCTGTTGTCGCTGGGCTGGTCGATGGGCCTGGCCTGGCTGATGGCCGCTCTGCTGTATCAAAGTGGCCTGCAGCTGGGTCTGGGTTGATGGGCTGCTTGATCAGTGGCTTGATGGGTGGCCTGGTTGCGGGATCTGGGAGCGAAGCCGTGTCCATCTGGGCGGCCTCATGGCGACGCAGCATGAACTCCAGCAGGCCTGCCCGTAGGTGCAGCAACCCACCTGGATGACCCCGACGCAACACCTGCAACGCAACACCAGGGCGCACGCCCATCGCCCTGAGGCGGGCATGGAGCGCCGGCTGCTCCGGCAGGCTCCTGAGCCAGACGCTTTCCCCTGCTGGAACGGCCGCCAAGGGCCTCAGAACCTCGGTCATCGATCCCATGGACCCCTTTCCTGGATCTGTCTCCATTGACCTGTCTGCGTGGGCAATGCAGCGCCATCAGGCTAGGCCGGTGCCTGTTGCGAATGGCTGCGACCGGACTTGGAGCGGCGCCGTTGCGTTGCTGTTGCCCGAAACTTCGCTATCAACCATCTTCTGCCACCTGCAACCATGGCCCGATTCGTGCTCTGGGGAACCTATTGCCCTAATGCCGTTGAAAAGCGAACCCCCTTTCGCGACGACCATCTCTCAGGCCTTCAGCGTCAGAAGGACAGCGGCCTGCTGGTCACCCTGGGACCCACCGAAGGCAGCAGCCACGTGTTTGGGATCTACGAGGCCGAAAGTCAGGAGCAGGTGGAAGCAGCTCTCCACGCCGATGTGTACTGGCGGGAGGGGATCTGGACTGAGCTGAAGGTCTACCCCTGGATCCAGGCGTTCTAAGCGTTTGGGCTCTCGGCAGCCCAGTTGCGCAGGGCCTGCTGCCACACCCAATCGCCGACAAGTTCCGCTCCACCCTCACCAAGCACGGCTCCATAGCCGCCCATCTGGCCGATTCCTCCGGCGGCGATCGCGGCAATCGCCTCGGGTCCGCCAAGGCCGTTGCGCTCCAGTGCCGCCAACTTCAGCGTTTTGCCGCGGCGCAGGATGTTGCCGCCATTGACATGGCAGCCGGCGCAGTGGGACTCAAACAACGAACCACCCAAGGAACTTGCGGCGGCGGCATAGGCCGGGCGAGGCCAACTGATCAGCAGCGACAGGCCCAGCACAGCCGCCCAGACCAGCAGGCGGCGCCACCAGAAGCGGTCGCTAGCGGCAGCAGCGGGAAGACTGCTGGTATGTAAAACGGAAGTTTGGCTGTTCGTCATGGGCTGCCCTTCCCTGCATCGGCGACTTCTTTGGTCTTGATTCTTGAACTTGTGCTTGGTACTCAGTTTAGTCAGAGAGTACAGACCGGCTTGACAAACGATGATTGTGAGAGTCGCTCAACCAGTGAAGCGAATTACTTTGAAGCCTTCATCTTGCTGATTGACTGAACGACCTGAATTGAATCTCTTTAACTGTGCCTTAATCAGTGAGCCGCAACCTCACTGCAGCAAGCTCAATGAGTGGAGACGTTCTGGCCAGAGTTTCAGGCGGATAACGGCATGGCCAGGAGGGCACATCAGGCAGGCCATGGGATGAGAGCACCACTTGGCTCACAGGTCACTGGTCAATCGGCAAGCCGGCCTGGTGGGCCCGCTGATAACGCTGATAGAGATCGAGGGGGGAGCGGTAGCGCTGGGGCAGGCAGTCATGTAGGCGCTGCAGATTGTGCCAACAGTGGGTGCGCTGGATGCGTTCCTGGCTGCGTTCATCGGCCACCAGCCGACGCAGGGCCTGGCAGTAGGCGGAAAAGCCCGCTTCAAGCTCACCAATGGTGAGCGGTTTTGAATCGGCCATGGTCATTCGCAGTTCAACTCCATGGGCCTTTCGATGACCGTATAAAAGAACCCGTCACCATTGCGAGTGTATCTGGCCGACCGGTCAGATCTCGTTTCATTTCTTCGCAGCCCCTCCTCACCATGACCTCGCTGCGCGCCCTGATCCGCCAGGACCACCCTGAAATTGTTGAGGTCTACCGCGACGCGGTGCTCAGCCAGGCGCCGCGCCTCTATAGCCCCAAGCAGGTGAGGGCCTGGGCCGAGCTGGCCGTCAGCCGGGCCTCCCTGCCCAGGGAGCTGGAGCGGGGCACCGGCCTGGTCAGCACCGGCTCTGGGGGCGAGGGCATCGAGGCGTTCGCCCTGCTCGATCCCGCCGATCGCCTTTCCCTCCTTTATTGCCGTGGACGCTCCAGCCGCCAGGGGCGTGGCAGGGACCTGTTGCGGGCCCTTGAAGCGCTTGCCCGCGACGCAGGCACCCTAAAATTGAAGACTGAAGCAAGCTTTCTCTCCAGGCCGTTGTTTGAGCGGGAGGGCTGGCAGGTCGACAGATTCGAGAGCCTGACTCTCGCTGGCGTCCTCTTCCATCGCTTCTTGATGTCCAAATGGCTGCAGGGCTGAACCTGCTGCAGCCGCTGCGGGCCTAAACATGTTGTCTGAGCTACGGGTTCCCATCGCTGAGAAGGACTTCCAGCTGTTTCTCGCCAAGGTGGACCAGCTCAATGCCTTTGTGGCACTGAGTCAACGGGATGCAGGCCTCGGCGAGGCCCTGCGAAACTGCGCTGATCACCAGGCCGTGGTGGCCCTGGCGCTGCAGCATGGCTTTGCCATCGGTCGGCGCTGGGGAGAGGGACCTGGAGCCGCCGAGCCCGAGCAACCCCAACCCGCCAACCTGCTGGCTGGCCAGTGCCCTGATCCTGGCCAGGAACACACCCAGCGCCTGCTGGAGGCTCCAGGCCTGTGGCTGGAGCGCATCCACTCCTGCAGTTACAGCGGCAGCTGGCAGGAACAGCCGTTCTCGGAGTGGCTGACACTGTTACGCGGCAGCGCCGAACTGGCCTTCTCGGATCCAGATGGGCGGGTTCTGCTGAGCCAGGGAGATCAACTGTTGATCGAACCCCACCGACGCCATCGAGTTGTGGCTACAGATCCAGCCCCCGGAACCCTCTGGCTTGCTCTGTTCTGGGGTTCCGGTCCCTGAAGTCGGCTTTGCGCACGAGCCAGTAACCGGCCGAAAGACTGACCACCGTGACGCCCAGACCCAACAGCAGCATCGGCTTGTTCTCAGCTCCTGGTGGCAGCACGATCACTTTCCTGGCCACTGCCGTGAGCGCGGTGATCAGCACCAGTTCGATCTGCACGACGTGGCGGCGCAAATAAGCCGTGACGTTCTGCAGCACTTCCAGGGCAATGAGCAGGGTCAGCACATCACCGAGAATCCTGATCAGGTCATCCCCAAGCCAGCCGGTGGCCGGATTGTTGAATTCACTCAGCACCGAAACCACCAGCTGGACCGTGGCAGCCACCAGAACGATGCAGATCAGCACCGACAGCAATTTGGCCAGTTGCCGCTCAAAGCGTTCGACGAGGCCCATGAAGGCCTCGTCGCTAAAGGCGTCTTTAAGGCGGCGCATCAATTATTGAACGGGCTGAATTCGGGCCTGGAACGCGTGTCGCCGGGGGGGTTCTCAAGGGTGGTGTTGCAGGTGACGGAACCGTCGGGGGCCGTGACGCAATCCACCGGTTTGACGCGGGTGGCGGGCCCGACATTGCTGCCGCGCTCGAGCAGAAACGACTCGCTCTGGGCGAGGTTCTCGGCCATGGCAGGCGAACCGCCCCACACCGTCCCTGCCACTAGCAGGGCCATGGCGAGGGTGTTCCGGCAGTGCCCGCAAGGGTGCTTGGGCTTTTGGTGAGATCGGATGGTCATCCCGGCTTCATCAGGTGCTCTCACTCTGCCTCTAAAGGCCTAACTTTTCTGGCCTTCACGGATCTCGTTGAGCAACGCATCGAGATCGAGATCCAGCTGGGCGAGGGGATCAACGGCCTCCTCGCTCTGCCACTGGGTCTCGATGGCGCAGAGCCGTTCAGCCACGCCGCCCAAGCCCGCCTCAACGTGCAGGCGCTGCAGCTCCTCAAGCAGCACCGGCATCTTGATCGACTCAGCCCGCAGGGCTCGGCGCAGATCCGACTGGGTACGGCCGGAATGGCGCAACCAATCTTTCAGAAACACCTGCAGGGAATCGAGCTGTTCAGGACTCAGCGTCGCCATTACCGGGAAGGAGGGAACCAGCGATCCAGCTTGCGCCTTGCCCGTTGGCGGATGTCCGGGGTGAGATGGCTGCCGGTCATGCCGAGCAGGGCCGTGATCGCCACCAGGTCGTCACTGAAGCCGGCCACCGGGATGAAATCAGGGATCAGATCGAGCGGCAGCAGCAAGTAGGTCAGCGCCGCCATCACCGTGATCCGCACCTGAGGAGGGGTGTTGCCATCAAGCAGCAGCTCCAGGCATTCGAGGGCAGGGAGGGCGATGGCGCGGCCGGCGCGGCGCAGCAATCGCTGCAGAACACCCTCATCGACGACGCTGCTCTCCAGCACCTCGGTGTCAACAGTGGTTTCGGTTGAGGCCATGGGTCTATCCACAGCAATGAACCCCGACATCATCCTCGCCCCAGACAAGACGGGCAAGTTCGGTTTCTGGCCAGCGATGGCCGGTGATCATCCCCTGGCTGCTTCCACCAGGCCACTCTGCAGCCCGATCCGGCGCATCTTGCGCAGAGCCCGCTGCACAACCTGACGGCAATACTCGCGGCTGCAGCCCAGTTGTTCAGCCACTTCCGCCAGGGTTCGCCACTGGTGCCCCTGGTCGAGTCCGAAGCGCAACAGCACCACGGCGCGCTCACGCTCGCTGAGATCAGAGCGATCCAATAACTCCCAGGCCACCGCGTGGCGTTCGTTGACTTCGGCCTGTTCCAGTGGTGACGGCTGGGCACTGGGCAGCACATCCAACAACTCGGAGGGGTCCTGCTTGACGCTCACGGCCCCCTGCAGGCTGACGGTAACGGTACGCAGTTCGCAGGCCAGCAGATCTTCGAGCTGGTCAAGGGGAAGCGTGAGCTTGGCCGCCAATTGGTCATTCGTGGGGGAGGTGCCGTTCGCTTGCATCAACTCGGCCCTGGCCGCCCGCAGCCGGGTGAGCTTCTCGTTCACATTGACGGGAATCCGGATGGTTCGGCTCTGGGTGGAGAGGGCCCGGTTCAGCCCCTGACGAATCCACCAATAGGTATAGGTGCTGAAGCGATGACCACGGGTGGGATCATATTTTTCAACGGCCCGGCAGAGGCCGATCGTGCCTTCCTGAATCAGATCAAGCAGATCGAGGCCCTTGCCCTGATAGCGCTTGGCAAGATTGACGACCAGACGCAAGTTGCCGACCACCATCTGATCCTTGGCCCGGGTGCCGTTGCAGATGCGGCGTCGCTCCAGGTCGGAGTAAAGGCAAGATGTTCCTCTGCCACCGGAAAGTCGGCAGCGTTCGGTCAAGGCCATCATGCTCTGCACTTTCCGACCCAAGGTGAGTTCCTGAACCGGGGTGAGCAATTGATGGCGACCGATCTCAGCGAGATAGGAACTGAGTGAACTGGACATGGATCTCTCAGCAGCTTTGCCGATTCAAACTACGGTGCTTTTCGGCAGGTTTATCTAGCCGCTACGAATCAACAGGTTGGCTACTGATTTTGTTCCAAAATCATTAGTTTTTATACCGAGTTGCACTGCCATCCGGGCTTGTCCCCGTGGCAGCCCGGGGACAAGGTCAGGGGCAATGGGCTCTCTGCCATTTCCTGAACGGGTCGCAGGGGGCCGCTACCGTCGGCGAAATGGCACCTGCGATGAGCGCTCTCGACGGCTTTTCTGACCAAATCCTCTCTGGCTTTCTGCTGCAAGGGCTTTCTCTGCCTGCACTTTCCCTGCCAGGTCTTTCACTGCCTGGGTTTGTGTTTCCCAGCGGCGTGCTGCCCAGCGCGGCGGTGGCCTACGTCCACTATCTCAGTTTCATGGTCTGCTTCGGCGCGCTCGTACTGGAGCGCCGCCTGATCAAGGCCGACCCGGCCCGGGGGGAAGCGATCCTGATGGTGGTCACCGATGTGGTGTATGGCATCGCTGCCTTGTCGGTGCTGGTCAGCGGCATCCTGCGGGTGCTGCATTACGGCCAGGGCAGCGTTTTCTACACGGAAAATCCTCTGTTCTGGTGGAAGGTGGGCGTGTATCTGGCTGTCGGCGCACTCTCCCTCTATCCCACGATCACCTACATCCTCTGGGCGATTCCGCTGCGCAAGGGCGAGCTGCCCCAAGTGAGCGAGGCCCTGGCCACGCGCCTGCGCTGGGTGCTGAACATCGAGCTGGCTGGCTTCGCCACCATCCCCTTGCTCGCCACCCTGATGGCCAGGGGCGTCGGTCTGCCCGGCTGAAGGTTGTGGATCAAGCGTCGTTGGTTTGAGCGCAATGGCGACCATCCTCTTCAGGGAAACAGTCCAGGTGGGAAGCGCCATCGCGCTCCTGGGCGTCTGGCTGGGCCTGCCTTTGCCAGTTCTGGCAAGCGATCGCTGCCCGCCGGCGCAATCCAGCCGGCCGTGGCAAAAGCCTGCCACCAGTTCAGCGGCCAGAGCAACGGCAGGCCCAGCGGGCCAGGCTGCTGTGGATTACGGCGACTACCGCCAAGCTCTCGATCCTTCTGCCGCCGGCTGGCCCGTGCTGGCCCATTGGTGCGTCTGGGTGGAGCCGACCAGGCTGGAAGGCCCGGCCGCGCGCTTCGAGCAGCGCTGGCTGATGGCCGTGGAGTCGGCCCTGGGGCAATGGCAGGGTCACCTCTCGCTGCAGCGGGTCAATGATCCGGCCCGGGCGCAGGTGCTCGTCCGCCGCCGCCGCCCCCCGCTGATTTCCCTGGAACCGGGCCAGAGACGTGCCAGCCATGGCCGGGCCAGCCTGACCCTGCAAGAGACCGAACGCCAGGGGGTCTGGCGCCTTGAGCCGCGCGTGGAGGTGTTGATCAGCCCGGATCAGCGCCGCGAAGCTACCGAAGCCACGGCCCTGCATGAACTCGGCCATGCTTTCGGGCTCTGGGGGCACAGCCCCGAGGCCAGCGACGCGATGGCGGCGGTGCCAGGCGCCGTTCCGGTGCTGCAGCTCAGCGCCCGCGACCTGGCCACCCTGCGCTGGCTCTACGCCCAACCCAGTCGCTTCGGCGTGCCACAGCCCGAGAATGAGCTCGAGACCGGGCCTTCTGAGCAGGGGTCTGCTGGAACGTCAGTCGTGGGTCAGGACGGGTCCTGAGAGCGCCTCGGCGCTCCTCTCCGGGCCGCCAGCACTTCCTGTACCCGCCGCCAGGGGACGCCGTGATGGGCCAGGGCCACCTGCAGGTGAAAAATCAGATCGGCCGCTTCGCCGGCAATGGCGCCGGCATCGTCGTCCTTGCAGGCCATCACGAACTCGGCACTCTCCTCGCCGATCTTTTTGAGGATTCGGTTGTCGCCCCCTTCCAGCAAGGTGTTGGTGTAGCTGCCGGGCTGGGGATGGTCACGGCGGCCATTGATCACCCGGGCCAGTTCGCTGCAGGCATCGGCAGGCGGCTGGGCGCCAGCGTTCAGGCTTTCTGAGCTGATGCCTGTTGCGGTCGAACCTTCTGCACTGAAACCGTCTGCGAAAAAGCAGCTGCGGGCACCGGTGTGGCAGGCCACATCACCGCGTTGCTCGATGCTCAGCAGCAACACATCGGCGTCACAGTCGTAGCGGAGGCCGCGCAGGGTCTGAATGTGACCGCTCGTGCCACCCTTATGCCAGAGCTCCTGACGCGAGCGGCTCCAGTAGTGCACCTCGCCGCTGGCCAGGGTCTGCTCGATCGCTTCAGCGTTCATCCAGGCCAGCATCAGCACGGCCCCATCGAGCCAGTCCTGGGCGATGGCGGGAATCAGGCCCGCCGGGTTGAAACGCAGCGCCCCAATCAGCTCAGGCCCCGGCAGGGAGCCAGCAGCGGTGCGGGGGGGCTGAAATGATGCCTCCAAGGCCTGCAGTATCCAATTGCTGCGATCCTCCCCCATCCCATGACGGCAGCACCACCAGCGGCCTACAGCTGCTCCAAACAGTTCAGCGGCTATCCCTGTTGCCACCGCCAGTGGCGCCACAGCGGCCACTGCCGTTTCGTGCACGGCTACAGCCGCAGTTTCACTTTCTGGTTCCGAGCTCACCAACGCGATGCCAACGGCTTTGTGCTCGATTTCTCCGGCTTGCAGGCCCTGGAAGCCCAGCTCGCCAACCAGTTCGATCACACGTTTCTTGTCAATGCCGACGACCCGCTGCTGGAGCATTGGCGCGAGCTCGATGCCCAGGGCGGCCTGGATCTGCGCGTGATGGCCAACGTGGGCATGGAGGGCAGCGCCGAGCTCGTCTGGGGCTGGGCCAATGCCCTGTTGCAGAACCAGGAATCCGGTCGGGCCTGTTGCTGGAAGGCCGAAGCCCGCGAGAACGAGAAGAACGCCGCCTGCTTCGAGGCAGTTCCCGCCTGGTTCGAGCCGCGGGCCAGCAGCTAATGGGTCTGCAGCGTCTGGCCACCACCTGGGCCCTGTTCCAGGCCCTGCTCGTCGAAGCGATGCCGTTTCTGCTGATCGGCGTGGCGATCGCCACCCTGGCGCGCTGGGTGAGCCCCGGCGGTCGCTGGGTGCGGAAGCTGCCAAGCCAACCCCTGCTCGGGCCGCTCAGCGGCGCTGCCCTCGGTTTCGCCTTGCCGGCCTGCGAATGCGGCAACGTGCCGGTGGCACGGCGGCTGCTGGCTTCCGGGGCACCACTGGGCGCGGCGTTGGGGTTCCTGTTCGCCGCTCCGGTGCTCAACCCGATCGTGCTGGCCAGTACCTGGGCCGCCTTCCCCAATAAGCCCTGGCTGTTGCTGGCCCGGCCCCTGGGCGCCGTGGTGGTGGCCGTGGCGCTGGCCACCCTGCTGGGGCAACGCTCCGAAGCCCTGCTACTCACCCCGGAGCTGCTGGAAGAACGGCGGCTGAGCCAGCCGCTCAGCCAGGTTTCGCTTCTGGATCGCCGCAGCGGACTGATCGGCAGCCAGCCGCCGGCCCCGCTGCCGGCCGATGTGCCGGTGCGGCGACAGCCGCTGGCGGAGGTGCTGGGCCACGGCAGCGCCGAATTTCTTGGCCTGGCCCTGCTGCTGGTCTTCGGCTGCCTGGTCGCGGCCCTGGTTCAGACCGTGCTGCCCCGCAGCTGGCTGCTGGCCGTGGGAGGGGCACCCACGTTGTCGATCCTCAGCCTGATGCTGCTGAGCCTGGTCGTGTCGGTGTGCTCGAGCGTGGATGCCTTTCTGGCCCTGGGCTTCGCGGCCCAGGTCACACCTGGTGCCCTGCTGGCCTTCCTGTTGCTGGGGCCGGTGATCGACCTCAAGCTGATCGGCCTGTTCGGCGTCTTGCTGCGCCCGCGCGCCATCCTGCTCACGGCGGCAGGAGCGGGTCTGGTGGTGCTGTTGATTGGCCAGTGGGCGAATCTGATCCTGTTATGAGGTGGCGACCTAGCCCCAACAGCGGCCTCAAGGCCCTGAGCCTGGGGCTCTGGGGGGTTGTGCTGGTTCAGAGCGGCGCCAGCGGTCGGCTCGACCTGCTCCTACGCGCCGTCTTCCATCCGCTGGTCTGGATCAGTGGCGGGCTGCTGCTGGTGCTGGCTGTGCTCGAACTGGGCAGCGGCAATGAGGCGCCCTTGCCACCCCGCCAGCGCCTGGGTCTGTTCGCTGGCTGCCTGGCTGCTCTGGCCGTGCTGTTGCTGCCGCCCGAGCCCTCCTTCGCCGAGCTGGCCGCCAACCGCAGCCAGGACTTTCAACCTGGGCCCGGCCTCAATTTCGTTGTGCCACCGGGCCAGCGCAGCCTCACCGAGTGGGTGCGTCTGCTGCGCAGCGAACCGGACCCCAAGCTGCACCAGGGCGATCCGGTCAAGATCAGCGGCTTCGTGCTGCCCGTGCCGGGGGATCGCCCCCAGCTGGCCCGGCTACTGGTGCGCTGTTGCCTGGTCGATGCCGTGCCGGTGGGCCTGCCCGTGCTCTGGCCCCCGGATCAACCCACGCCCGAAGCCGATCAGTGGCTGGCGATTGAGGGGGTGATGGAGAACGAAACCGTGGCCGGCCAGAATCGCAGTGTGGTGCGGGCGCGCCAGGTGCGACCCATCCCCCGCCCCCAACGGCCGCTGGAACCTTGAAAGGTCTGCGATGAAGGGATTGCCATGAAAGCTCTGGCCCGGAACACGGTTGCCGTCATGTTGCTGGCCGGGGTCGGTGTGGCCCTGGCCCAGCAACAGCTGTTGGTGCGATTGCCTCCCCGTTTGCAATCCCTGCGCCAGGCGGCGGCCAGCTCCGGGCCGGCGGCGCTGAGTCTGGAGTTCAGTCGGCCGATGGAGCGCTCCTCGGTGGAAGCCGGCAGCAGCCTGAAACCGCCGATCCCCTTCAGCCTGCAGGGCCAGTCCAACCCCCTGTTGCTGTTACCTCAGGAAGGCGAGCAGATCAGTGGCCCGCTGGTGCTGGAACTCGCCGGCCGCGATCGCCGCGGGCTCGCCCTCTCTGGCGGCCGCTGGCGCTGGGATCCCCGCCCCCACCTGCTCGCGGTGGTGCCGGTGAACGGCGGCGAACAGGTGCAGGTGCGCCAGCACGACGGCGTCTGGACAGCGCTCACCCCGGTCTGGCCATCGATCCCGGAGCTCGAACCCATCGCCGACGGCGGCGGCCTTGGCCTTGTCAGCCGCGACCTGGAGGCCAATCACCAGGTCTGGCGTCTGCCGATCAGCCAGGAGAACCTGGTGAAGCTGCCCGCAAGCCTCCAACCAGTCCGTGCCGGAAGCTTGCAGCCCTTCGGCGGTCCGCCGTTGCGCTTTGCCCAGTTGAGCAGCAACCGCCTGGGCGAACTGCTGGTGCAGGCAGCACCCCGGCAGCCCGGCAACGACCAGCTGGTGCTCTGGGAGCGTGCCGGCGGCCGTTCCCTGCTCGAGATCGAGAGCAGCGGGCCTGTGGCCCTGCTTCCCCAGGGCGGCGAGTTGATCGTGCCGGAGCAGGAAGGCCTGGCCCTGCGCACCCTGCCGCCCCGTCCGAGCCAGCGCCAGCTGCTGCCCGGCAGCCGCGATCTCAGCAGTTTCTGTCCGGTGGCCGGCCGCGCCCTACTGGTGCGCCACTGGCCCGATTTCCGGCGCTCGCTCGAACTGGTGGAACCCGGTCAGGCCCCACGCTCCCTCTGGCTAGGCAGCGAAGGGCTAGTGGCCAGCGCCTGTTCGCGCAGTGGCGAGCGGGTCTGGGCGCTTTTGATTGAAGGGGTCGGCCAACCCAGTCTCACCCTGCTGGCCCTCAACCGCGAGGGCCAGGTGCTGCAGCGACGGCCCCTGGAGGGCTGGGAGCTGGAGCCGGGCACGGGCCTCGACTACGACCCCACTGGCGACCGCCTGCTGCTGGCCCTTCGGCCGCTGCTTCCCGTTGGCGTTGCTGGCAGGAGCCAAGCTCCCCAGGCCCAGGCCGCCCTGATCGATGCCACCAGCCTGGAGCTCACCCTGCTCGGCAAGCCTGTGCGGCAGGTGCGCTGGCTGGTGGCCGGCTGAGGCCTAGCTGATCGCCCCCTGGCGCGGCGCCAGGGCCAGGGCCACCAGGAAGCCCAGCAACTGAACGATCACCACAGAGGGCCCGGAAGGCAAGTTGAGGGCTCCCGAGAGCAGCAGGCCCAGCACCGCGCAGAGGCCCCCGAGACCTGCGGCCAGCAGCACGTAGTGATTGAAGTGGCTGCTCACCAGCCTGGAGGCACAGGCGGGGATGACCACAAACGCACTGATCAGCAGCACCCCCACGGCCTTGATCGAGATCGCCACCACCAAAGCCAGCAAGAGGATGAACAGCAAGCGATGAACGGGAACGGCTACCCCACGGGAGAGGGCAAGCGATTCATCGATGGTCAGCAGGATCTGGTCGCGGCGGGTGAGGCCCAGATAGGCCAGGGCGGTGAGCAGCAGGGCCGAGATCAGGCCCAGATCCAGCCAGGAGACACCGAGGATGTCGCCGAACAGCAGGCTCTGGATGTTGCCCTGGTAGGTGCGCACGAAACTGAGGGCCACCACCGCAACCGACAGCGACGAGGAATAAATGATGTTGAGCAGGGCATCGGTGGGCAGGCGGCTGCGCTCCACCAACCGGCTCACCAACAGGGCAAAGATCACCGCGAAGGGGATCAGCACCAGGGTGGGGTTGAGCCCGAGAAGGATGCCGATGGTGATGCCCAGCAGCGATGAGTGGCCCAGGGCATCGCTGAAGAACGACAGTTGGCGCAACACGGCGAAACTGCCCAGCAGGCCGCCGAGGGCGCCGGTGAGCAGGCCACCGAGGAGCGCCCGCTGCATGAACGGCAGCTGCAGCAGCTCTGCCAGCGGGGCCGCTTCGCCCATCAGGAGGAATGGTTGGCGTGGTGATGGTGGTAGGGCACATAGCCCCGCCCGTAGACACGCTCCAGTTGAGAGGGGCTGAGGGCATGATCAGGAGGCCCGGAGCAGCAGAGGCGGCGGTTGAGGCAGAGCACGCCATCGCAGGTGCGGCGCACCATCTCCAGGTCATGGGACACCTGCAGGATCGTCCAGCCTTCACTGCGGCGCAGGTCGAACAGCAGGCCGTAGAACTGCTCGGCCATCTGGCTGTCGAGGCCGGCCTGGGCTTCATCAAGCACCAGCAGACGGCGGGGGCGGACCACGCAGAAGGCGAGCAGCACCCGCTTGGTCTGGCCGCCTGAGAGCTCGCTGATCAGCCGATCGGCCAGGTCGCTGCAGTGGGTTTTGGCCAAAGCCTGGCGAACGGCCATTCGCCTGGCTTCGCTTCCCCTCCAGTTGAATCGAATCCCTGCCGGATCCCAACCCAGGCCCACGAACTCAGCGACGCTGAGCGGGCAGCGGTTGCGCACTCCAAAACTCTGGGGCAGATAGGCCACCTGGTCGCGGACCGAAGCCTGAAGTTGGCCCTGGCGCCCCAGCCGCCGGCCGAGCAGCCGCACCTCCCCGCTCCTGTGGGGAAGGATGCCGAGCAGGGCCTGAACCAGGCTGCTTTTGCCGGCTCCGTTGGGACCGATCAGGGCGGTATCGCTCTCCGCCGCCAGCTCGAAGCTGACGTTGTCCACCGCCACGCTGCCCTCACGGCAGACCGTCAGCCCGCTGACTTCGAGAACCATTTCGACCATCGACCCAGCCTACCCAGTGTTCAGACTCCTGATCAGGGCGCGAATGCCGCCACCAGGGCGTTGCCGTTGCGGCGCATCTGACTGACGTAGTAACCAGGCTTGCCGGCCTCGGCCGGACCGGTTTCGAGCGGGTCGAACACGCCGATCCTCACTCCCAGATCACCAGCGAGGGCATTGAACGATTGGCGCCCCTCCTGGGGCTCGCTGAGCAGGGTCTTGAGCTCGGTCTGCTCGACCAGCTGGCTGACGCGCTGCAGGTCGGCTGGGGTGGGATTGAGCTCAGGAGACTCCACCACAAAGGCGACCTTGAGCTGGTAGCGCTCGGCGAAGTAGGGGGCGAAATCGTGATAAGCCACAAAGGTTTTGCCGGCAAACGGCTTGAGCTGGCTGGCCAACTCGGCATTGAGAGAACGGAGGTCATCCGCGAAGACAGCGGCATTGGTGGTGAACTGGTCGGCACAGTCGGGCTGCGCGGCGATCAGACCATCGCGGATGGTTTCCACCTGCTGGAGGGCGCGCAGCGGATCGAGCCAGACGTGGGGATTGATCGGTCCGTGATCGTGGCCATGGCCATGGCCATCGGCATGGTCGTGGTCTTTGTCGTGATCGTCGTTTTTTTCGGTGTTTTCCAGGGTGGGGATGCCGGCGCTGGAGTCGATCACTTGGAGGCCCGTGTTGTCGGCGTTGAGGATCAGCTTGTCGAGGAAGGTTTCCAGGCCCAGGCCGTTCTTGACGAGCACATCGGCCTTCTGCAGCCGCACCAGATCACTGGGGGTGGCCTGAAAATCGTGGGGGCTAACCGTGGTCGGCATCAGGGGCTCCACCGTGGCGCATTCGCCGGCAACAGCTTTGGTGAATTCGGTGATCGGCAGGAAGGTGGTGACCACCTGGAGCGTGGCGCCAGTGCTGGGCGCAGGCCCGGACGTACTGCTGCCGCAGGAGGCCAGCAGGACGGCGGCCAGCAGGGCCATCGGGCGGAGCGGTGCGTTCAAGGGAATGACCAGAACAAACAGATCGGGCCGCCAGGATCAGCCAACGGCATTATGAGAATGGTACTCATTCAGAAAACTGTGCTGGCCGGCTTTGGCCAACCGGCCCCTGGCGAGCGGCGACAACGGAACCGCACTCCATAGGATCGACTCCTGTCCACAGAGCCCCCTGCCATGACCGCCCAGGTCGCCGATCCAGCGGTCCGCCAGGGTCAGCTCAACCCCAAACAGAGCAATCTGCTGGAGCAACTGCAACAGGCCCACGAGGAACTCACGGGCCAGGAGCTCCATGCTCGTCTGCGTGGAACCCCCCACGGCATGGGCCTGGCCACCGTCTACCGCCACCTGCGCACCCTGCAGCAACGGGGCCTGGTGCGCTGCCGCCACCTGCCCAGTGGCGAAGCCCTGTTCGCCCCCACCGAACGGGATGAGCACCATCTCACCTGCGTCGATTGCGGCAGCACCGTTGTGCTGCAGAGCTGCCCAATGCACGAGGCCCACCTGAGTGCCAGCCAGCTGGGCGGGTTCCAGCTGCTGTTCCACACCCTCGAATTCTTCGGGCTCTGCGCCGGCTGCCAGGAGCGCCAAGACTCGGCCTGAGCCCAGAGCGGCGGCCAGGCCGGGTTCTCCATCGGAACCTGGCTCGCTTCAGTCGCCCCAGATCCGCAGCAGATTGCTGTAGCTGCGGCTGATCAGGTCGAAGGCCTGCCCCTTGCCCTGCTGGCTGAACAGGAGCCGGCGCGCCGTGTCGAGCTCGAAGAGGAGTTCCCGTTGCTCAGCGCTGCGGATACGGCTCTGGATCCAGCCCACACAGACCAGCCGTTCGCCATCGCTCACGGTCTCCACCCGGTGCAGCAGGGTGCTGGGGTAGACGATCAGATCCCCGGCAGGGAGCCGGAACGCCTCCTCACCATGGGGAAATTCCAGCACCAGGTCTCCGCCGCCGTACGCATCGGGGGGGCAAAGAAACAGGGTGAAGGAAAGATCGGAGCGTCCCTCCGCCATGTAGGCGTTATCAACGTGGCGTCCATAGCCCTCACCGGGGCCTGAGCGGCTGAAGCGCAAGCTGTGGATCCGCGCCGGCAGGGCCGCCGAGGTCAACAGGGGGTGGCCCAGCAAGGCCTCACGCACCAGCGGCGCCAGGCCCTGATGCAAGGCCGAGCCCCGCTCCAGCTGGCGGTTGTGCTTCACGGTCCGGGCATGCCAGCCGGCGCTGTGCTGGCCCGGGCGCCAGTCGGTCTCAGGAGCGAGCAGGCGATGGCGCCAACCGGCGAGCTGGTCGGCTGGCAGCAGCGATTCGATCTGGAAACGCATCGGAGCAGAGACAGAGGGACGGGGGGCGCTGGAGTGGGCTGGCTGGAGCTGGCGTCGTCAAAATCAGCACGCCGGCGTGTGACCGTTGCAACCCAGCGCCACAACCCACGGATGCCGCCGCCCACGGATGCCGCAACCCATTCACAATCGGTGTCACCCGATTCGGATTGGCCATGCCGCGACCCAGCATCGCCCTGTTTCTTGCCGCCAGCGGGCTGATCGCCGGCGTTGCGGGTTGCGGCATGGTCCCTGGATTCAACGAGCAACGGATGCCGTGGGACAGGGAATCCAGGCGCGATAACGACGACAGGGACGACAACGAAGACCAGCGAAGGGAAGACCGCGAATGGGGAGAAGACAGAGAAGGCGGCGAGGGTGGCGAGGGTGGCGAAGGGGGTGAAGGTGGCGAAGGGGGTGAGGGCGACGACGACTGAAGCGCTCCAGCTCCCATGGCCGGCAGCCCAACTGCCCCGAGACCCCAAAACCGGGCCTTTTCATCATTGCAAAGCGAACGATTATCATTCTCGTCAGGATCCGAGCTGGCTTTGAGCCCCGGATGCTGAGCACACCGTCGCGTCCTCTCTCCAGCCGCCCATGTTGTCCCGCCTGATTGCTCCTGCAGCCCTGGGTCTGCTCTCCCCTTTGGCCCCCACCCACGCCCCGGCCACTGCTGCTCCCGCCACCGTTCAGGTCACCGCGATCAACCTCGCCGCGATCGACGCCTACAGCGCTTCGGCGAGTGCCGGCCTTGAACAGGTCACCAGCATCACCCAGTTCAGTGATGTGCAGCCCACCGAGTGGGACTACCAGGCCCTCTCCAACCTGGTGGAGCGCTAAGGCTGCGTGGCGGGCTACCCCGAT
>JABMPN010000084.1 GCA_013203655.1 Cyanobacteria bacterium bin.51
AACTCGGAACCGGAAATCGAGAAGAAAGGAACCCCCGCCTCGCCGGCCACGGCTTTGGCCAGGAGGGTTTTGCCAGTGCCTGGAGGACCAACCAACAAAACACCTTTGGGAATCTTGGCCCCAACAGCTGTGAAGCGATCGGGATTTTTGAGGAAGTCAACGACCTCAGTGAGTTCGAGCTTGGCGCCCTCAATGCCGGCCACATCACCGAAGGTGACCTGGGTCTGGGGTTCCATCTGAACCCGGGCCTTGCTCTTGCCGAAGCTCATTGCCGGATTGCCGCCACCTCCCTGGGCACGCCGCAACAGGAAGAAGAGCCCGCCGAGGAGGAGCAGCGGGAAGAGCAGGCTGCCGATCGCCTGCTGCCAAGCCGCTGGCTGACGGCTTGGCTGAACAGCGATGTCGACGTTGTTGTCAGAGAGAAGCTTGAGCAGATCCTTGTCGGGGGCCAGGTTGACGACGGCCCGGTTGCCATCGTTTTCAACCACTTGGGCGGTGCCCCGATCGGGGGAGATCAATACCCTGGCGATCTGTTTGTCTTGAACGGCCTCGATGAAATCGCTGTAGCGCAGGTTGCGTGGGGCGTTGGCTGGATCGGGACGGTCGAGGAAGGCCGTGCCGATCGCGATCACGACGATGGCCAGGAGCACGTAGAGCCCCGCATTGCGCCAGCGATTGTTCAACCTGCGAGCTCCTGATGAAAAGGTAAAGGAATGTTAACGGGCGAAGGGGGCCACGTCGTGGCCCCTATTTCCCTTCCAAGCCTAGGGACGGACAAGAAGGGAGCCGGGCGATCAGACCTCCTCAAGGCGCCCGAAGAGCTGGCCGGTGATTTTGACATCGACAGCAAGCTTGGTTCCCATGTCGGTGTCGGAGGGCTGGATCGCTGTGAACACCCCAGCGAATTCACCGGTGGCGCTGTCCACCTTGGTGATCGAGAGGTTCATCATTCCGACGCCATCGACGTACTGCTTGATGTTTTCGGTATTGAGATCCTCGTCGTCACCGGCGGGGACCAGACCGACAGCACTGCTGTAACCGGTGGTCAGGCCCCGAGCCTTCGGATCGAGGAAGTTGCTGGTGCGGTAGCTGGGGGCGCGGTAGTTGCCCTCGAAATCAGTGCTGGTACTGATCGAAGAGCCCTCGGCCGTGGCCAACAGTTGCTTGCTGGAAAAGCTGAACGGCACCTCCTCACCACCGGGCAGCAGCACGGTGATCGGTTGGAAATCGATGCCACCGAGCTCCTTGAAGCTGAGCTTGTCGCCGGAGATGGTCAGGTCTCCGTACACCTGATCAAGGCTGGAGGTGAAGCGGGTGAGGATCTTGCCTTGCACAAACTGGGCCTCCTGGCGCTTGTTCACCGGTTCGCCCTTGACGAACACTTCGGAGGGGTGCAGGCAGAGATCGCGGAGCTGGTAGCGGATCGAGCTATCCAGGGGGATCGAGCCACGGGCCGAATCGGGCAGGGTCGGGCAGTCGTTCGCCTTGCCGGTATTGACAATGTCGTCGTAGGTGACGTTGGCCCGTTCGACGGCTTTGGCACCGCCGCCGCACGCTGTGACGACGGTGAGGCAGAGCGCCAGCACAAGGGCAAGCAGGGGTCGGAAACGCATGGGGAGAAGCCGAACGGGCAGGGTGAAAAACCCTTAGGCAGGGTGCGCCACGGGCGATCCTACCGATGGGAATCGTTGCTGCTGGCACCCTGTAGCGGCTCTCAACAACCCGTGAATGGAGCCGCTGCTGCGGCGGCCTTTCCAGGCGGAACAGGTTCGAGCAGGACACCCAGGGCCGTGAGCAGCTCGTGGGCCACGGCCAGCTTGCTGGCGGGCGCCACGGGCTTGCACTGCTCACCCGGGCCCAACAGCCAGCCCTGGTTCGCTGCCGCGCCGAAGCCGGCACCGGCCTGATCGATCGGATTGGCGAACAGCAGATCGCAGCCCTTGCGGGCGAATTTGGCGAGAGCCTGGGGAAGCACCTCTCCTGACTGGGCCGCAAAACCCAGCAACTTCTGGCCGGCCGGCCGACGCTGCACCAGTTCGGCCAGGAGGTCGGGCACCTCCTGCCATCCCCCCTCCAGGCTGGTGCTCCAGTTTTGCTTTTCGCCCTTGTGGGCCAGGGGCGCCATGGCCCGGTGATCGGCCACAGCCGCTGCCATCGCGATCGCGTCCATCTCGGGCTGCCGCCGCCTCAGGGCCTCCTGCAGCTCGGCGGCATTCTCGATCGAGTGGCAGTTCAGCCCATCGAGCAGGGCCGGATCCAATCGGAGCGGCCCGTGGATTAATTCCACCTGGGCACCGCGCAAGCGGGCCGCCTGGGCCAGCATCACCCCCATCAGCCCGCTGCTTGGGTTGGTGAGACAGCGGGCCGGATCGAGAAATTCCTGGGTGGGGCCGGCCGTCACCAGCAGCCGTCTGCCCAGCCAGTCGCGTCGCCAACCCCAGAGCTGAAGCGATTCGAGCGCCAGCAGCAGCAACGCAGGCTCCGCCATGCGCCCATCGCCCTGGCGGTCGCAGGCCAGAAGGCCCGCCTCTGGCTCCAGGGTGAGCACCCGCTCGAACCCTTTGAGCTGCTGCCAGTTGCGCCTCACAGGGGCCGCGCGCCACATCGCGGTGTTCATCGCAGCGGCCGCCAGCACAGGTGCCTCGCAGGCAAGCAAGGTGCTGGCCAACAGGGTGTCAGCCAGGCCCTGGACCCAACGGGCCAGGCTGGTGGCACTGAGCGGCGCCACCAACACCAGCTCGGCCCACTCGGCCAGCTCGATGTGCAGGGGGCGTGGGGCCCGGTGGCTCCACTGGTCTGCGTCCAGGAAGCAGGCGTGGCGGCTGAGGCTGGCCAGCGCCAGGGGGCTCACCAGGGCAGCGGCGCTCGGCGTCAGCAGGCAGCGCACCAGGGCGCCCCGTTTGGCCAGGGCGCTGACCACCAGCGGCAACTTGACGGCGGCGATGCTGCCGCTGATCCCCACAAGGACGCGGCGCCCCGCCAGGGGATCGGCAAGGCCATCAAGGCCGTTGGCCTCACTCCTCATCAAAGGGTTCCTGGTCGACCAGGTGGACGTAGGGGCGGGCCAACTCGGGCCGGTGAATCGCCAGCGCCCGCATCAGATGCCAGTCCTGCAGGCCAGCAAACGGGGAGGGATAGTCGTCGTCATCGAGTCGCTGAGCCAGCTCAGCGGTGGCAGCCTCATCGAAGGCCGCCAGCCGCTCCAGGGTGATCGACTCGGACGAAGGTTGGCCCGCCTGGGAGTCGGGAAGCGTGGAGTCGGAAGGCATGGAGTCGGGTGCGGTGGACTCGCCCAAGGTGATGAACAAAGAACGAGCTCTTATTCCATCGCATCGGAAGATCAAACGGACGCCCAGGCAACGGTGATAGCTTTCCAGCCAAGGGGATTTAGCTCAGCTGGTAGAGCGCTGCGATCGCACCGCAGAGGTCAGGGGT
>JABMPN010000085.1 GCA_013203655.1 Cyanobacteria bacterium bin.51
AACTACTTAGTCGGCCGCGTACCTAATCGTCGCCGAACAGCTCTATCAGCAACAAGCTCCTGGCCAACCTGATCGCCAACATCCGGGCCGCCAACCCCAGCGTCGAGGCGGATGTGATCGCCCACAGCATGGGCAGCTATCTGGTCTGCAGCATGCTCAAGAGCCTGGTGGACCGCTCCGCCTGGCCCTACAAGGCCTCGGAAGAGAACGCGATCGGCCGCTCAATCGCCGAGCGACTCAGCCGGCGCGACGATGACGGCAGCAGTTCGTTCATTGATCGCCTGATCTTGCTGGCTCCCGATGTGGAGCGTCGCGAAGTCACCCAGTGCCGCGCCGTCACCTTTCGCTCCGAGCTGTTGGACTACAACGGGCCGTTCCACGACGGCTTGAAGCATCTGGTCTGCCATACGTACCTCTTCTATTCGCGGCATGACTCCGCCCTGAAAGCCTCGGTGCTCGAAAAGGATGCCCTGCGCGAACCCTTCCAGAAGGTGAAGGAGCTTGTGGCCGGCGCCGATATCGACAAGCGCTGGGAGAGCAGCCTCGGCCTCAACCCACTGCCCTCACTCGCTCCGGCCAACATGACCGGCTTCAACGCCACCATGCTCACCAACCGCTCCATCGACCACGGCGATTATTTCGACGCTCCCCAGATCATCGAAATGATTGCCCAGCTGCTGGCTGACTAGAGCCGTTGAGCTACCCCTTCAGCTTCTCGACCAGAATCCGGTTGGCGAGCTTGGGATCGGCGCGGCCGCCGGTGCGTTTCATCAATTGGCCCACGAAGAAGCCTTGCAGCTTGGTCTTGCCGCCCCGGAACGCCTCCACCTCGGCTGGATGGGCCGCCAACAGCTCCGCCACGATCGCCGTGATCGCCGCTGGGTCGCTGATCATGCCCAGACCGCGGTCGGCCACGATCGCCTTGGCGGAACCACCCTGCTCCAGCAGCTCCGGTAGAAGATCTTTGGCGATCTTGCCGCTGATGGTGCCGTCGTTGATCAGCTGCACCAATTCCGCCAGCTGCGCAGGCTTGAGAGGCAACTCGGTGATCGAAATCTTGCCGGCATTGAGATAGGCGGCGATATCGCCCGTGACCCAGTTGGCCACTCCCTTGGCATCGGCACCAGCCGCCACGGCGGCTTCGAAGTATTCGGCCATGGCGCGCTCATCGGTGAGCACCCGGGCGTCGTAGATCGAAAGCCCCAGCGCATCGGCATAGCGGTGCCGTTTGGCCGCCGGCAGCTCGGGCAGCTCGGCGCGCCATCCCTCGCGCCGCTCGGCAGTGACCTCGATCGGGCCCAGATCCGGCTCGGGGAAGTAGCGGTAATCGCTGCTGCCCTCCTTGCTGCGCATGCTGCGAGTGTGCTGCTTGCCCTCATCCCACAGCCTGGTTTCCTGAAAGATCGGCTCGCCGGCTTCGATCGCCTTGATCTGGCGGGCGATTTCGTGGTCACAGGCCTTCTGGATCGCCGAGAAGGAGTTCATGTTCTTGATCTCCACCTTCACGCCGAAGGGGTCGTTGGGTCCGCGACGCACTGAGATGTTCACATCGCAGCGCAGGGATCCTTCCTGCATGTTGCCGTCGCTGACACCCAGATACCGCATGATCCGGCGGATTTCCGAGGCGTATTCGGCCGCCTCCCGGCCCGTGCGCAGATCGGGCTTGGAAACGATTTCGGCGAGGGCCACACCGGCGCGGTTGTAATCCACCAGCGAATGGGTGCTGCCGGCGAGGCGATCGCTGCCGGCATGCACAAGCTTGCCGGCGTCTTCTTCCATGTGCAGCCGCTCGATGCCGATCGTCTTGAGGTAGGTGTCCTTACCCTTCTCGGCCACCTCCACCTCGATCCAGCCATTTTCGGCGATCGGTTGATCGAACTGGGAGATCTGGTAGTTCTTGGGCAGGTCGGGATAGAAATACTGCTTGCGGTCGAACTTGCTGTGCTCGGCCACCTGCAGATTGAGGGCCAGGGCCGCCTTCACCGCATACTCGAGCACCTTCTGATTGAGCACCGGCAGGGTGCCAGGCAGCCCCAGCACCACGGGGTCGATGTGGGTGTTGGGCTGGTCGCCGAAGTTGGTGGAGGCGGCGGTGAAGATCTTGCTGGCGGTGCCCAGCTGCACGTGGGTTTCCAGGCCGATCACGGCCTCCCAGCCCTCATGTCCAATCGCCGAAGCCATTCCGATCTCCCGGCTTGCGCCTGCTGAAGAGACGATCCTATGCAGGGGACTGTTGGGCGCGTCCGCCATCACCCCGCTGCTGGCGCTTGGATAGTTTGAGTCCATGACAGGCCTTCGCACGGATCAAGTCTCGGCAGGCCGGTCCTTTGCCGATGGCGGCGCCGATCCGGTGTTGGTCCTCGGTGGCGGCCTGATCGGTCTGGCGATCGCCCACCAACTGGCCCGTCGCGGCGAGTCGGTGCAGGTGCTGAGCCGCCGGCGCAATGAGGCGGCGGGCTTCGTGGCCGCCGGCATGCTCGCGCCCCATGCCGAGGGGCTGGAGGGCGCCATGCTCGCCCTGGGTCAACGCAGCCTGGCGTTGCTGCCGCAGTGGGTGGGCCAGATCGAAGCCGACAGCGGCCTGCCTTGCGGCCTGCTGCGCTCCGGCATCGTCGTGCCCTTCGCCACCAGCGCCGAGCGGGAGGCCTACCCCACCGCCGCCCTGGGGGAGCCGCTCGATCGCGCCGAACTGGAAGCCGAAATCCCGGGGATCGGGGCTGGCTTTGGCTGCGGGCTGCTGTTCGCCCAGGACGGCCAGATCGACAACCGCCGCCAATTGATGCGGGCCCTGGAGCGGGCCTGCGTCGAGCGGGGCGTGGCCTTCGCCGAGGGCACCGAGGTGCTGGAACTGCTGAGCGATAGCGAGCGGGTGCTCAGGGGTGTGCGCCTGATCGGCGCCGATGGCCTGGTTCGCAGCCTGCCCTGTCGCCGGGCCGTGTTGGCCTGCGGTGCCTGGAGCGCCAGCCTCCTGCCCGGCTTACCGGTGGTGCCGATCAAGGGCCAGATGCTCTCGTTGCAGGGACCCCGCCGGGCCCTGCGCCGGGTGCTGTTCGGGCCTGGCACCTATCTCGTTCCCCGCGAGGACGGCCTGCTGGTGGTCGGAGCCACCAGCGAACCGGAGGCCGGCTTCGCCACTGGGCTCACCCCCCGGGGCCAGCAACAGCTGGAGGCCGGCCTCACTGCCCTGTTGCCGGAGGCGGCCAGCTGGCCGCCGATGGAGCGCTGGTGGGGGTTTCGTCCCGGCACGCCCGATCGGGCGCCGCTGCTCGGCCCCAGCCCGATCAACGGGCTGTGGCTCGCCACCGGCCACTACCGCAACGGCGTGCTGCTGGCGGCGATCACCTCCCACTGGCTGGCCGCCCTGATGGGCAGCCAGCGGGGCGGAGCTGAGCTTGGTGAGCGCAGCCGAAGCGGCGGCTTGACAGCGGCTGATGCCGCCTTGCTGGCCTCCTTCCACTGGGACCGGTTCGCTAGTCCCGCGGAAATCGCTCAGGGCTCCACGCGCCACACCTGATCGGCGGGAGTCCAGTCGCTGAGCTCGGAGGGCTCGAACCAGAGGCCGATCTCGAAGACAGCGGTTTCAGGGGCATCGGAGCCGTGGATCACGTTGCGGCCGATGTTCACCGCCAGATCGCCGCGGATCGTGCCGGGCTCGGCCTCCAGCGGCTTGGTGGCACCGATCAGCTTGCGGGCCGCGGCGATCACACCATCGCCTTCCCAGACCATCGCCACCACCGGACCGCTGGTGATGAACGCCACCAGGCCGGCGAAGAACGGCCGTTCGCTGTGCACGCCGTAATGGCTTTCAGCTAGCTCACGGCTGGGCACCAGCTGCTTGAGGCCCACCAGCTTGAAGCCCTTGCGCTCGAAGCGACCGAGGATCTCGCCCACCAGCCCCCGCTGGACACCATCGGGCTTGATAGCAAGGAAGGTGCGTTCGACGGCCATGGAAATGCTCAGGTTGCGGATCAGGGTCATCGTCCGTGGCGGGCAGGCCGGTTGGCAAGTTCGGGAACCACAGGGAGAGGGCAGCTCAGTCGCAGCAATGGCTGTTGTGGCTCATTTCCTTGTTCAGGCGAGGTTCTGCGGACCGCCTCATTAGATTTCTGGTTCGTCCCAATGCACCGCCGCGCACCGATGGTGCTTGCCGATTCGCTTCCCCCCTCCCCGGCCACGGGCGCCTCGGGGGCACCAGAGGCCTCAGCGTCCACCTGGACGGCCGCCGACGGCGCCGCTCTCTACGGCCTCGACGGCTGGGGCGATCCCTATTTCAGCGCCAATGCCCGTGGCCATGTGATGGTGCAGCCCCGCGGCGACCGCGGCGGCTCCCTGGATCTGGTGGACCTGGTGGAGGGCCTGCAGAGCCGTGACCTGTCACTGCCGCTGCTGATCCGCTTCGACGACATCCTCGAAGACCGCCTGGAGCGGCTCCACGCCGCCTTCGAGCGAGCGATCGCCCAGTACGGCTACGCCGGCCGCTACCAGGGCGTCTTTCCGGTGAAGTGCAACCAGCAGCGCCACGTGGTGGAGCAGCTGGTGGAGAGCGGCCGCCGCTGGCATTTCGGGCTCGAGGCCGGCAGCAAGGCGGAGCTGCTGATCGCCCTTTCGCTGGTCGAGGACCCCGAGGCCCTGCTGATCTGCAACGGCTACAAGGACCAGCGCTACATCGAGACGGCGATCCTGGCCCGCCGGCTCGGCCGCCAGCCGGTGGTGGTGATCGAGCAGGCCGATGAGGTGGGGCGGATCATCGCCGCCAGCCGTGCCCTCGGGGCGGCACCGCTGATCGGTGTACGGGCCAAGCTCTCGAGCCGCAGCAGCGGTCGCTGGGGCAGCTCGGTGGGGGAGCGGGCCAAGTTCGGGCTCACGGTGCCCGAGCTGCTGGCCAGCGTCGAGGCCCTGGGCCAGGCCGATCTGCTCGGCGAACTGCGCCTGCTGCACTTCCACGTGGGCAGCCAGATCAACGACATCGCCGTGATCAAGGACGCCCTGCAGGAAGCCGGCCAGATCTACGGCCAGCTGGCCCAGCTGGGGGCGCCGATGGGCTATCTGGATGTAGGAGGCGGCCTGGGCATCGACTACGACGGCAGCCGCACCGCCACCGCCGCCTCCACCAACTACTCACTGCAGAACTACGCCAACGATGTGGTGGCCACCGTGCGCGAGTGCTGCGAGCCCCACGGCATCCCCCTGCCCACCCTGGTGAGCGAGAGCGGCCGTGCCATCGCCAGCCATTTCAGCGTGCTGGTGTTCGACGTGCTCGGTGCTGGCCAGGTCAGTGGCGCGGTGCCGCCGCTGAGCGAGGGCGAACCACTGATTGTGCGCAATCTGCGCGACACCCTCTCGGCGATCGAGGCCGGCGCCGAGACCAGCAGCGGCGACCACCTGCAAGAGGGTTGGAACGACGCGATCAAGTTCAAGCACGACGCCCTCTCCGCCTTCCGTCTCGGCTACCTGAGCCTCACCGAGCGGGGGGCCGCCGAACGCCTCTACTGGGCCTGCTGCGAATCGATCGCCGCCCAGCTGACCCGCTGGCCGGCCAGCGCTGCGATCCCCGATGAGCTGCGCGCCCTGCCGGCGGCCCTGGCCAGCACCTACTACGCCAACTTCTCGGTGTTCCGCTCCGCCCCCGACACCTGGGCGATCGACCAGCTGTTCCCGGTGCTGCCGATCCATCGCCTCAACGAACGCCCCAACCGGCTGGGCAGCTTCGCTGACCTCACCTGCGACTCCGACGGCAAGCTGGCCCGCTTCATCGACGCCGGCCAGGTGAAACCGCTGCTCGAGTTGCATGAACTGCAGCCCGATGAGCCCTACTGGATCGGCCTGTTTCTCGGCGGCGCCTACCAGGAAGTGATGGGCAATCTGCACAACCTGTTCGGCAGCACCAATGCAGTGCATATCCGTCTCGGTGCCAACGGCAGCTACCGGGTCGAGCATGTGGTGAGGGGCAACACCAATGCCGAGGTGCTCGAAGCGATGGAACACGAACCCGATCAGCTGCTCGAGCGCCTGCGGCTGGCCAGCGAGGCGGCGATCGACCGGGGCGACCTGCCGATCCGCGATGCCCAGCGGCTGATGGCTCACCTGGAGGGCAGCCTGCGCCAGACCACTTACCTGCAGACCTGATTGGAGCTGATGCCATGTGGGGAGATGAACCGCAGCTGAAGATCCTGCGGGAGCGGATCAAGTTGCTGCTGAAGATCCACCACGCCGAGCTGGAGCCGGTCCAGCGCCAGGCCAGCCAGGGGGAGCTGCTGATGCATCAGGGGGATCCCGCCACCAGCCTGATGCTGCTCACCCGCGGCAAGGTGGCGATCCAGATCCGCCTGCTCGAGCCCAGGCCCCACACCCTGGCGGTGGTCGAAGCGGAAGAACTGCTGGGCGAGATGGGCCTGTTCGGCACCGGCTCCCACTCCGCCGATGTGCGGGTGGTGGAGGGACCGGCCGAGTTGATCGAAGTCAGCGGCGACAACTTCCTCAAGACCCTGCTCTTCGATGTCGACCTGGCGATGGAGATGCTCTCGCTGGTGAGCCAGCGCTGCAAGTCGAGCAATGAGGTGATCGGCCTGCTGCTGGATGGCATCGCGGCGGCCCACCGGGGCGACACGGCCCAGATGGCGGCCATCGCCAGCGCCATCCGGCCGCTCGATTACTGCCTGAGCCTGGCCGCCGACCGGCTGGTGGAGCTGGGCGAGAGCAGGGCTTGAGGCGTCGAAACGCCTGCCAGGGCCACTCGGAGCCCCTTGCAGCCCCCTCCAGCCACCCAACGATGGCGGTTCAACGGGCGCAGAACCGAACCAGCAGTCCCAGGCGGTCGGTGGGGGCAGGCAGTTCGGCGGGATCGAACGGGGCTGCCTCGTCCGCCGCGGCGGCCCGTTGCAACAGCGGCCGCATTCCGCCCTCGATCTGAACCTCCAGGGGGGTGAGGTCCCGCAGGCCAACCGCCTCGGCGATGGCCCGGCCCTGGCGGAGCGCCTCCTGATAGGCGCCGCGCAGCAGCTGGCGCTGCACGGCCGGGTCCGCGGCGCGATCCGCCTCGGTGGACACCGGCGCCAGACGGACGCCCGGCAGGCTTCCCACCTGGCGGATCAGGCCCTGCAGCTGGGAGGGCTGCAGCTCCCCGCTGACCCGCAGACTGGCCTTCGCCATCTCCGGCCGCTCCTTGCTGGAGGGCTGTCGCCAGGTGGAGGGGGAGGTCGCCTCCAGCTCGCGCACCTGCAGCTGCTGCAGCGCCGAACGCAGGCTCGCCAGCCGTTTCTGCAGGGCTGAAAGAGCCAGCTCGGACGTGGCGGCCTCGGCCTCCAGTCCCAGTGAAAACCGCAACCGGTCGGTGACCCGCTTGACCTCGGCACTGCCCCGGGCCTCCAACAGGGTGCCATCACAGCGGAGCTGGACCTGCTGGGACTGCGCCGGCAAGGGCTGGAGAGCCAGGGACAGGGGGGCCAAAGCGAGGGGCAACAGCCAGGGCGAGACAGGGAGCGGACGCATCAGCCGGGGGGCGACGAAACCCCAGCCTGCCCGGCCAACGCCGAGGCCAGCTCCTCCCTGGCCTGCTGCAGGGCGCCATCAAGGGCGGCTGCCTCCCGGCCACCGGCCTGGGCCAGGTTGGGGCGACCGCCACCACCGCCGCCGCAAAGGCGAGCGATGCCGCCGATGAAGGCTCCGGCCTTCGGCCCCTTGGCGATCACCGCCTTGCCGAAGGCCGCCACCAGGCTCAACCGGTCGGGATCCCCTGGATCGGGCACGCCGCCCAGCACCACCGCCGCCGTCTCGCCAGCCTGCTGCTGCAGACGCTGGGCCGCCGTCTGCAGGGCGCCGGCATCCAGCCCATCGAGGCGTTCCACCAGCAAACGAAACGCTCCCAGCGGCTCCAGCTGGCTCGCCAGGGCGGCCGAGCGGGCCAGCGCCAGTTCGCCGCGAACCGCGCCCAGCGCCTTGTTGCTCGCCTTGAGCTCCTCCTGCAGGGCGCTCACCCGCTCGACGATCTCGCCCGGTTGGGCCTTGAAGCGCTCGCCCAGGTCTCGCACCACCTGATCGCGGGTGTTGAGGTAGGCGAGCACCGCCGGGCCCGCCACCGCTTCGATCCGGCGGATGCCCGCCGCCACCCCGCTCTCCCCGGTGATCTTGAACAGGCCGATCTCGGCGGTGTTGGCCACGTGGGTGCCGCCGCAGAGCTCCATCGACACACCGGGCACATCCACCACCCGCACCGTCGCGTCGTATTTCTCGCCGAACATGGCCACGGCACCGGCGGCCCTGGCCTGCTCCAGCGCCATCTCGCGCACCTCCATCGGGTGAGCCGCTTCGATCCAGCCGTTGATCAGTTCCTCGATGCGCTCCAACTCCTCGCGGCTGAGCGGGCGCGGGCAATGAAAATCGAAGCGCAGCCGATCGAAATCCACCAGGGAGCCGGCCTGGCTGATCGAGGGGTCCACCACCTGCTTGAGCGCCGCCTGCAGCAGGTGGGTGGCGGTGTGGTGGGCCTGGGCCCGGCGCCGGCAGCGGCGATCGACCCGGGCGTTGAGCTGGTCACCGAGCTGCAGCACGCCACGCTCGATCCGGCCGTGGTGGACGAACAACTTGCGCAGGCGGCTCACCGCCTCGATCTCAACGATCAAGTCCTGGCCGACCAGCAGGCCGCGATCACCGATCTGACCACCGGATTCGCCATAGAACGGCGTGGCATCGAGCACCACCTGCACGGCGTCTCCCGCCACCGCCCGCAGGCCCGGCGCGCCGTTCACCACCAGAGCCATCACCTGGCTGGGGTGATCCAGGGTGCCATAGCCGTGGAAATGGGTGTCAGCCAGATCGGCGGCGATCGCCTCGATGGCGCCCTGGACGGTGAGATCCACGCTCACCGCTGCCGCCTTGGCCCGCTGGCGCTGGGCCTCCATCGCCGCTTCAAAACCGGCCAGATCCACCGTGAGGCCGTGCTCTTCGGCGATCTCCTCGGTGAGCTCCAGGGGGAAGCCATAGGTGTCGTAGAGCTCGAAGGCCTGCTCGCCGCTGATCTGGCTGGGCTTGGCCGCCAGCACCTCGGCCAGCAGCTTCTCGCCCCGCTCCAGGGTTTCCAGGAAGCGGGCCTCCTCACGCTCCAGTTCGGCCAGGATCACCTCGCGGCGCTCGAGCAGCTGGGGGTAAGCCGCAGCCATCAGAGTGATCGACGCCTCGCCCATCGCCGCCAGAAATGGCTTGTCGATGCCGAGGAGCCGGCCGTGGCGCACGACGCGGCGCAGGAGACGCCTGAGGATGTAGCCGCGGCCCAAATTGCTGGCCGTGACGCCATCGCAGATCAGCTGGGTGATGGCACGGCTGTGGTCGCCGATCACCTTGAGACTGGTTTTGCCCTTGGTGTCGAGAGCCCTGTAG
>JABMPN010000086.1 GCA_013203655.1 Cyanobacteria bacterium bin.51
CGGTGCTGGCCCTCAGCCGCCAGGCCATGGCCAACCAGGCCAACAGCTCCGCCGCCCAGGTGGCCAAGGGGGCCTACGTCCTCGAAGACTGCGACGGCACACCGGACCTGATCCTGATCGGCTCGGGTACCGAACTGGATCTCTGCGTCAAGGCGGCCGAGCAGCTGAGCGCCGAGGGCAAGAAGGTGCGGGTGGTCTCGATCCCCTGCGTCGAGCTGTTCGAGGAGCAGGACGCCGGCTACCGCGAGTCGGTGCTGCCAGCCGCGGTGCGCAAGCGCGTCGTGGTGGAAGCTTCCGGCTCCTTCGGCTGGCACAAGTACAGCGGCTTCGACGGTGCGACCGTCTCGATCGATCGCTTCGGTGCTTCGGCCCCAGGCGCTGTCTGCCTGGAGAAGTTCGGCTTCACCGTGGAGAACGTGGTCGCCAAGGCCAAGGCGCTCTGAGCGCCACCTCCCCTCTCGCCCGCGGCCCGATGGGCTCGTCAGAGCGCCTGTCCATCGTTCTGCCGACGTACAACGAACGGCAGAACGTCGCGAGGATCCTGGAGGAACTCATACCGCTGAAGCAACACTTCGACCTTGAAGTGCTGTTCGTGGACGACGATTCGGCCGATGGCACGGCCGATCTGGTCAAACAGCTGGCCCACGGCCAGGCCGGCGTGCGCCTGATCCGGCGGGTGGGGCGTGCCGGCCTGGCCAGCGCCATCAAGGAAGGCATCCTCGATGCCACCGGCGATGTGATCGTGGTGATGGACTGCGACGGCCAGCACGAGCCCACGGCGGTGGAAGCGGCGGTGTCAGCCCTGCTCAGCAGCGGCTGCGACCTGGTGGTGGGCAGCCGCTTTCACCCCGACGCCGCCATCCATGGCCTGAGTGAGGAGCGCACTCGCAATTCCACCTGGGCCAACACGATCGCCCGCTTCAGCCTGCCCGGCTACCGCAGGCTCACCGATTACATGAGCGGTTTTTTTGCCCTGCGGCCGGAGGCCGTGCTGCACCACGTGCGGCGGGTGGACGTGAACGGATTCAAATTTCTCTACGAGCTGCTCTCGATCAGCCGCGGATCGCTGCAGGTCAGGGAGATTCCCTTACGCTTCCAGGCGCGGGTGGCCGGTGATTCCAAGCTGGATCTGGCCATCGTCTGGGATCTGGGCGTCTCGATCCTGCACACATTGCTGCTGCGCGCAATCCCCCGCCGCGCCATCAGTTTTGCCCTGGTGGGCCTGAGCGGGGTGGCGGTACAGATGCTGGTGGTACAGGCGTTGATGGGCGGGGCGGGGCTGGCCTTCAGACAGGCGTTGCCAGTGGCCGTGGTGGTGGCCGCAAGCACCAACTACCTGATCAACAACGCTCTCACCTTCCGCTTCCAGCGCCAGCAGGGACGAGCGCTCCTGAAGGGACTGCTCAAGTTCCTGCTGGTGGCCTCCCTGCCGGTGCTGGCCAATGTGGGGGTGGCCTCCAGCTTTTACAACCTGGTGTCCCGCAACACGTTCCTGGCCCAACTGGCTGGCATTTTGGTGGTGTTTGTGTGGAACTACGCGGCCTCCTCGCGATTCGTATGGAACACGCCCTAGAGAGATCACGCCAACGCGATCGGCTCAACGCCATGGAGCCATCAGGCAGTCCCAAACTCATGCTTTACCATAAGGATTAGCAGCGATATGAACGTCCTTGTGGAGAGCATGAATACATCTGCTGACAGAGAGGGTCAAGCCAGGGCCAAGCGATTAACGCCCCAAAGCAATCAGCAAAACCCATCGATTTCACTGGTCATTCCATGCTTCAACGAAGAAGGATGCCTGGGGACACTCTTCGAAGAACTCCGCAAGCAGGCTCAGTCCGTCCTTAAGGTCAAATCGGAACTGACATTCGAAATTGTCATCATTGATGACGGCAGCAAAGATCAGACGATTGAAAGCGCAAAAAATCTCCTGATCCAAAATCAAGATTGGGCCTCAGGCAAGATCATCTGCTTTTCTCGAAACTTCGGCAAAGAGTCAGCGCTACTGGCAGGCCTGCACTATTGCTCAGGCAATGCATGCATCACTATTGATGCTGACTTACAAGATCCCCCTGAGATGATTCCAGACATGATTAGCTCATGGCTCGAGGGCTATGAGATCGTCAGCGCGGTCAGAAGTGATCGCTCGAACGATCATTGGATCAAACGCTTCACCGCTGAATCCTTCTATCGAATATTTCTCGCACTCTCCAAGCTTGACATTCAGCTGAACGCCAGTGATTTCAGGCTTCTGGATCGAAAGGTAGTCACTGCGATCCTGGCCTGCGAAGAACGTGTGAGGTTCTCTAAAGGCTTCTTTGCCTGGGCAGGCTTTTCGAAAAAAGAGGTTTACTACACAAGGCCGGAGCGCTCTGCCGGCAAAGGGAAATGGAACCAATGGAAGCTCTGGAACTACGCCTTGGACGGAATCTTCAGTTTCTCAACAGCACCATTGAGAATCTGGAGCTATGTCGGCCTTATCGTGACCATTGCAGCCTTTATCGTAGGAATGACTTCGGTCGTGAGGGCGCTTCTCTTTGGAATCGAAACTCCTGGCTACGCTTCACTGTTCGCGGCTGTCACCCTTCTTGGTGGGCTCCAGCTGATCGGAATCGGGATAGTAGGAGAGTACCTTGGACGCACCTACATAGAGTCAAAACGGCGACCATGGTTCATCGTGCGTGATATTTTTGAGACTTGAATATCATCTCACGACTGGGCAGATTCAGCGCGGTTGGCTTGGTCGCCACTGGGATCCATGCCATTATTCTAGCAGCACTCATCAGTCTTGGCATAGGCAACAGCGTGGCCAATCTGTCTGGCTTCCTGATTGCATTTATCTGGTCATTTTTTGGCCAACAGAAGCTGACATTCAAAGACCGGCTCGGCAAGAAACAACTCAACAAAAGAGCCGCAGTCGTGCTGTTGCTCATCAACAGCGGCCTGGCTATAGTTTTAGGAGAGTTCACACCAGCTTTGGCTAGGCCTGCGCTTCCAATCGTTCCTGCCGTGAGCAACTACATGCTGCTCTGGATTTTCTCCGGGCGTCGTTTCTTCACGACCCACTGATTATTTTTTCGAGAACCACAATTTTCAATAGATTTTTAGGGAGTGGCGTCCCATCAACTGGTGTAAAAGCTGAGAGCCCAGCCCCGGCGTAGCCGGGGCTGGCAGACCTCTCCTCAGTCGCTAGTCGTTGCAAGGGGTGGGCAGGCCCGTTTCCCTGGTTTGAGAACCACCTCAACCAGACGAACCATGCCCAAGACCTATCGTGCCGCAGTTGACTTGGCGCCGCTACTGGATGGCAGCAGTGCCGGTGAACTGATCCCTGAACTGGCTACACGCGGCCTGCAGCAGTTGATCGAGCTGGAGGTCGCTGCCTTTCTGGGTGCCGACCGCCATGAGCGCAGCCAGGAGCGACTCGGCTACCGCAATGGTTACCGGCCCCGCACCCTGACCACCCAGGTGGGGGATCTCGCGCTGCAGATCCCCAAGCTGCGGGCCGGAAGCTTTCTCCCCTCGATCCTCGCGCCCCGCCGCAGGGTCGATCAGGCCCTGTACGCAGTGATCATGGAGGCCTACATCGGGGGCGTCTCCACCCGGAAGGTCGATGCCCTGGTGGCGGCGCTGGGC
>JABMPN010000087.1 GCA_013203655.1 Cyanobacteria bacterium bin.51
GAGCCGCAGCACACGCTGCTGGGGTCAGCCAGAGGTGGTCTGGATCAATCCACCAACACCGGAAAAAACCATCAATCCGACTACATTGGTGATGGCCGCCTGATCAGCGGCAGGGGCGTCATCTTTCCTGGCAGTCACCGCCCCTCAACGACGAGCCGGAACAGCCCTAGCCGGAACAGCCCTAACTGACCCGTCGCCTCACTGTTGCTGGTTGCGCCCAAGGGCACTCGGGTTTGCTTTTGACAATCACGCCTTGGGGCTGGCTTCGTTGGTTTCGCTTTGGGCGGATAAGGCGGCGTTTTTGCCATCTCCTGGGCCATGGAGATGGGCGCTGAAGGCAAGCAGGTCGATGCCACTGAACAGAAAGCTCACGCCAACGAGCACGCCGATCACCGAGAGCTGACTCCAGAACTTCATCGTCAGGATCAAGACGCCGAGCAGCAGGGTGATCAGGCCGTTGGCCAGTCCCCAGCCCCGCCCCACGGCCTGCTTGTGGCTGGCGGCCACGGCAACGGCCACCAGGCCCTCGATCACGAAGACCACCCCGATCGCCAGCGCCAGTGATGCCACCTGGGACGCCGCATTGCCGAGCCCGCTACGAAACTGGCTGATCATCCAGGCGCCGGTCACCAGGAACAGGGTCGAAACCACCAGCCGGGAGAAGGCATGCCGGCGGCTCAGATGCCTGGCGCGATAGAGGTTGTCCACCAGGCCGACGATCCCTCCCACCAGAAAGGCGAGCGCCACCATGGCCGTGGCCCAGAAGGAAGCCACCACCGGGAAGATCAGGGCCAGGCTGCCGAGCACGAGCATCACCACCCCCTCGGCGATCGTGAACGTGCGCAGGGTGGCGATCGGCGTGTGCTCCCCGGTCATGCTGATCAATCCCTAACAATCACAACTCTAACGCTAGGCCCAGCCTTGTTCGGCCAGCCATGGCCCATCGATCCCGGTCAGTCGTGGCGGAGTTTGCCCGCCCAGGGCGCTCGTTTCCGCCAGCAGCCGTTCGGTGTATTTAGCCAGCAGGTCGGCCTCCAGATTGACCGGATCGCCCACCCGGCGATGTCGCAACGTGGTGCTGGTCCAGGTGAGCGGGATCACGGCGATCCAGAACCGCTCCCCAGCCCCACTGGATCCCGCGACCGTCAGGCTGATGCCATCGACGGCCACACTGGCCTTGTTGCAGATGTAGCGGCCAAAGGCACGGTCCTGCCATTGCAGCTCCAGCCGCCAGGAGGCCTGTTGCTGGCTGATGGCGATCACATGGGCGAGCCCGTCGACATGGCCGCTGACCAGGTGACCACCGAGCCGGTCGGCGAGGCGCAGGGCCGGTTCGAGATTCACGGGCGCCCCTGCGGCCGCCTTGGCGGCCAGGGTGCTGCGGCTGAGGGTCTCCTCACTGACATCGGCGCGGAAACCATCGCTGCGCAGTTCGGCAACGGTGAGGCAGACGCCGTCGACAGCGACGCTGTCGCCCAGGGCAACGCTGAACGGCCCGCCCAGCCCCTCAACCAGCACACCCCCGGGCTGGCGGCGCAATCGTCCCACGGCCTGGACCAACCCTGTGAACATCGTGGGCCTAGAGCTCCTGCCCATAATGGACAACGGTCAGGCGCAGCAAGGCCATGGTGGAAATGCGCGTTCTCGGCATCGCCCTCGACGCGGCCAGTCGCAGCCCGATCGTGCTGCTCCGCGATCCCTGCGGGAGGCGCCAGGTGCCGATCTGGATCGACCAGGCCCAGGCCCAGAACATCCTGGCCGGTCTGGGAGGTGAGCCGCCATCCCGCCCGCTCAGCCACGATCTGATGGCCTATCTGCTGGTGGCCGGTGGGTTACGGCTGGAGCGGGTGATCATCCATGCCATCGAAGACAACACCTTCCGCGCCGTTCTCAAACTCAGTTCGCCCGCTGGTGAGCCCAGTGAGATTGACTGCCGCCCCAGCGATGCCATCGCCCTGGCCCTGCGCACCGACAGCAGCATCTGGATGCTGGAGGAGGTGGTGGCCGATGCCTCGATCCCGGTCGATGCCGAGGCGGATGCGGAGGATCAGGAGGATTTTCGCCGCTTTCTCGACCAGCTCAGTCCGGCCGAACTGATCCGCAATGTCCGCCTTGCCCAGCGCCCGGCGGATGGCAAGCCTGGGTCTGGCGGCGATCCGGAGGAGCCTGGCCCTCCCCCTCCAACGGCGCCCCCTGGCGACCCTTCCGGTGCCCCCCGCTGAGCAAGCGCCCGCCCGCCGACCCTTTGGCCGGGGGGCGGCTGTTTCCCTGTTCACCTTGGGCACGATGCGGGCGGTTGATTCCGCCGCTCAGATGGAGCGGGTGCTGGCCGCCGCCTTCGCCTGCGGCATCAACCATCTCGAAACCGCACCCGCCTACGGACCGGCCGAGGCCTACCTGGGCCAGGCGATGGCCAAGCTGGCGCTCCGACGCGACCAGCTGGTGATCACCAGCAAGATCCTGCCTGGCGTGGGCCTGATCGAAGGCCGCCAGCAGCTGCGGGCCTGCCTCAGGCGGCTGGGGGTGGAGCGGCTCGACAACCTGGCGGTGCACGGCCTCAATCGGCCCGAGCATCTCGACTGGGCCCTGAAGGGGGAGGGGAAGGAGCTGCTCGACTGGGCGATCAGCGAAGGGCTGGTGGGCCAACTGGGCTTCAGCAGCCACGGCAGCAGCGGACTGATCGAAGCGGCCCTGGGCAGCGGTTGCTTCGGTTTCTGCAGTCTTCATCTCCATCTCTTTGATCAGGAGCGCCTTCCCCTGGCCCGTCGGGCCCTCGCCGCAGGCCTTGGCGTGATGGCGATCTCCCCGGCCGACAAGGGCGGTCGTCTCTACGACCCACCGCTGGAACTCAGTGCCGACTGCGCCCCCTTGGCCCCGCTGGAGCTGGCCTATCGCTTCTTGATCAGCGAAGGGATCAGCACCCTCAGCCTCGGGGCCGCCCAGCCGGGGGATCTGGCCTGGGCCGAGCGTCTCGCCGCCGCTGATGGCGCGCGCACACGGCTTGAAAAGGAGGCTCTCGAACGGCTTGCCGCCGCAGCTGCACGGCGCCTCGGCCCTGACCGTTGCGGCCAGTGCCGCGCCTGCCTGCCGTGCCCGCAGGCCGTGCCGATTCCCGAACTGCTCCGCCTGCGCAACCTGGCGCTCGGCCATGGCATGACCGCCTTCGCCACCGAGCGCTACAACCTGATCGGCAGGGCGGGCCACTGGTGGGAACAGCTCGATGCCAGGGCCTGTGAGCGTTGCGGCGCCTGCCTGCCCCGCTGTCCCCATGGCCTGGCGATTCCCGATCTGCTCGCCCACACCCATGCCCTGCTGGCGGCCCCACCGCGGCGGCGACTCTGGGGCTAGGGGCTCACGTGTGGTGTGGGCTCAGGCCGGAGCGGCCTGGTCCCAGAGCTTCTGGTAGCGCGCACGCGATTCGCTCTTGAGCGGCGGGAGGCTGTTGCAGTTGGCCAGCACCGCCGGCTGCGGGTACAGGAGCGAGGCGATGGGTTGCGGCCAGCTCCGCAAGGCGCCGGCCAGTGCCTGGCGCCGCAGTGGTGGTACCCAACCTGCGGCCAGCAGTCGGCTGAGCAGGGCCGGCTCGCGGGCTTGTTGAAGCCAGGCCAGCGGCGCTGGTTCGCGGCTGCGGGCCGGCCGCAGCAGCAGGTTCCACCACAGCGGTGAGCCACTGGCCGGCAGCAGGGCCGTCAGGCGTAGATCACTGCGCAGCAGGGGCAGAACCCGCTGACTGGCCACCACGGCCGCTTCGGCCTTGCCTCGCAACAGCAGGTTGAGGCCATCGCGTTCATCGAAGGCCAGGGCCTGGCCGCGCAACCGGCGCAGCTGGGGCAGCAAGCGCGGATCGGCCAGGGCGCCGTTGTCTTGGCTGGCCAGGCCCAGTTGGCGCAGGCAGAGCTCGATCACCACCCTGGGGCTGGAGGGCAGCACAAGCAGGCCCTTGAGGCTGGCATCAAGGAGCAGAGACCAGCCCTCGGCGCGGCGTTCGGCCAGGTCCTGGCGGTTGCGAAGCACCAACCACCAGGTGCCGAAGGCCCAGGGGTAGGCGATCGGTGCAGCGGCCGGATCGCCGAACAGATGGCTGATCGGCCCTGCGAAGGGGGCCAGATCGGCGAACAGCCTGGTGGCCTCGGGGGTCTCAGGCGGAGCGAAGGGTTGCAGCTCCTCGCCGCTGAGATCGCCAATCCAGCCCTCCGGCCACTGCAGCAGATCGGCGTTGGAGAGCTGGCTGAGCAGTTCGTCTGGCCCCTCCTTGGCCTGGCTGCGCCACGGATCGGGCAATCGCTTCAACCAGGCCGCCGGCATCTGACCGCTGCTGTAGAGCAGCTGGGCCGAGCTGGGTCTGGCGCAGGCGCCGATCAGGCCGATCCCACCGACAGCGCCCCAGCGCAGCAGCTGGCGGCGGCTGAGCCTTGGCACGGAGGGGGGCAACACCTGCATGGTCTGGACCCTAGGAGCAGCCCTGGAGCTGTTCGCAGGCCAAATCACAGGCTTCGGCGAGGGCGTCTGGCTGGCGTCCACTCAGTTCCCAGAGCAGGGCCAGCCCGCCGGCACCCACCCCCTCCTTGACGTAGCCACGCTCGTAGTCGCGCAGGGGGGCGCTACGGCAGGCACCGAAGCGCAGGCTGCTGGCAAAGGCCAGGGGCTCCACCTGCCAGCGATCGCCGATTCGCTTCAGCAACAGCTCCAGGTCGCTGCTCGCCTCCCCCGCCACCCAGGCGGTGGTGGCCAGGGCGGCCAGGCACGCCAGTTGCGGCCGCAGGCCGGATGGAGCCAGGGCCAGCGCCAAGGAAAGCACCGCCGCCATCTGGCTGCCGCCGGCGAGCACCACCGGCAGTCCGTCCTCGGCGGCGGCGAGCAGCACACCGGCGGCCAGCGGCTGCATCGGATCCCCTACCGCGGCGACCACCGCCAGGGGATCGGCTCCGCCGGCTTCGGCCTGGGCCCAGAGATCGGCGGCCCGCAGCCCTCGCTCCACCAAGGCGGTTTTCAAGCCATGGGCCGGTTGCTTGAGGCTGCCGCTCACCAGCCCGGCGGCCCCGATGCCAAGCCCGCAGAGCACGGCCTGGGCCGTGCTGGTTCCGCCTGGGACACATTCCGCCAACACCAGCGGTGGCGCTGTACCGCGCCGGCGTCCCCAGCGTTGCCCCCAGCGCCGCCCCAGGGCCAGCAGACCCCTCACCCGCTCAGGGGCCATGGCGGCCCCCGTGCTCAGGCAGCGGGCTGGCGCTTCGGCCAGCTGCAGGTGGGGAACCGCCGGTGGGACCGGGCAGCCCAGGTCCACCACAAGGGTGCGGAGCGCCAACTCCCTGCGCACCACATAGGAGATCAAGGCGGGACTGACGCCTGCCGGCAGTGGTGGCAGGGTATGGGGGCGGCGACCGCCCGGTCCAAGCAGCAGCAACTCCGCATCGGCGGCGGCGGTCCAGCGCCGGGAGGCCGCCGTTGCCCCGGCGGCGGAAATGCCTGGAACCTCGGCGGTCTCGGTGCCGGCCAGCAGCAAGAGCAGCAGGGCACGGGGAGCGCCCAGCCTCACTTGTGTCGCCCAGATCTCTGCATCACCGCCGCCGGGGTCGAGCTCAGAGCGGATCAAGGCTCACCAGGGCCCGCAACTGTGGCGGCGGCTCACTGATCGGTGCCTGGAGCCGCGGAAAGATCCAGTACGCCACGGCATGCAGGGCCAGCACATAGATCAGGTTCTGAATCAGCACCAGCAGCACCGCCATGATCTGGACCTGCTGCAGGTCCGGGGCGACGCCCAGCTGGAGCACCCCGCTGAGCCGCTCCAGCAGAGCGGCGGCCGCAGCGGTGATCAACACCCAGAGATTTTCGCCAAGCAGCAGGGAGAGCACCGCCACCCGCACCAGAAAACCGGCACTGCCGATCAGCAGGCCCACCCCCCAAGTGAGCCACCAGCTCCTCGATTGACTCCAGCCCCAGCCCAGCCAGAGCGCCAGCAAGCCATAGGGAAACAGCACAAGGGGCCCGCGGATCGGGCCCATCAGGGCCACCAGCAGCAGCGCCGCCACCACCGTGCCCTCCCAACCGCAGCGCCAGCCCTGGCGCAGTTGCAGCAAGGCCAGGGGCAACGGCAGGGCCAGGCGGAACAGGGCTCCGCCCACCGGCAGATAATAGAGGCCGGCCCAGAGAAGGGCTGTGGCGGCGGCCAGGTAGGCCGTTTCGACCAGCTTCAGGGCCTGGCGTCGGCTCAGATTGCGGGAGGAGGGGTCCATGGATGCGGATCACCGGGGGGCCGGTGCGGCTGAGCTGGTTGTCGCTTGGCCCGTGCCTGATGTCTTGGCTTCGGCTCCAGCTTGGGGGATCCGCTCGATCGTTTCCACTTCAAAGCGGACCCCCGCCTTGCGCAGGGCAGCGGTCACCGCTTCAGCAGGGGCGGCCGGATCGACCCCACTCAGTTGGATGGTGATGCGGTAGGGCATGGCTCCGGCCATGGGTTTGGCCGGAGTTGCCGGGGCAGGCGTTGGCGTGGCCTGAGGGGCACTGGGCACCGGCTGCTCGTCTGGCTGGCCTGGGGTTGCTGGACTGGCTGGGGGTTCCGCTGCTGCGGGGGGGGGCGGGGTTGGTGCGGGGGAAGCGGGCGACTCGAAACCAGCCGCCAGCCGCTCAGCGATCGGGTTGCCGCTGCAACCGCTCAAGAGCAGGGCGAGCGTCAGCGCGCTGCTCAGCATCGGCGCGCGCGGGGCCGGCATCAACTCGATGCGGCCTTGATGATCCGCACGGCACTGGCCCGGGGGCGCCCCGTCTTGCTGGTGGCGGGCTTGCTGGCCGTTGGGCTGGCCTTGGCCGTTTTGGTTGCTGCCGCTTTGGTGGTCTTCGGCTTGGCGCCAGCCGCTTTCTTGGTGGTGGCAGGTTTGCTGGCCTTGGCCTTGGCTTTGCCTGTGGCGGCCTTGGCCGCCAGCAGGGCCACCGCTTCCTCGATGGTGATCGTCTCGGCCGTGCTGCCTTCGGGCAGCGACGCGTTCACCTTTCCCTGCTTCACATAAAGCCCGTAGGGGCCATCGAACACCCCGATCGACTCTCCTTCCCCACCGGGGCTGCCGAGATCCTTCAAGGCGGTGCGGCCGCCGCGACCCTTCTTGGGAATGGCGAGCAACTCGATCGCGCGGGGCAGGGCCACCTCCAGCACGTCATCCTCGGCCTTGAGGGAGCGGTAGTCCTTCTCGCCCTTTCCCTTGTCATGGACGATGTAGGGGCCGAAGCGGCCCAGCCCGGCCTGCACCTTGCCCCCGTCCGGGTGCTCGCCCAGCAGTCGGGGCAGCCGCAGCAGCCCGAGAGCGGCCTCGAGGCTCAGGTCTTCCGGCTTCACCCCCTTGGGCAGGGAGGCCCGCTTCGGCTTGGGATTCTCCTCACCCACCTCGCCCTTTTGCAGGTAGGGCCCGTACTGGCCGAACAGCAGGTAGATGGCCTCGCCCGATTCGGGATCGACGCCAATGCTCTCGGGCCCTTCGGTCTTCTGTTTGAGGATCAGTTCGGCGTGCTCGGCATCGAGATCGCCGGGAGTGATTTCGATCGGCAGGGTCGCTTTGATCAGCTCTTCGCTGCCGTCTTCCGCGACCCGTTTGGCCTCCAGATAGGCCCCGAAACGGCCGATCCGCACCACGCAGGGCAGGCCCTCCATGGCGATGGTGCGCGAGGCGGTGGGGTCGATGTCGCCCTCGCGCTGCTGCACCTGGGTTTCGAGCCCCTTTTCCCCTTTGAAGAAGGTGTTCAGGTAGGGGAGCCACTGCTCCTTGCCCGTGGAGATCTCATCGAGGCTGCTTTCCATCCGGGCCGTGAACCGGGTGTCCACCAGATCGGGGAAGTGCTCCTCCAGCAGCGCGGTCACCGCAAAAGCGGTGAAGCTGGGGGTGAGCGAGTTGTTCGAGAGCGTGGCGTAGCCCCGATCAACGATCGTGCCGATGATGCTGGCGTAGGTGGAAGGCCGACCGATCCCCTCCTTCTCCAGCATCTTGACCAGCGCGGCTTCGCTGTAGCGCGCCGGCGGCTGGGTCTGGTGCCCGAGGGCATCGACATCCCTGCAAGTGGGGGTATCGCCCACGACGAGGGCCGGCAGCAGCACCTCCTGGCCTTCGAGGGCGGCATCAGGGTCGTCGCTGCCTTCCACATAGGCACGGAAGAAGCCGGCAAAATCAATGCGCTTGCCGCCGGCCCGGAAGCGGGCCTCACCCACCTGAAGCTCCACGCCCAGCATGGTGAGGCGGGCGTCGGCCATCTGGCTGGCCACCGTGCGCTTCCAGATCAGCTCGTAGAGCGAGAGATCCTTGCCATCGAGACCGGTGTCCTTGGGGGTGCGGAAGCGATCCCCGGCCGGGCGGATCGCCTCATGGGCTTCCTGGGCATTGCGGCTCTTGGTGGTGAACTGGCGGGGGGCCGGGGAGAGGTAGTCCTGGCCATACTTTTCGGCCACGCAACTGCGGGCCGCCGTGATCGCCTGATCGGAGAGGTGCACCGAGTCGGTGCGCATGTAGGTGATGAAGCCCCGCTC
>JABMPN010000088.1 GCA_013203655.1 Cyanobacteria bacterium bin.51
CCCGGGGCGTGGTGATGATGACCCTGGCCCGGCGGCGGGTGCCGGTGGTGGAGGTTCCGCCGATGCAGATCAAGCTGGCCCTCACGGGCTCGGGCCATGCCGATAAGCAGGAGGTGCTCGAAGCGGTGATGCGGGAGCTGGCGCTGGAGCTGCCGCCGCGGCCGGATGATGCCGCCGATGCCCTGGCCGTGGCCCTCACCGGTTGGTTTCAGCGGTGAGTGACCAGCTGCCGCAGTCACCGGAGCTGCCGCCACCCCCGCCGCTCTCGGCAGGGAAACCGGCCTGGCGCCGCCACTGGCGCAGGCGCCGTCTCTTTCTCAGTGGGGCCGCCCAGGAGCCGCTGCTGGCCGCGGCGATTCGCCAGCTGCCGCCGCTTTTGCCCCCGAATACCCGGCTGGGGCTCTACTGGCCCCTGGCCGGTGAAGTCGATCTGCGCGGCCTGACGGAGCCCCTGCCTACCCGCCTCGCCCTGCCGGCCATCCGGGATGGGGCAGGCGCCCAGCGGGTCCTGCGCTACGAGGGCTGGGACCCCCAGCAGCCCCTGGCGGCAGACGCCTGCGGCATTCCGGCCCCGGCTGGGCGCCCGGGGGCGGTGCTCTTGCCCGGTGATCTGGCCATGCTGCTGGTGCCGGCCCTGGCCTTCGATGCCAGCGGCTTCCGGCTCGGCTCGGGCGGCGGCTGGTATGACCGTCTGCGAAGCGATGCGGCCTGGCGGGCGATACCGGCCGTGATCGTGGCGCCAAGCGGTTGCCAGGTTGAGCGCCTTCCGCGCGATCCCTGGGACCTGCCCTTCGATGGCTGGCTGAGCGAGCGAGGCCTGGAATGGTTGCAACCTGTTGAGGCTTCTGCCGACGGGTCGCCATCCGGGCCTTGATTTGCCAGGATCGCGTTCTGCGACCTTCTCTGCTTTGACCGTCTCCGCGAATTCGTCGTTCAGCACCCAAGCGTTCCTGTCGGCATCCCCATCGGGCCAGCGGCCCTCCCCAGCCGTTCGGGCTGGGTCGCGGCCCGCGAGCAGTGGTTCGATGCCGGAACGGGTGATGGCTTCGGAGCTGGGCCAGCGCTCCCAGCCGAGCGAAGCGCTTTCGATGATGGTGAGCTCGATGGTGCGCATGGTGCAGGCCGGCAAAGGTCAATCGGCCGGCAGCCGCTGGTCCGCATCCTGAACAGGGTTTAGCTTTGGCCTCCAGACCCAAAAACTGCTGAACCCGTTCCGGGGGTTTTTGTGGTCAGGTCACCCCCTTGACGTGGCGCCAACACCATGACTGATCTCCCCCCATCCATGCGGCGCTGGCCTTCCATTGCCGCAGCAGCGGCCTTGTTGCTGAGCGTGGGCTTGCCGCAGCGGGCCACAGCCCACGCCATCGAGAGCAGCCTGGAGCGGCTGCAATCCCTGCGCGAAGACCTGGTGCTGGAGAGTCGCTTCTCCAATGGTGAGCCTGTGGTTGGCGCCGGCGTGCGCCTGGTGGCTCCCGGTGGTGGCACGTCTGTTGAGCTGGGCCAGATCGATGCTGAGGGCCGGCTGTCGTTCAAGCTCCCTGACCAGGCCGATGGCACCTGGGAGTTGGAAGTGGACGGGGGCCCCGGCCACCGCGATTTTCTTGACCTGCCTGTGCAGGGAGGCCGGATCCAGCTCGATCAGGTCAGTGAAACCCCCTTGCCTGCCCGCTCCCCTCTGGCTTCGCCGGCAATTGGGTCCGTGCTGCTGCTCGGTGGCATCGGCAGCCTCGGCTGGCTTCTCGCCGGTTTGGCCGGCTGGCGTTTCCGCTCGCGGCGCTGATGACCACAGGTAGTGAAGCCCTCGATCAGATCGTTGATCGCTTGCGGGACACCAAGGATCCGAAGCGGCGTTACGAATACGTGCTCTGGCTCGCCCGCAAGCTCGAGCCCTTGCCCGAGGAGTTCCGGCAGGACTCCTTCAAGGTGCGCGGCTGCGTCTCCCAGGTGTTTGTGGTGGGGCAGCTGCAGGACGGCCTGCTCCATTGGCAGGGGGATTCCGACGCCCTGATCACCAAGGGGTTGCTGGCGCTTCTGATGACCGGGCTTGAAGGCCTCACGCCCGCGCAGGTCAGCGGCCTGGATCCCTCCTTCCTCACCGACACCGGCCTGCAGGCCAGCCTGACCCCCTCGCGGGCCAACGGCTTCCTCAACATCCTGAAGATGATGCAGACCCAGGCGGCGGCGCTGCAACCGGCCAATTTCTAGGATCTGCGGTTTCGTGGCGATCCAGGCATGACCATCGGCATCGGATTGCTTGGTCTTGGCACCGTGGGTGCCGGCGTTGCCGAGATCCTCTCCACTCCATCTGGTCGCCATCCGCTGGTGGCTGAACTCAAGCTGCGGCGGGTGGCGGTGCGCGATCTGGAGCGCTCCAGGCCGATCACCCTGGCTGCCGAACTATTCACCACCGACCCGGCCCTGGTGGTCAACGATCCCGCCGTCGACATCGTCGTGGAGGTGATCGGCGGCCTCGAGCCCGCCCGCAGCCTGATTCTGATGGCGATCGCCGCTGGTAAATCTGTGGTGACCGCCAACAAGGCGGTGATCGCCCGCCATGGCGAGGAAATCGCGGCGGCGGCAGCGGCGCGGGGCGTTTATGTGTTGATCGAGGCGGCGGTGGGTGGTGGCATCCCGATCATCGAACCCCTGAAGCAGTCGTTGGGGGGGAACCGGCTGCGCCGGGTGAGCGGCATCATCAACGGCACCACCAACTACATCCTCAGCCGGATGGAAAGCGAAGGGGCGGCCTATGCCACGGTGCTGGCCGATGCCCAGGCTCTGGGGTATGCCGAAGCCGATCCTGCCGCCGATGTGGAGGGGGGCGATGCGGCCGACAAAATCGCCATCCTCGCCAGCCTTGCCTACGGCGGTGCCGTCGATCGAGCCGCCATCCCTGCCGATGGGATCAGCGGCCTGGAGATCCGCGACGTGCGCTACGCCGCCCAGCTCGGCTACTGCGTGAAGCTGCTGGCGGTGGCCGAAAGCCTCGGCACCGATCCCGATGGCAGCGAACAACTGGATGTGCGGGTCCACCCCACCTTGATCCCCAAGGACCACCCCCTGGCCGGGGTGCATGGGGTCAACAACGCGATCCTGGTGGAAGGGGAACCGATCGGCCGGGTGATGTTCTACGGACCCGGTGCCGGCGCTGGTCCCACGGCCTCCGCCGTGGTCGCCGACATCCTCAACATCGCCGGCATCCAGAAGGTGGGTGGCGTCGGGGGAGGGCTTGATCCCTTGCTCGCGGCTGGCCGTTGGCGGCGCTGCCGTCTGGTCGACCCCGCCCTGACCCGTCACCGCAACTATCTGCGTCTGCAGACCAGCGATCAGGCGGGGGTGATCGGCCTGATCGGGCGCTGCTTCGGCGCTGAGGATGTCTCGATCCAATCGATCGTGCAGCTGGAGGCGGCGGCGGGCAGAGCCGAAATCGTGGTGATTACCCACGAGGTGCCCGAAGCCTGTTTCCGGGCTGCCCTCGCTGCGATTGCCGCCCTGCCGGATGTGCGCAGCGTGGCCGCTTGTCTGCGCACCCTCTGAGCTCAGCTTCGGCGGCAGGCCAGGCGTTGCAAGCGTCGGCATCCCCTGACCGCCCCGCACGGCTGTTCATGCCGAACGTCAGAACCTGTTTCGGCGCGGAACCCTTGGCCCAGTTCATTCCGTTTCTTCTGCCGCCCAGATCCTTCCGGTTCTCCGCTTCCGTTCCATGACTCTTCAGCAGGGTGATCGCATTCACCTGGTCTCAAGCCAGGCCAGCCATCTAGCCAGCAGCCCCTCCAACAGCCCCTCGAGCAGCCCAGGCAGTGAAGAGCCCTCGTACCAGGTGATCTCAGTGGATGTGACCCATCAGCGCTGCTGGGTCCGCCATTGGCCCCTGGCACGGCATGGCTCTCCGGTCTTTGAGGTCTCACTCAGCCAGGTGCGTGACCTCCACCAGCTCCCCCCCCAGACGTGTCAGTCACGGTCTTGAATGGCCTGCATTGATTCCTGGGGTTCGTCGTCGTCGGCTTGCCTGTACTGAAGCGCCTGATCGGGTTCTCCCTGGTCGGTGCCCTCCTCTCTGCCCTGATGGCCTGTCAGCCCAGCCGCCCGGAAGGCCGGCTTGTGGTGGCGGGTCGCAGCCGGATTGATTCGGTCGATCCTGCTGCGACCTTCAGTTTCGGGGCGATGCAGTTGCTGAGCGCCCTCGGCGATCCGCTCTATGCCATCGATGCTGATGGCCGCTTGGAGCCGCGTCTGGCCACGGCCCTGCCCCGGATGAGTGCCGATCGGCTGACCGCCTGGGTGCCCCTGCGCCAGGGGGTGCTGTTCCACGACGGCACCCGCTTCGATGCCGCCGCCATGGTCTTCAGCCTTGAGCGTTTCCTCGCGATCGGCAAGCTCAGTTACCTGCTCGGCGATCGGATCGCCTCGGTGAGAGCCAGCGGTCCCTACGAGCTGGAACTGCGGCTGCGCAGGCCGTTCACGGCCCTGCCCGAGCTGCTCAGTGCCGTCAGCCTCACACCGTTGTCGCCAACGGCCTATCGCGACCACACCAGAAGCTTCCTCAATGGGCGCTTCGTGGGCACCGGCCCTTACCAGCTCACCTTCTTCAACGACCAGCAGCAGCGGCTCAAGCCCTTCAAGGACTACTGGGGGCCAGCGCCTGCCAATGGCGGGATCGACATGGTCAACCTCAGCAACTCGACGGCCCTGTACGGGGCGATGCGCAGCGGAGAAGTGGATGTGCTGCTCTCCACCAGTCTGGAGGGCGACCAGCAACGTGCCCTGCACCGCTCGGCCGGCGAAGGCAGCCTGCGCGAAGGGGTGGGTCCGGCCCTGCAGATCAGCTATCTCACCTTGCTCAGCGACCAGCCGCCCCTGGATGATCCGCTGGTGCGCCGTGCCCTGGCCCTCAGCGTCGATCGCCGCTTGATCAGCGAGCGCGTCAGCCATGGCCTGCAGGCGCCGCTGCGGCAATTGATCCCGCCCAGCCTGCCGGGTTCCGATCCCCAGGCTTGGCCAAGCTTTGACCCGGCGCAGGCCCGGGCGTTGTTTCGCCAGGCGGGCTACTGCGATGGCCATCGCCTCAACCTGCCGCTCACCTTCCGCTCCAACATCCCCTCAGACAGGCTCTTTGCCCTGACCTGGCAGGGCCAGCTGCAGCGTGACCTGGGTGACTGCGTGACGCTTGAGATCGAGAGCATGGAGTCGACCACCGCATACCGTCAGCTCGGTGAAGGGGCCTTCGCCTCGATCCTGCTGGAATGGATGGGCGATTTCCCCGACGCTGACAATTACCTGATCCCCCTGCTCGGCTGCGAGGAGAGCGAAGGTCAGCGTTGCCTCAAGGGGGCCAGTGCCGCCAGCGGCAGTTTCTGGACCCGCCCTGGGTTGGACGCTGACCTGCGCCGCAGCGAAAGCCTGCAGGGGGCCGAGCGGATCAAACTGCTGCGCAAGATTCAGCGTGAAACGGCGGAGGCTTCGCCTTATATCCCGGTCTGGCTGGTGTCACCCCGGGCCTGGGCCCAGACCCGCCTGAGCACGCCGGTGTTCGATGGATCCGGGCGGGTGGTGTTCAGCCTCCTGCAGATCGAGGCCGGGACATGAGCCGTCGTCGCCATCTGCTGCGTTATCTGGCCAGCCGGGTGCTGCTGGCGCCGGTGATGCTCTGGCTGATCGCCACCCTGGTGTTCCTGTTGCTGCGGCTGGCGCCTGGTGATCCGATCGATGCCCTGCTGGGGATGCGGGCGCCGGAAGCGGCCCGGGAGGCCCTGCGTGAGCAGCTCGGCCTCAACCAGCCCCTGATCGCCCAGTACGGCCAGTTTCTGCTCGGCCTGGTGCGGGGGGATCTGGGTGCCTCGCTCACCAACCAGACGCCCGTGGCTGAAGTGATCGCCAAGAGCCTGCCGGCCAGCCTGGAACTGGGGGTCTGTGCCCTGCTGCTGGCCGCGGTGCTGGGCCTGGCGGTGGGCTTCAGCGGCATTGCCCGGCCGGAGGGAAAGCTGGATCTGGCCGGCCGCCTCTATGGAATCGGCACCTATGCCCTGCCGCCGTTCTGGGCAGCGATGGTGGTGCAACTGGTGTTTGCCGTCTGGCTGGGCTGGTTGCCCGTTGGAGGCCGCTTCCCGGCCAGCCTGGTGGTGCCCACCGGCACGGGCTTCTACCTGTTCGACAGCCTGCGGGCCGGCAACTGGCAGCAGTTCAGCGGCAGTGTCCGCCATCTGGTGCTGCCCGCAGCCACGCTCGGGGTGTTGCTCAGCGGCATCTTCGACAACGCCCTGCGCCTCAACCTGCGGCGGGCGCTGCGTTCCGATTATGTCGAAGCCGCCCGCAGCCGCGGTCTCAGTGAACCGCGGGTGGTGCTGCGCCACGCCCTGCCCAACGCCCTGTTGCCGGTGCTCACGATCACCGGCATCACCGTGGCCTCCCTGATCGGCGGGGCGCTGCTGATCGAGGTCACCTACTCCTGGCCAGGTATCGCCTTCCGCCTGCAGGAGGCGATCGGCCAGAGGGATTACCCCTTGGTGCAGGGGATTGTCGTGGTGGTGGCCGGGCTGGTGGTGCTGGTGAGTGTCACGGTGGATCTGCTGGTGGCTGTCCTCGATCCCCGCATCAGTTTCTGAGTCGCCGGCGCCAGATCTCGGCGCTGCGCCGGTCGAGAACATAGGAGCCGATGCCCTCCTGAAAACGGCGCTGCACCGGCACGCTGTTGTCGGTCTCCAGGGCGAACAGAAAGTCGGCGCTGAGGCTGAGCAACAGCTCCTGAACCTTGAAGGGTTCCTCACCCACCAGGCGATCACCGAGGCGGAGCAAGACGTCGTCTGTTGTCTTGATCCGCACCGGTGAGAAATGGCTTGCCCCTTCCACCACCACCAGGCGGCTGCGGGGGTCGCTCTGCTGCAGGAACGGCCCGAGCTGTTCGCTCATCGGTGGCGTGACCAGATCAAGGCTGCCGCCGAGCATCAACACCGGCACCTTCAGGGCCTCCAGGCTCCGGTCCGGCCAGAGCAGGCTGCCGAAGCCGTTGATGCTGACCACGGCCGCCAGGTCGACGGGACGCTGTGGTGGCGGCAGCGGGACCTGGGCCAGTTGGCACTGCAGCAGTCTGGAGAGATTGATCAGGGGAATGCCTTTGAGGGCCCGTTCGCAGCGCTGTTCCAGGCCCGCCGCTGGCCGTTGTCCGGCGGCCATCAGGGCGGTCAGGCCGCCGAGGGAATGGCCCATCAGCACGACCGATTCGCCCAGGTCCGGCACGTCCCCCTTGGCTTCGGCCTCCAGCACCGCCTGAACATCCGCGAGTCGATCCGGGATGGTTTCAGCGCCCGGGGGCGGCCGCAGGCCATCCAGCAGCTCCCGCACCGCGGATTCATCACTGCCGGGATGCTCCACCAGCAGCACCGACCAGCCGCGCTGTGACAACCCTTCGGCCATCCAACGCAATTGGGCGGCGCTGCCGCCCAGGCCGTGCATCAACAGCACCCAGGAGCGCTGGCTCGATGGGGTGGTCTGCCAGATCTCCAGCCGCAACGGTTCACGGCGGTGGGCAACGGCCAGGTTGATGACCTCGGGCCGTGCCGGGTGCTGGAGGGCCGCCAACCGCTTCGGTGCCGTGGCCCCCTGAACAACCGGCAACGGCAGCTGCCGCAGCTGGGCCAGGGCCTTCTTCTCTTGCTCCAGCTGCCGGCGCCAGCCGGCGCCCAGGGCCAGCACCCCATCGAGGTCCAAGGTCAGCCGCTCGGTCGGCACCGCCTGAAGTACATCCACCACCGTGATGGGCTCGGGTTCCTGCAGCAGGTCGCGCAGGGTCTTCAGCAGCAGGGCGCCGCTGCCGGGCTGATCGGTCTGCAGCAGTTCGCCGAGTTCGTCAAGCACCTGGCCGCCGGCCCAGCTCTGCAGAAGCTGCAGGGCGAGGCCACGGTCTGGCAACAGGGGGGTGCGCAGCAGGGTGACCAGGTCGCGGCGACTGCGGTCGTCGAGCAGTTCGAGCCACACCCCCAGTTCGGTGCGGATGCGGCGGGGATCCTGGCTCCAGGCCTGCAGCTGGCGCAGGTCGATCGGCAGGGTGAAGCCATCGATCCGCACGTTCAGCTGGGCGCTGGCCATCGCCGGGCTGCCCACCCCCACCAGCAGACTGGCGAGCAGGACGGGCAGCCATCGGCAGCGGTTTGACACAACCTCGAACAGGAGCAAGCCGGCCCAGCTGGTTCCTCCAGTTTCCCGCGCCGTTGCGCGAACTGAGTGTGATTCGCCTGGTTGCCAGCTTCGGGGCCGGCGGCGTGCTCTATCTCACCCCCGTGGTGTTCCACCAGGAGGCCTTCAGCGCCACGGCCGTGGGCCTGGGTCTGGCGGCGTCGGCAGCGGCGGGAACACTGGGCCGGCTGCTGAGTGGCCTCCTGATCGATCGGGGTCTGAACACCGCCAAGCCGGTGCTGCTGGCGGCGTTGTTGTCCTTGCTGGCCGACGCCCGCCTGTTCACCGCGACTGGCCTTGGCGCCTTCATCGTCGGCCAGATGCTGCTGGGGATCTCCTTGGGCATCTACTGGCCCGCCATCGAGCTGGCCGTGCCCCTGAGCTGTCCGCCCCTGCCATCGAGCCGCGCCTATGCCCTGGTGCGCACCGCCGATGCCCTGGGCATCGCCTCAGGTGTGCTGCTCGGTGCCCTGCTGGCCAGTGGCGAGCGGCTGCGCGGCATCTACCTGGTGGACATGACCTGCATGGTGGTGCTGATCGCCTTGTTGCTGCGTTATCCGCTGCCTTCAGCGGCAGCAAGGCCCGCGGGTGAGCGGCGAATCGGCTGGACACACTGGGTGGTGCCCCTGCTGCCGCTGCTGGGGATCACCGTGCTGATCACCGGGATGGTGGTGCTGCTGCAGAGTGCCCTTCCGCTCGATCTGGTGCGTGGCGGCCTTGGTCGCCCGCCCCTGCCCAGCGGCACAGGCGCCCTGTTGATGGGCCTGCAGCTCAGCTTGTTGTTGCTGCTGCAGTGGCCCCTGGGCCGCTGGCTGGCCGGGCTGCCGGTGGCGTTCGGGCTCGGGCTGAGCCTGGTGGGATTTGCCTTTGGCAACGGCTTGCTGGCCCTCTCCAGCCTGGGCTGGCACAGCACGGCCGTGCTGATCGCCGCCCAGATTCCCCTGGCGGCCGCAGAAGCGGCCTTCCTGCCCACCGCCAGCGAAGCGGTGGTGGAGGTGACGCCGGTTGTCCACCAGGGCATGGCAATGGCGCTGTTCTCGCAGTGCTTTGCGATCAGCGCCCTGGTGGCGCCCCTATTCGGCGGCTGGCTGCTCGATTCCCATGGCCATGGCGCCTGGCTCTGGCTGCTGATGATGCTGCTCTGCCTGTTAGGCCTGCTGCTGGTGGGGCAGTTGGGGCGCTTCCACCCCCATCCCAGGCGCTGAAGGATTCGCGGGGGTCCCTCTGCGGCATGGGTAGCTTGCTGGCGATTGTCTGAACCCGCCTGTCGTGAGCCTCGTGTCTGTCACCGGTCGGTTCTGGATCATCTCCACCCACGTGCTGATCTCCCTGACCTGGGCCGTGACAGCAGCCCTGCTGGTGATTTTTCAGCTCGGCCAGGCCCAGCGTGCCTTTCCAGCGCAGATGGTGATCGCCGATCTCTCCACGTTCATCGATGACGTCGTGATCATCCCCTGTGCCTCACTGAGCCTGCTGACCGGACTGCTGCTTTGTGCTGTGACCCCCTGGGGCTATCTCAAGCACTGGTGGGTTGTGATCAAGGGTCTGCTCACGGTGTCGTTCATCGTTTTCGGCACCGTGGCGTTGGAGCCGTGGCTCAATAGCAACGCGGCCTACCTCGAAGGGCTCAACGCACCAGCCATACCTGCGGATTCGATCTACTGGACGACCTGGTTCCAAGGGCTGGTGGCCGCTGGCCTCCAGGTGCTGCTGCAGGTGGCTGTGGTGTTCATCTCATTTCTCAAGCCTTGGGGCCGTACCCCCTGGAAGCGGGCTGTCAAAGCCCAGACCTGAGCGCGGATCAGGATGAGTGTGTCGGGCTTGACGGCGGCAACCAGACATTCCTTTTCGTCATCAAGCAGCGTTTCCAATGCTGCCGCCTTAAGATAGAGCGATAGGTGCGGACAAATCTGCAAATTATCCTGGACTGCAATGGCTTGCCTTTAATTGTTTTTCTTTCAATCGCTTGCCTTGCGCCCAATCACAGATGGAGGCAATCGGCGGCAATGATTTATCGTGCTGAAACTTTATTGTGCTGACACTTTATCGTGCTGAATTTATTGCGCTGAAATTAAATTCGAAATCTTTGTCAGTTGCGGTGCCAGCCTTGAATTTTAAAAAAAGAACCATGCGCCAATGAGACTTGGCAGCTTGACAGCGGCGGTGAGCCAGGATGCTCCCTTGCATCTTTCCAGGAGGTTGCTCGGTGCTTTTGGTACGAAAGTATCGCAACACTACGACGAACGAATTCCGGTTAATGGCAGAATCTTGGTTGTCAGCAACCATCGCAGTTTGCTTGATGCTCCTTTGTTAATGGCAGCCATGAATCGTCCCGTACGATTTGCCTGCCACTACTACATGAGCCGTGTTCCCGTGTTGCGGGAGATGGTCACGGCGATGGGGGCTTTCCCTCTTGATGCACCTCGCAAAAGGCAAACACAGTTCTTCCAGCAATCCGTCGAGTTGCTGCAATCAAGGCAGGTTGTTGGAGTTTTTCCCGAGGGCGCCCAGCCGATGGTTCAAGTCAAAGCGGCCAATCAACTCAGCCCATTCCAGCGTGGCTTTGCCCATCTGGCCTTGAGAGCACCGGTTCAGGATTTGGCCATCCTGCCGGTTGCAATCGTATCAACCGAAGAAGAAAGGCACAATCTCGCACCGCTCAAGCTTTTTAGCTTGTTTGATCCTTCAGAACCCCTGTTCAACTGTGGAGGCTGGCATTCCGCGATCGTCTATCGACGCGTCCAGCTTCTCTTTGGCTATCCTATTTTGATCAATGAGGCTCTGCGGCAGCACTATCGCGGCCGACAGGGTGGTTCGCTGGCCAAAGAGTTAACCCAGGCGTGCTGGGATCAGATTGGCGGATTGCTGCATCATCGTTGTTAATCATCTATTCCCGTAACGCATGTCAATCAAGACCAAACCTTTACGGCTGGTAACTTCCCAACCTCCTGATCCGAGCCTGCCCCTGTTTGTCTTTCTGCCAGGGATGGATGGGAGCGCTGAATTGTTGCGTCCCCAGTTGGTGGGATTGAAGACTGTCTTTGATATCCGCTGTTTGTCGATCCCCGCAGACGATGTAACGGGGTGGGACGGCTTGATCCAGCAGATCGTCCATTTGATCGAGAGGGAGAAGCGACGGTCTCCCTCCCGTCCTCTCTATCTTTGCGGCGAGTCTTTTGGCGGTTGTCTGGCCTTGCAATTGGCAGCACACTTTCCGCATCTATGTGATCGTCTGATCTTGATCAATCCTGCTTCTTCGGCAAGCCGCCAGCCCTGGATCGCTTGGGGGGCTTCAGTCAGTCAGCGATTACCAAGTTCGCTTTATCGTCTCTCTAGCCTGGGCCTGCTTCCTCTTCTGATAGCACCACAAAGAGTATCTATCCCAAGCCAACGGAATTTGTTGGCGGCCATGCAATCGGTGAGCCCTCCCAGTGCTGCTTGGAGATTGTCTCTTCTCAGTCAGTTTGATTTAGAGACACTGCCTCTTGAGCGCATTGAGCAACCTGTTCTGGTTTTGGCGTCGAGTGCGGATCGGCTCCTCCCTTCCGTGGAAGAGGCGGGCAGATTGGCTCGTTATCTGCCAAATTCCCAAACTGTGTTTCTGCCGGGTAGTGGGCATGCTTTTTTGCTGGAAACAGAGAACAGATTCAGTCTTATTCTGAAATCACAGAACTTCTACGCTGTTAGAAACGATTTCCAGCTCTCGTCGCCAAATCTGTCGCCACGCAGCCGCGCAACGGCATGATCCACTCAAGGCTGGCGACGTGAACCAGGTCGTCTCACTCTGCCGCTACACCTCCTTGTCTGAGCCCGGCCTGCTCTCTCAATGCCCATGCCAAGCGACGTGAACGGTTGACAAACGAGAACCTCCACGCGCCGGATCTCATCGACGCTGAGTTGCTCTTGGTGTTGCGTCGACGCGTGCGGGCTACCAAGCTGCCGGAAGCCAGCGCCAGTCAGGCCATGGCCCCTGCTCAACGCCTGGGCCTTGCGCGCCGATCTCTCTGCCTATGACGCTCATCACCACGGATCTACGAGTTTCCCGGGCTCCATTGTGTTGTGGAGGTGATGGCCCCATGAGCCTGCCCAAGGAGATCAACCTGTTGTTCCAAGGAGAAGAGGCCCAGCCCCTGCGCTGAGTCACGAAACAATCCAGTCTCATTCGCTACAGACAGATCCGTGGCGGCTGACTGCCGATCGCGCTTATGCTTAAGAAACGGATCAGCTTCCGCTTCGCCCGCTCCAGCCCAATGCCCAAAGCCATGTCCAGTCCAGCCCGCGATCAAGCCCTTCGGGACTCGTTGCTCGTCCGTTTCACCGCTGCCTCTGCCGCTGGCAACAGCAGCATGAAAATGGCCCTCAGCCAAGAAGCCGCTTACCTGGGTATCCATCTGAACAAGATCGCCGCTTCGACGCCGGCTCTCTACTGAAGATCGAGTTCAAAGGATCTGGCAGGTAGGGGCTGGCTGAGGAGCTGCCGAGGCTGGGACAAGACTGCGGCCAGCTCAGCAGCTTCAGCCCAGGCCTACTCCGCCGCAGGTTTTTTGGCGACCCAGCCGCCCAGCTCATGGGGAAGGGGCTCGGTGCCGTATTCCCAGTCGTCGTAGTCGGGATCGTTGCGGATGCGGCGGTGCAGTTCTTTTTGAACGTCGAAGTTGTGGGGCTTGGCTTCTGGGCTTGAGGAATCTCCGCTGTCGCCGGGGTTGCCGGTGACGCCTGGATCCACGGGGTTGGTGGGCTCGAAGCGGGAACTGGATTCAGCCATCGCGCGCGGTGCAGCTGCATCCAGTCTGGGGCCCGGCCCCCCGGCTTGCCGGAATGGCGATCGAAATCGCCCTCACTCAGGCCTGCGCGATCAGACGTTGAACAGGAATTCCATCACGTCGCCTTCGTCGACCACATACTCCTTGCCCTCACTGCGCAGCCAGCCCTTGGTGCGGGCCTCGGCCAGGGAGCCGGCTTCGAGCAGTTGCTGGTAGCCGATCGTCTGGGCGCGGATGAAGCCCCGCTCGAAATCGGTGTGGATCACCCCGGCAGCCTGGGGAGCGGTCATGCCGGCGGTGATCGTCCAGGCGCGGGTTTCCTTCTCACCGGTGGTGAAATAGGTGCGCAGGCCCAGCAGCCGGTAGGTGGCGCCGATCAGGCTGCGCAGCCCGCCTTCGCTGACACCGAGCCCTTCGAGATAGTCGGCCCGCTCTTCGGCGCCTAGCTCGATCAGTTCGGCTTCCACCTGCGCTGAGATGCGCACCGTTTCGGCGCCTTCCTTGGTCGCCAGTGCCTCAACGGCTTCGGTGAAGGCATTGCCGCCGGCCAGGTCGTCTTCGCTCACGTTGGTGGCATAGATGATCGGCTTGAGGGTGAGCAGGCCGAGGGGCCGCAGCACCGCGAGTTCCTCCTCGCCCAGGCCCAGGCTGCGGGCCGCCCCACCGGCTTCCAGCACGGTCTGGATGCGCTCAAGGATCTGGTCTTCGGCCAGGGCCTCCTTGCTGGTGCGCATCTGCTTCTTCAGCCGCTCGCGCCGCTTCTCCACCTGGGCCAGGTCGGCCAGCCCCAGCTCCAGGTTGATGATCTCGGCATCCCGCCCTGGATCCACGCTGCCGGAGACGTGGATCACGTCGTCGTCGCAAAAGCAGCGCACCACGTGCACGATCGCGTCGACTTCGCGGATGGTGGCGAGGAATTTGTTGCCCAGCCCTTCCCCCTGGCTCGCCCCTTTGACCAGCCCGGCGATGTCAACGAACTCCACCCGGGTTGGAATGATCTCCTTGGAGCTGGACACATCCGAGAGCAACTTCAGCCGGTGGTCTGGAACAGCCACGCTGCCCACGTTGGGCTCGATGGTGCAGAAGGGAAAATTGGCGGCCTGGGCCTGGGCATTGGCCACCAGGGCATTGAAAAGGGTGGATTTGCCCACGTTGGGCAGTCCGACGATTCCGGCTTTGAGCATGGGTTCAAATCTACGTGGCGCCCCCTCGGCGCCAACGGCAAGCCACAGTTTTCGCCGCCACAAGGAAGACTGGGAACAGCGATCGCCGCAGCCCCATCTCCCGCCGTACCCTCGAGCCCGCACCGCCGGTGGAACGCTCCACCCCCACGGTTGCCCCTGTTCTTCAGCCCCGGACCACCCAAGCCAGGCGCCGACCCCGCCGCCTGCTCTGGATCGGCCTGGTCGGCCTGCTTGTCGTGGCCGGCGGTCTGGGTCTCTGGCAGCGTCAACGGGCCAGTTCCCAACGGGATCTCACCCCCTACACCGCCCTGGCCGAGCGCGGCACCTTGCCGGGGGTGGTCACCAGCACCGGCGAACTTGAAGCTGTCCGCAGCGTCAACGTCAGCCCCAAGCGGGGCGGCGTGCTCGAGAAGCTTTATGTGGTGGAAGGCCAGGCGGTGCGGCAAGGACAGCCCATTGCTCTGATGGACAGCGGCGACCTGCAGGACCGCGAAAATGAGCTCAAGGCCCAGGTGCGCCAGGCAGAAGCGGAGTACGCCCGCAGCCGCTCGGAGTACGAACGGCGCCGCAGCCTCTTTGAGCAGGGTGCGATCAGCCAGGACGATTTCGCCTCCTTCGGCACCCGTCTGCTCACCAGCAAGGCTGCCCTCGATGCCGCCAGGCAACGCAGCAGCCAGCGCAACGTGGAGCGCGGAGAGCTGACGATCCGCGCCCCCTTTGATGGGGTGATCACCCAGCGCTTCGCTGATCCCGGCGCTTTCGTGACCCCCACCACCTCCGCCTCGGCCAATGCCGGCGCTTCGAGTTCCTCGGTGGTGGAGCTGGCCCAGGGGCTTGAGGCGGTGGCGAGCGTTCCGGAAAGTGACATCGGCAGGATCGTGCTCGGTCAGGGGGCCAATGTCCGGGTGGATGCTTTCCCTGATCGCCGTTTCGCGGCACGGGTGCGTCAGATCGCGCCCCGGGCTGTGGAAACCAACAACGTCACCTCCTTTGAAGTGAAACTGCAGCTGGTGGATCCCCACGGGGAGCTGCGCATCGGCATGACCGCCGACATCGACTTCCAGACCGGCACCCTCGCCGCCGAAACCCTCGTTCCCACCGTGGCTGTGGTCACCGAGGGAGGACGGCCGGGCGTGCTGGTGGTCGGCAAAAACGATCAGCCCACCTTCCAGGCGGTCACCCTCGGCTCCAGCAGTGGCCGCAACACCCAGATCCTCGAAGGCCTTGAGCCAGGCACCCGGCTGTTCATCGATCTGCCGCCCTGGGCAAAATCGACCGATCCCGAGTAGACGCTAAGCGGCAATCGCTCAGCGGAATTGCTCAGGGCTGTTGGCTCAGGGCTCTTGGTCCGGAGCTGTTTGCTGGGCCAGGAACTCCCGGCTGGCGGCCAGGATGCGGCCACTGGCCTGGCCGTCGCCGAAGGGATTGCGGGCCTTGGCCATTGCTGCATAGGCGGCGGCATCGTCCAGCAGAAGGCTTGCTTCCCGCACGATCGCCTCAGAATCAGTGCCGATCAGCTTCGCCGTCCCGGCGCTGATCGCCTCAGGCCTCTCGGTGGTGCGGCGCAGCACCAGCACCGGCTTGCCCAGGGCAGGGGCCTCCTCCTGCAGGCCGCCGGAATCAGTGAGCAACAGGGTGGAGCCGCGGATCGCTGCCACCAGTCGGTCGTAATCCAGGGGCTCGGTCAGGAAGGCGCGCGGGTGGTGGCCCAGCAGCGCCTCCAGGGGTTCGCGCACAGTCGGATTGCGGTGCAGCGGTAGCAGCAGGGCTGTGTCCGGGTGGCGATCAAGCAGCTCCAGGAAGCCCCGCCCAATCGATTCGAGCCGCTCGCCCCAGTTTTCGCGACGGTGCACGGTGGCCAGGATCACCCGTTGCTCCTGCCAGTTGAGGCCAGGTAGCTCCAGTTGGGGAGCGGTTTGGGCCATGCGCAGCAGGGCGTCGATCACCGTGTTGCCCGTCACCAGGATCCTGCCGACCACGCCGGAGGCCTTGAGGTTGGCCTCGGAAACGCCGGTGGGGGCGAAATGGAGCTGGCCCAACTGCGAGATCAGGCGGCGGTTGGCCTCTTCGGGGAAGGGATCGAGCAGGTTGTCGGTGCGCAGCCCCGCCTCCACATGGCCAACGGGAATCTGCTCATAGAAGGCGGCCAGGGCTGAGGCGAAGGCCGTGCTGGTGTCGCCCTGCACGAGCACCAGGTCGGGGCGGTGCTCGCTGAACTCCTCGCGCAACCCCTGCAGGGCCGCGCAGGTGACGTGGGTGAGGGTCTGGCGGGGCGCCATCAGGGCCAGGTCGCGGTCGGCGCTGAGGCCGAACAGTTCCATCACCTGGCTCACCATTTCGCGGTGCTGGCCGGTGAGCACCACCCGGGTGCGCAAGTCGGCAGCCGCCTGAAA
>JABMPN010000089.1 GCA_013203655.1 Cyanobacteria bacterium bin.51
CAGGGTCCAGGGGCTGGGGCTGAACAGGGCTTCGATCGGGGCCCCGGAGGCCGGCCCCCTGAGCAGGGCCGCCAGGGTGGCGGCGGTGGTGCTCAGCACCAGAACCGCCACCACTACCTTACTCAACCGATCCAGGCTGCGGTAGTGCCCCCAGAGTAACAGCACCAGGCAGAACGCCAGCAGCAACAGGGCCAGAGTGGTGGCCGGCAGTGCCCCTCCCAGCGCGGCGGGCAACAGGATGGCGACCAGGCTGCCGCTCACCGACGCCAGGGCCGCAATGTTGGCCACGCCGGTGGTGGCCGTGATCAGCAGAAACAGGGGCAGATACCAGCTGGCCTGCCGCTGATAGCCCTCCAGCAGGCTCAGTCCGGTGACCGCCGTGAAGCGGGTCCCCACAAGCAGAAAGGGGTACTTGATCAGGTTGATCAGCAGCACCAGCCCCAGCAACCCCAGCCCATAGGAGGCACCGGCCTGGGTGGAGGCCACCAGGTGCGAGCCACCGATCGCCGCGCCGGCCAGGAGGATGCCGGGTCCGAGGCTCCGGCGCAGCCCAGCCAAGCGGAGACGGGAGGAAACGGCGTTGGGGTGCATGGCGACCGATTACAGCCAACAGTTTGATCATTCGCGGGCCAGTCGCATCCGGGTGCTTGGAGATCCGGCTGCTTGACGATCCAGCTGCTTGACGATCTGCGGCATTGCCCACGTCCCGGAGCTGGCCCTGCTTCACCCCACAAAAAACCGGCCATGTCAGAGGGACACAGCCGGAAATTCATCGTGTCAGATCAGATCAGGGGTTTGATCAGATCAAGCCAGATCAGAACTTGTGATCGCGCAGGGCTTCCACCTGGTAGATGTAAGTGATGATCGAGTAATCCGCGTAAAACTTGGTTGCGATGTCATGGGTGATCTTGTCAGCCAGCTCGCGGGTGCCGGTGAGTACCTCGATTTTCACATTGGAAAGCGTATGGGAAACGCTTGGGTCTCCCGTAGAGCGGACATTGCGGCTTCCTTCCCCTCCAGCTGCATTCACAGTGTACCCAGTGGCACCTGCCGCCTTGATCAGCTTGATGATTTTCTTGGAGAGTATTTCCTCCCCTACGATCACCAACTTCCACACTTGTTGACTCATAGTCTTGGCCTCTGATTGGTTTTGATTTTGAACGTTGGACTAGCGAGCCATCATCTCAGCAATCCCAATGAACAGGGGGATGCAGATGGCGATCGCCACCGGCGTGCCGATGGCCGTGGAGGCGCCGATGTAGGCAGAGGGATTGGCTGAGGGAATGCCAGCACGCAGGGTCGGCGGCCCGGAGATATCCGAGCTTGACGCGGCGATCACCGCCAGCACCACAGCACCACCGATACTGAAACCGGTGATTTTGTGAATGATGAGGCCGACACCGAAAGCGAGAAAACCATGCACGATGGGAGCAATGAATGCGTAGATGGCAAACCACTGAGCAACCTTGCGCAGCTCATTCATACGCTGGGCAGCCTCCATCCCCATGATGATCATCAGAATCGCGAGGAAGCCTCTGAACAGAGGATTGAAGAACGATTCATAGACAGACTCGGGCTTGGTGAGAATGCCAAGCGCCACACCCAGGAGCATTGCTGTGACGGCCGAGCTCTGCAGGCTCTCCTTGATGATCGGCCAGATCTCAACTTTCTCGGAGGCCTCTCCGTTCTTCTTGGTGAGATAAACGCTGGCCACCACGATCGCCGTCACCAGGGCCGGGATGTCCATGAAGGGATAGAGGGCTGCTGACCAGGCCTCATAGGGAATATTGGCAGAATCCAGCTGTGGCAGCAAAGCAGCCAGAGTGGAGCCGCTCACCGCCCCGAAGAGGCCACCCGTTGCCAAGGCATCAGTGGTTTTGATGCCTGGCAACCTCCCTAAGGTGTATTGACCGATGAACACGATTGCTATGCCCACTAACATAGCCCCGAGAGCCGGGAGGAAGATCTCGGTGGGGTTGGAATTGCGGATGGCGATGCCAGCACTCAACCCGATCTTCATCAGCAAGAAGAAGGTGATGAACCTGTAGATCGAATCTGGAATAGCCAGTTGGCTGCCGAAGGAGGCAACAACGATGCCGCCGATCAAGAAGCCAAGTGTTGGAGACTGAAGCTGCTTGATGAATAGTTCAATGAAGTCGGACAATTCAAATCCTCATGTAATGTTAGAGATTTAGACCGCTGAGAAAGCAAGAATCACCAGATGATTAAAGACAAGACTGCAACTGGGCTGAGGAGTTTCAGTTCTTGTCATTTGACCTGCTTGATCCTGAATGTTGATCGTTCTGCCAATCGTTTCGCGAATAGTTCCAGCAATCAACGGGTGATCGTGAGTGGCTGGGCAGACTTGGTGAATGTGCTGAGAACGTGAGAAGAAGATTCAGGTCGTGTCTTTTCTTCTGTCAGGTGTCATGGGTTTTGAAGGCAAGGGAAGGAGGGAGATGGACGCCTGGCCGACCAAAGAAAGTGGCACAGATTTTAAATTAAGCACACATCTGAATGGAAGCGTTAGGGCCTAGTCCAGAGCGTGAATAAGCGTTCTCAGCAGGGAAACATGTTTGTCAGGCCATAAGGATGGCTGACCTTAATTCCTTTCCGCAGGGGTTGGGTGTCGGTCGCGCAAAGAGTCGTAAATCTGATCGATAAGCACGCATTATCTGAGGATCGACAGGTATTGGCACAGAAGGAGAAGACGCCGCATCGCAGCACGCTCCTGCCCCGCTGCCGTTGTGCTCCACCGTTGGGCCAAGCCGCGCCTATGGCTGCCATCAGATGGCCGAATCGCCCCAGCCCGGCACGGAGGCCAAGGCGGCCAAGGAAAATCGCCTGGCGTTTCTAGAGTCGGGGTCCTCGCAGCACCGCCGATGTCCGCCGCCATCTCCGCCCCGCTCGCTGCCACCGCCACAGCCCCCGCCGCTCCCCGCCTCTCGCTGCAGTGCGAGGCAATCGCACCTGACACCACCACGCTCCGCTCCCTGGACTGGGACCGCAGCCGCTTCGACATCGAATTCGGCCTGCGTAACGGCACCACTTACAACGCCTTTCTGGTGCGGGGCGAGCGCACCGCCCTGATCGACACCAGCCATCTCAAGTTCGCCGGCACCTGGCTGCCGTTGTTGGAGGAGCAGATCGATCCGGCCAAGATCGATCACCTGATCGTGTCCCACACCGAGCCCGATCACTCCGGCCTGATCGGCGCCCTGCTCGATCGCAACCCCGACATCGAGATCGTGGCCTCCAAGGTGGCGATCGCCTACCTGGCCGACCAGGTGCACCGCCCCTTCCGCAGCCGGGCGGTGAAGAGCGGTGAAGAACTGGATCTGGGCACCAACCCCGAGAGCGGCGTCGCCCACCGTTTCGAATTCCTCAGTGCCCCCAACCTGCACTGGCCCGACACGATCTTTTCCTTCGATCACGGCACCGGCATCCTCTACACCTGCGATGCCTTCGGCCTCCACTACTGCTCCGAAGCGGTATTCGATGTGGATCCCGGCGCCATCGCCCCGGACTTCCGCTTCTATTACGACTGCCTGATGGGTCCCAACGCCCGCAGCGTGCTGCAGGCCCTCAAGCGCATGGATGGCCTGCCGCCGATCACGATGATCGCCACCGGCCACGGGCCGCTGCTGCGCGAGCACCTCAACCTCTGGATCGGCGATTACCGCGACTGGAGCAGCCAGCGCAGCGCCGGTGAAACCTACGCGGCCGTCTGCTATCTCAGCCAGTACGGCTTCTGTGATCGGCTCAGCCAGGCCCTGGCCCGCGGCATCGGCAAGGCCGAAAGCCAGGCCCAGCTGGTGGATCTGCGCGCCACCGATCCCCAGGAGCTGGCGGCCCTGATCGGTGAGGCCAGCGCCGTGCTGGTGCCCACCTGGCCGGCCAGTCCCGATGCCGATACCCAGCAGTCGATCGGCACCCTGCTGGCGGCTCTCCACGCCAAGCAGTGGGTGGCCGTCTACGACGCCTATGGCGGCAACGACCTGCCGATCGACAGCATCGCCGCCCAGTTGCGTGGCCTGGGCCAGAAGGAGGCCTTCCCCCCCCTGCGGGTCCGCAAGGTGCCCGATGGCAACGATTACCAGCGCTTCGAGGAGGCCGGCACCGACCTGGGCCAGATGCTCGGCCGCGCCAAGACGATCGCGGCGATGAAGGCGCTCGACAGCGACCTGGACAAGGCGCTCGGCCGGCTGAGCGGCGGCCTTTATATCGTCACGGCCCGCCAGGAGGAACGCAGCAGCGCCATGGTGGCCAGCTGGGTGAGCCAGGCCAGTTTCGAGCCGCCGGGCCTCTCGATCGCCGTGGCCAAAGACCGGGCCATCGAAACCCTGATGCAGGTGGGTGATCGCTTCGTGCTCAACATCCTCCAGGAGGGCAAATACCAGGAGCTGCTCCGCCATTTCCTGCGTCGCTTCCCGCCCGGTGCCGACCGCTTCGCCGGGGTCGCCACCCTGGCGGGGGCCGCCAGGGGCGGTCCGGTGCTGAGCGAGGCCCTGGCCTACCTGGGGTGCCTCGTCGTGCAGCGCATGGAAACCCCCGACCACTGGATCATCTACGCCGAGGTGGAGGAGGGCACCGTGGCCGACAGTGAGGGCGCCACCGCCGTTCACCATCGCAAGGTGGGCAACCACTACTGATGGGCGATTCCAACCTCGCCGCGGTCGCCGCCTCCCCCTCCGCTGCCGAGGCCGGCGACCGCCGCGTCATCCTGCTGCCGATCGAGCCCGGTCTGCTCTGCCTGTGGGGCCTCAGCCCGAAGCGCCTGCGCTTCGAGGTGGAGTACGGCCTGGAGCGAGGCACCACGGCCAACAGCTTTCTGTTCGAAGCCGGCAGCACGGCCGGGGGACAGTCCGTGCCGCCGGTGCTCGTCCATCCGCCGGGGGCGTCGTTCGCGGCCCCCTTCCTTGAGCAGCTCGCCCTGCTCGTGCCCTCCGACGCGCCGCTGAAGGTGGTGGTGGGGCACCTGAACCCCAACCGGATCGCGATGCTGCGGGAGCTGGCCGTTCGCTGGCCCTCCCTGATGCTGGTCGCCTCCAACGCTGGCGCCCGCCTGCTGAGCGAGCTCTGGCCCCAGCGCAAACCCGCCGCTCCCGGCTCAAGCGAACCGGAACCGCCGCTGCCTCCCCTGCCCCCGATCGATGTGGTCAAGCAGGAGGTCAGCCGTGAGCTGGCCGCTGGTCACCGGCTCACCCTGATCCCCACCCCCACGCCCCGCTGGCCCAGCGCCCTGGTGGCCTTCGAGGAGACCAGCGGCCTGCTGATGAGCGGCAAGTTCTTCGCCGCCCACCTCTGCCTTGAGGCCTTCGCCGAGGCCAACCGGGTCAGCAGCGAGGAAGACCGTCGCCACTTCTACGATTGCCTGATGGCGCCGATGGCCCGCCAGGTCGAATCGGTCGTCGACCGGCTCGAAGAGCTGCCGATCCGTACGATCTCCCCCGGCCACGGCCCGGCGATCAGCGAAAGCTGGCGCAGCCTGCTGGCCGACTACCGCCGCTGGGGCGAACGGCAGGACAAGGCCAAGCTGGCAGTCGCCCTGCTCTATGCCAGCGCCTACGGCAACACCGCCGCCATTGCCGATGCCCTGGCCCAGGGGGTGTCCCGCACCGGCGTCCGGGTCGAGAGCGTCAACTGCGAGTTCGCCCCGCCCGAGCAGCTGCTCGAGACGATCCGCCGTTGCGATGCCCTGCTGATCGGCTCCCCCACCCTGGGTGGCCATGCCCCCACGCCGATCGTTTCGGCCCTCGGCACCCTGCTGGCCGAGGCCGACCGGGCCAAGCCGGTGGGGGTGTTCGGCAGCTACGGCTGGAGTGGTGAGGCGATCGATCTGCTGGAGGCCAAATTGCGCGACGGCGGCTTCCGCTTCGCCTTCGAGACGATCCGGGTGAAGTTCAGCCCCGACGCCTCCACCCTGCAGCGCCTGGAGGAAACCGGCACGGCCCTGGGGCGGGAACTGCTGGGCCAGCAGCGGCGCAGCAAGCGCACCCCCGCCGGTGGCCTCAGCCAGAGCCTCAGCAACAGCGCGGTGCTGGCCCTCGGCCGGGTGGTCGGCTCTCTCTGCGTCCTTACCACCCGCCGTGGCGAAGGGGAAGGGGCGATCGGCAGCGCCATGGTGGCCAGCTGGGTGAGCCAGGCCAGTTTCACGCCACCGGGGTTCACCGTGGCGGTGGCCAAGGACCGGGCCGTCGAGAGCCTGCTGCACGTGGGGGATGCCTTCACCCTCAACGTGCTGGCGGAAGGGAGGGAGACGGGCCCGATGAAACAGTTCCTGCAGCGCTTCCCCCCCGGCGCCGACCGTTTTGCCGGCCTTCAGCTGGAGACCAGCCCGTCCGGCCAGCCCGTTCTGCCCGAGGCGATGGCCTGGCTGGAGGCGCGGGTGAGCCAGCGGATGGAATGCGGCGACCACTGGCTGCTCTACGCCCAGGTGAGCCATGGCGGCCTGCTCGATGCCGCCGCCCTGACGGCGGTGCACCAGCGCCGCAGTGGGGCCAACTACTGAGCGGCGCCGTGCTCTCTTACTCCCTGCGCCCGAAGACGGCCAGGACGGTGTTCCCCGACACCGGCCCATCCGGTGTCCCATCGCCATTCTGCGAGGGAAGCCCCACCCGCCTGACCGCCTGCTCCCCCATGGCCTCCGACCTGTTCACCCCCCTGCGCCTCGGCCCCCTGGAGCTGCCCAACCGGGTGTGGATGGCACCGCTCACCCGCTCCCGGGCCGAGGCCGATCACGTGCCCGGCGCGCTGATGGCCACCTACTACGCCCAGCGGGCCTCGGCCGGTCTGATCATCGCCGAGGCCACCATGGCGATCGAGGGGCACTCTGCGTTCATCCGCGAACCCGGGATCCATTCAGCCGCCCAGATCGCCGGCTGGCGCCTGACCACAGAGGCGGTTCATGCCGCCGGAGGGCGCATCGTTCTGCAGATCTGGCACGGCGGCCGTGCCTGCCACCCGCTGCTCAACGGCGGTCTCCAGCCGGTGGCCCCCAGCCCGATCGCCATCACCGGCGACGAGATCCACACCCCCGAGGGCAAGCAGCCCTACGTGGTGCCGCGGGAGCTGGCCGATGGGGAGATTCCGGCGATCGTGGAAGGGTTCCGGCAGGCCGCCTGCAACGCCATGGCCGCCGGCTTCGACGGGGTTGAGGTGCATGGCGCCAACGGCTATCTGCTCGACGCGTTCCTGCGCGACGGCAGCAACCGGCGCAGCGGACCCTATGGCGGACCGCTCGAGAACCGGGCCCGGCTGCTGCTGGAGGTGATCGCGGCCGTGCGCCTGGAATCGGAGGTGGTGGGACTGCGGATCTCGCCCCTGAACGGCTACAACGCCATGGTCGACAGCGATCCCATCGGCCTGTCGACCTGGTTGGCGGAACGCCTCAACGCCGCCGGACTGGCTTATCTGCACGTGATGCGCGCCGACTTCGCCGGCCTCCAGCATGGTGATGTGCTCACGCCGATCCGTCGGCACTTCGGCGGCTTGCTTGTGGCCAACATGGGATATGACGTCGAGGAGGCCAACGCCGCCATCGGCGCCGGCGCCATCGATGCGGTGGCCTTCGTCACCGCCTTTCTCGCCAACCCCGACCTGCCCGAGCGTCTCCGGCTTGGCGCTCCGCTCAACGGCCCTGACCCCGCCACCTTCTACACGCCCGGCCCCGTCGGCTATACCGATTACCCGGCCTTGGCTGTCCCGGTGGCCTGAGGTTTCCCGCCGCTGACCGCCCCCCGCCCCGCCTTCAGGAGCCCTCCGATGACCCGCGCCCTGCCCACCGCCACCCCTCCGGTGTTCCGCCGGGGGGCTGAGCGCTTCCACAGCCGGCTCGACTGGCTCGAGAGCTGGCACAGCTTCTCCTTCTCCAGCCATTACGACCCGGCCTGGATGGGGTTCGGTCCGCTGCGGGTGATCAACGACGACACGATCGCCGCCGGCCGGGGCTTCGGCATGCACCCCCACATGGACATGGAGATCATCACCGTGATGGTGGAAGGGGAGCTCAGCCACCATGACTCCCTGGGTAACGGTGCCGTGCTGCGGGCCGGGGAGGTGCAACGGATGAGTGCCGGCACCGGCGTGATTCACAGCGAGATGAACCAGGGGGCGGCGCCCTGCCGGCTGCTGCAGATCTGGATCGAACCGTCCAGCAGCGGCATTCCGCCCAGCTATGAGCAGAAGGCCTTCGCGGTGGGCGAGGACTGGACCCTGCTGCTCGATCCCGAACACCGCCAGGGGGCGATGGCGGTGCACCGTCCGGTGCGGCTCTGGCGGGCCAGGCCGGCACCCGGCACCCGGCTGGCTCTGCCCCTGGCGCCCGACCGCAAGGGCTGGCTGCAGCTGATCGATGGGGAGGCGCGGCTCGATTCCGGGCGCCACCTGGGCCGTGGCGACGGCCTCGGCTTTCAGGCCGCCCCCCCTGCCGAGGGCCTCACCGCCGCCGCAGACGGCCTCACCGCCGAGGCTTCAGGCGCTGACCTGCTGTGGTTTGAGCTGGCCTGAGCGCCGCCGGCTGATCAGCAGGTGCGCGGCGGGAATGTAGAAGAGCGCCAGCACCGTGGCGCCGCCCAGCCCACCGGCGATCGCGATCGCCAGGGGCGGCCAGAAGCCGGTGGGATCCAGCATCAGCGGCACGAAACCGATGATCGTGGTGAGGGTGGTGGTGATCACGTGGCGGGTGGCATGCAGCACCACGCGCACCACCGCCGGGCCATCGCCGTGGCGGGCTTCGGGGTCCTGGCGCAGGGAGGAGAGCACCACGATCGAATCGTTGATCGCCAGGCCGATCAGGCCCAGAATCCCCAGGATCGCCGTGAAGCCGAACAGCGAACCGCTCAGGCGCAGGGCGAAGGCCGCCAGGCCCACCGAGAGCAGCCCCACCGAGCCGATCAGCCCGGCGGCCGCGAACGAACCCAGCGACAGCACAAGGGTGGCGGTCATCAGCAGGGCCAGCACCCCGACGGACACCAGCAGGTTGGCGACGGCGCCGCCGCGGGCATCGGCTTCACCCCCCAGTTCCAGCCGCACCCCCGCAGGCGGCTGCCACTGCTGTTGTTTCAGCTGCTCCTGCAACCGCTTCAACGCGGTGTCGGGCAGGGCACCCGCCTGTACGAAGGCCTGAACCGTGTTGAGCCGCTGGCCATCGCGGCGGGTGATCGCGGCGCGCTCGGGCTCCAGCCGGGCCGTGCCCAGGGCCGAGAGCGGAACGGCCCCTCCATCTGGGGCCACCAGGTCGAGATCGGCGGTGCCGGCGATCCGGCCGCGCTCGCCATCGCCCAGCCGCACCCGCACGGGGATCGTCTCGGTGTCCTGCAGAACGGTGCCGCCCAGGGCGCCATCGAGGTTGGCGCGCAGCTGCTGGGCCACGGCCGCATTGTCGAGGCCGCCGCGGAGGGCCTGCAGTTCATCAATCGGCAGGGTGAGCTTGGGCAGGGCCTCCGCCAGGCTGGCGCGGGTGTGGGTGATGGTCTCGATCCCTGAGAGCTCCACCCGGATCCGGTCACCGGCCTGCTGCAGGGCCTCGAGATCGGAGCCGAACAGGCGCAGTTCGATCGGCGCATCGAACGGCGGCCCCTGCTCCAGCTGCCGCACCAGGATCTGGGCTTCGGGGAAGGCCTGGTCGAGGTCCTGCTGCAGGGCGCGGATAGTGGGGCGCACCTGATCGGTGCCCTTGAGTTGCACCAGGCCCTGGGCGTAGGCGGGATCGTTGTCGCGATCGGCCACCACGTTGTAGAAGAAGGAAGGGGCGCTGCTGCCGATGAACCAGTGCACGTCCTGCACAGCCGGATAGCGGCGGATCCGCTCGCGGGCCTCCAGTGCCAGCTTCTGGGTGCGACCGATGGCACTGGCCGGCGGCAGCTGCAGCTCGATCTGGAACTGATCGCGGTTGGTGGGGGGAAAGAACTGCTGCTCCAGGGTGCCGAGCATCGCGAAGCCGGCCACCGGCAACACCAGCGCCGCCGCCACCCCCAGCCAGGGCCGCCGGGTGATCCGCTCCAGGAATGCCCGGTAGCGGCGGGCCAGGACCGGGCTGGAGAGGCCGTTGAGCCACAGCTCCCCGTGCCAGCCCAGCGGCTGCCAGTCGCGCAGACGGCCCACCAGGGCCGGGATCACCGTGAGCGAGAGGAACAGGGAACTGAGCAGGGCCAGGATCACCGTGAGCCCGATCGAGCCGATGAATTCACCACTCGCCCCCGGGGAGGTGGCGATCGGCACGAAGGCCAGCACCGTGGTGAGGGTGGAGGCCAGCATCGGCACCTGCAGGCCGCGCACCGTGCCCACCACCGCCTGCTGCGGCGCTTCACCGGAGCGCAGCCGCTGCTGCACTTCGTCCACCACCAGGATCGCGTTATCGATCAGCAGGCCGAGGGCAATGATGATGCCGGTGGCCGACATCTGATGCAGGGGGACCCCCAGCACCTTCATGGCGCCGAACACCATCAGGCTGGCCAGCGGCAGCGCCGCCCCCACGATCAGGGCCGCCTTGGCGCCCAGCATCAGCAGCGACACCGCCAGCACCAGTAACGACCCCACGATCAGGTTGCTGATCACGCCATTGAGACGCGCCTCCACGTAGCGGCTCTGGTCGAGCACGGTGCGCAGATGCAGGCCAGGGGGGAGGCTGTCGCCGAACTCCGCCAGGGTGGCGCGGGCCTGCTGGGCCCAGTCGTCCACGCGGTAGTCGGGCTCCACCGTGGCCGCCACCACCACCGCCGGATGGCCGGCCACGATCGCCAGCTCCCGCGCCGGCGACTCCACCCCCTGGCTCACCGTGGCCACATCACCCAGCCGCGCGGCTGTGCCGTCCGCGCCGATGCGGATCGGGATGCTGCGGATCTTCTCGGTGGAATCGAGGGCGCTCTCGAGCTCCAGCAGCAGTTGCTGGTTGGCGCCACGGATCTCACCGGCCGCTTCCTTGGCATCACTGGCGCGGATCTGACCCGCCAGGGAGGCCGGGGTGAGACCCAGGCGGGCCAGGGACGCCGGCGACACCGCGACGGTGATCTCCTCCTGCTGGGCCCCGTAGCGCTCCACGGTGTCGGTGCCGGGCAGAGCCCGCAGGCGTTCCTCCAGCAGCTCCGCCTGGCGGGCCAGGATCACCTGATTGGCCGGATCAGGGCGCTCCCAGGTGAGCCCCACGATCAGAGCGCTGGCGCTGATCGCCGCATCGCGGAATTCCGGCGCGCTCGCCTCGCTCGGCAGCAGGGGAGTGGCGTCGTCGATCTTGCCGCGCACCTTGCTCCAGACCGGATCCACGTCCTTGAGCGTGTCTTTAAGTTCGATCGAGACGATCGAGGTGCCGCTGCTGGAGGTGGAGGTGATGTGGTCCACCTCCTCGAGTTCAAGCAGTTCGTCCTCCAGGGGCATGCTGACCAGCGCTTCGAGCCGCTCCGGTGTGGCGCCCGGCAGGAAGGTCACCACCTGGGCCGTGCGCCGGGTGGTGATCGGATCCTCCAGCCGCGGCAGGGTGAACAGCGAGGAGAGGCCCCACACCAGCACCAGCGCCACGGTGAGCAGCAGCAGCTGGCGGTTGCGAAAGAAGAGATCGTGCATCGGGCTTCAGGGCTTCGCCATCGCCGGTTGGGCCGTCACCAGTTGGCCTGGCACCACCCGGTGGACGCCGGAGCGGATCACCTGATCGCCGGAGCGCAGGGTGCCGCGCACCAACGACCGCTCCGCCTCGCTGTGCACCAGCTCCACCACCCGCCTGCCCACCACGCCGGTGCCGGGCGCTAGGGGACGGCCCCGCCTGATCTTGGTGGGCTTGCTCTCGGAGGGATTTCCATCGCTGGGCTGGCGACCCGCGGGCTCCTCCAGCACATACACCGCCCACAGCCCCTTGCCGGCCGCCACCAGGGCGGTGGTGGGCAGCCAGAAGCCCTGGCCGGTCTGCTCCTGGCGCAGGGCCAGGCGCACGGTCTGGCCCACGGCCAGGTTCTGGCCCGCCGCCTGGGTCTGGTCGGGAATCGTCAGCACCACCGTGACGGTGCGGCTGGCGGCATCGAGCTCGGGCAGCAGCGCCTGCACCCGGGCCGGGAAGGTGCGCTCGCCCACCGCAACGGTCTGGGAGCTGCCCACCGCCAGATCCGCGGCCACCGCCGGCGAAACACCTACCCGGGCCTCGCGGGGGCCGCTCTCGACCACGCTGATCACCGGCTGCCCAGGCTCCACCACCACACCCTCATCGATCGAGCGCGTGCCGATCCGGCCGGCAAAGGGGGCCTTGAGCACGCTGGTGTCGAGATCGAGGTCGACCTGGCGGAGCCGGGCCTGGAGCTGGGCCACCTGGGCCTCCTGGGCCTCGAGTTGCTCGGTGCGGGTGCCGGCCTGCAGCTCCTCGGAGCGGCTGCGGGCCTGGGCGAGGCGATGGCTGCGGGCCGCGGTCTCGCTCACCAGCCGGTCTACGTCTTCGCGGGCGATGGCCCCCTGCCGGAAGAGCTCCTGGCGGCGGTCGCGCTGCAGGGTGGCCAGGGCCAGCTGCTGCTTCACCTCCGCCACCGCCGAGGCCGCCTCCTGGCGCCGCTCGGGCCGGGGGCCTGCGCGCAACTCACTCAGCAGGGCCTGGGCGCCCGCCAGCTGGGCCTGCAGATCGAGGCGCCGGGCCCGCAGGCGGCGGTCGTCGAGGCTGGCGAGGGCCTGACCCCGGGTCACCCGATCCCCCTCCTGGACCAGCACCGCGGCGACCGTGCCCTCCTGCTCGAACCCGAGGCTGCTCTGGCGTGTCGCCACCAGCTCGCCGCTGAACTGACGCTGGGTGCTGAACCGGTCGGTGGAGCGGACGGTGACCACCGCCACGGGCAGGCCGCCGAGGGCCGGAGCCGGGGCGAGCGTGCGCCAGGCCAGCAGCCCTGCCCCCAGGACCACCACCGACACCCCAGCGGTGGCGAGCAGTCTGGGCTTCCGCCGCAGGGGCTCCAGCCGAGCGCTCAGTCGCCCCAGCACGGGCGGCGACCACCACCCACGCTGCCCATCAGCGTGCATAACAACTTTTTGTGTATGGCCGGACCCTAGCGGTACGTTGTTGGCTCCGTCAATTCCGCCGCCGGCGCCTCCCAACGCCATGGCCCTGGCCCACACGATCCTCACGGTGCTCTGCGAGCAGCCCCGCAGCGGCTACGCCATCAGCAAGCTGTTCGAAGAGACCATCGCCTGCTACTGGAAGGCCAGCCAGCAGCAGATCTACCGGGAGCTGGCGGCCATGGAGGCGAAGGGCTGGCTGAATCACGAGCTGGTGCCCCAGGCCGGCAAGCCCGACAAGAAGGTTTACGCCCTCACCACTACCGGCCGCGAGGAACTAGACCGCTGGAACCGGGAGCCCACCCATCCCACACCCATCCGGGAGGACCTGGGGGTGCGGGTGCTGGGCGGCGCCAACATGCCCCCGGCCGTGCTGATCGGGGAACTGGAGAGGCGGCGCCGGATCCACCAGCAGAACCTCGAGAACTACCTACAGCGCCAGCAGGAATTCCAGCGCATGGCCGCCCCCAGCCTCCATGACCAGTTCCGCTTCCTCACCCTGCGCCGCGGTATCCGCTACGAACAGGAGTGGGTGGCCTGGTGCGAGGAGGTGCGCGATTACATCAATGAGCACCTGCAGGACCGTTGAAACTCCGATCGCGGAACGCTGAAATTCCGATGGCGGAACGCTGAACCTTCGGCAGCGCGGCCCAAGCGGCTGAGGTTCAGAGGATGTAGCGAGTGCAATCTCAGGGGAAGATCACCAGGTGAGCCTCATTCCGCCTGCTCCAAAACCTCCCCAAACCATCCAACCGTTCGGTTCAATCCCGCCACGGGACGACCCAACGGCAACACTCACTGGGCCCATCGCCTTGACAGTGACGCTTTTCCCTTGGTCACCGGGCCGGGGCTTGGCGAGCCGACGGCCCTCCAGCGGAAAGCGCTGCAAACCTTTGGGCCGGAACGCAAACCCATCGGGGCTCAGCGAAATCGCAGGATTCTCAGCGATCCCCCTGCGCATCGAAGACAAAACAACCTCCGCAGGGGCCTCGGTCCTGACGGGCACAGGAACCGTGAGTTTTCTGAGAATCCGTTGAAGAGTTGAGAAGAGGCCCGACGACTGCAGCGTTTGCTGCAGCACTGTGCAGCACCCGTTCCTTCAATCAACTCGTTCTTCCCTTTGGCTGACCATGGTTCAGCTACGTGCCCTGCCCGACCCCAGCCTTCCCGATCTTGATCCGGAAGCGGTGGTGCAGGGCCGCCGCTGGTCAGCACGCTACCGGGGGTTCCTGCTCCTCCCCCAGCCGGACCTCAGCTGGCTGGTGCGGCCGGAGCGCAGCCCGATGGGAGTGCTGCCCTTCCGCACCCCTCCCAATTCCCTCGATGATGTCAAGGCCTTGGTTGACTGGCGCCTCAATCAGGCCGCCTGAGGCGGTGTTGGCGTTGGTGAGGTTTGGAACGGCAGCACCAGGGTGACCCAGCGATCCGGCCGTTCGGGCCTGGCACGCCGCGCCTGACGCACACCAAACGGAACCCGCAGCACATTGGTGCCCTCAACGTGAAAGACCTCGCCGCGGGAGTGGGAATGGGCCATCGAACCACGCAGGGGGGGGAGTTCGGGTTCGCGCCTCCTCGGAGTGCTGCCCTGTGGAGTGCTGCCACCCCTTCCATCAGCGCTGTCGTCTGCAATGGCCAGGGCCGCCAGGTTCAGGTGGCTGGGGGCACGGGGGCCTTTGCTGCTGCCGTCGTTGTTTTTCATGATCCCGGGTATGAGGAGCGGGCTGGCATGGGAGAGCAACCGCACGGGATTGCCCTGTTTGCCGGGAATGTAGCCCCCTTTCCAGTCGCCGGGTAGGGCGGAGATGCCGCCTACCGTTCCGGCTGAAGAAGTGACCGCATGATACTCACTCGCTGACCGCCATCTCCTCCACCGTCGGACAGGTGCAGACCAGGTTGCGATCGCCGTAGGCGTTGTCGATCCGGGCCACCGCCGGCCAGAACTTGTTGCGGCGCTGGGCTTCACCGGCCGGGAAGGCCGCCTGGCTGCGGCTGTAGGGACGATCCCAGTGGTCGGCGGTGACGGCAGAGAGGGTGTGGGGGGCGCGGCGCAGGGGGTTGTCGCTGGGATCGGCGGCGCCCGATTCAATGGCGGCCGCCTCGACGCGGATCGCCACCATCGCCGCGCAGAACCGCTCGATTTCCAGAAGCGACTCGCTTTCGGTGGGCTCGACCATCACCGTGCCGGCCACCGGCCAGCTCACGGTCGGTGCATGGAAGCCGTAATCCATCAGCCGTTTGGCCAGGTCATCGACCTCCAGACCAGCACTGCGCTTGAGCGGACGCAGATCAAGGATGCACTCGTGGGCCACCCGGCCGCCGGCGCCGCGGAACAGCACCGGGTAGTGGTCCTCCAGCCGGCTGGCGACCAGGTTGGCGGCCAGCAGGGCCACCGCACTCGCCTGACGCAGGCCGGCGCCGCCCATCATCCGCACGTACATCCAGCTGATCGGCAGGATGCCGGCACTGCCCCAGGGCGCGGCGGACACCGGACCGATCGCCTGGCGCTCAGGCCCAGAAGCAGACGTCTCGGTATGGGGATGGCCGGGCAGAAAGGGAACCAGATGGGGCGCCACCCCGATCGGGCCAACCCCGGGACCTCCGCCGCCGTGGGGAATGCAGAAGGTCTTGTGCAGGTTGAGGTGGCAGACATCGGCGCCGAAACGACCCGGCTGGGCGAGCCCCACCTGGGCATTGAGATTGGCGCCATCGAGATAGACCTGGCCGCCATACCGGTGCACCACCGCGCAGAGCTGGCGGATGCCGGTTTCAAAAACACCATGGGTGGAGGGATAGGTGACCATCACCGCCGCCAGCGATGCGGCGTGGGTCTGGGCCTTGGCCTCCAGGTCGGCCAGGTCGATGTTGCCGTCGGCATCGCAGGCCACCGGCACCACCTTGAGGCCAGCCATGACGGCGCTGGCCGGGTTGGTGCCATGGGCGCTGGTGGGGATCAGGCAGATGTGGCGCGCGCCCTCGCCGCGGCTGCGGTGCCAGGCCCGGATCACCAGCAGGCCGGCATACTCCCCCTGGGACCCGGCATTGGGCTGCAGCGACACCCCGGCAAAGCCCGTGCAGGCCGCCAGCCAACCTTCCAGATCGGCCACCAGCTTTGCGTAGCCCAGGGTCTGGCTGGTCGGGGCGAAAGGATGCAGTTCGGCGAACTCCGGCCAGCTCACGGGCGCCAGCTCGGCGGCAGCGTTGAGCTTCATCGTGCAGCTTCCCAGCGGGATCATGCCGTGCACCAGCGAGAGATCTTTGGAGACCAGCCGCTGGATGTAGCGCAGCAGCTCGGTTTCGCTGCGGTAGCGATGGAAGACCTCCTGGTTCAGCCAGGGGCGCTGCCGCAGCGGCAGACCCGCCAGCAGGTGGCCATCCAGCGTGTGGCCAGCGCTGGTGGCGGTGCGCTCCAGCTCGGCCAGCAAGGCCGCCGCGCTCGGGGCCTGCTCACCTCCTGCAAAAACTGCCAACAAGCGATCCAGCTCGGCGGTGTCGGTGCGCTCATCGAGGCTGATGGCCAGACCACTGATTGCCGTGCCAGCAGGGGACAGCGGCCGCAGGTTGAAGCCGGCCGCCTCGGCGCTGGCCAGCAGGCTGGCGGCAGCCGGGGTGCGCAGGCTGAGCGTGTCGAAGGCCGGGCCGGGCTCCACGGCAAAGCCCAGCCGCTCCAGGCCCAGGGCCAGGGCGGCCCGCTGCAGCAGTAGCCGACGGGCGATCGCCGCGAGGCCATCGGGTCCGTGGTGCACGGCGTAGAAGCTGGCCATCACCGCCAGCAGCACCTGGGCGGTGCAGATGTTGCTGGTGGCCTTGTCGCGCCGGATGTGCTGCTCACGGGTCTGCAGCGCCAGGCGCAGGGCGGGGTTGCCTTCCGCATCAAGCGATTGGCCCACCAGCCGGCCGGGAATCTGGCGCTGGTGTTGGGTCGTTGTGGCGAAAAAGGCGGCATGGGGCCCGCCGCAGCCGAGTGGTACCCCGAACCGTTGGCTGCTGCCGACGGCAATGTCGGCTCCGAGCTGGCCAACGGGCTCGAGCAGCACCTGGGCCAGGGGATCGATCGCCACGGTGACCAGGGCGCCGGCGGTGTGTGCCGCGGCGATCACGGCGCGGGGATCCCAGAGCCGGCCGCTGCGGCAGGGCAACTGCAGCAGAACACCAAAGATGTCGCCTGACCTCTCGCCTGGACCATCGCCAAGACCGACAGGCAGGAGTCCGGCAGGGTCAAAGGTCTCGATCACCAGGCCCAGCGGTTCGGCGCGGGTCTGAAGCACGGCCAGGGTCTGGGGGAAGAGCCCCTGATCAACCAGGAAGCGGCGGGCCTCGGGTCGCTTGCAGGCGCCATAGCTGAGTGCCATGGCTTCGGCCGCGGCTGTGGCCTCATCGAGCAGAGAGGCGTTGGCGATCGGCAGGCCGGTGAGCTCGCTGATCAGGGTCTGGAAGTTGAGCAGGGCCTCCAGCCGCCCCTGGGCGATCTCCGCCTGGTACGGGGTGTAGGCGGTGTACCAGGAGGGGTTCTCCAGCACCTGGCGCTGGATCACCGCCGGGGTGGCGGTGCCGTAGTACCCCAGCCCGATCAGGCTGCGCCGCACCTGGTTGGAGGCGGCGATCTGGCGCAGCTCGGCCAGGGCCTGGGCCTCTCCCACTCCGACTGGCAAGCCCACGGCCGCCTCGGCGGAGCTGAGCAGGATGTCGGCGGGGACCACCTCGGCGAGGAAACTGTCGAGATCACCGCAACCAACGGCGGCCAGCATCCGTGCCTGATCGGCCGGCGACGGTCCGATGTGTCGCGCCACGAACGCAGAGAGAACGACCGCTCCGGCGTTGCTGGGCGGCGGCGGACCGTTATTGGACTCGGCAGGCGTGGAGGTTGATGCATCGAAAGAAGCCTGAGCTTCGATCGCTTCGGTCGCCAGTCCTGAAGGGGCTGCGGTCACGGCCTGGCGCCTATTGGGGGTATGGGCGAGTGTAGGGATATTCGCCAGGCAGGCAGGCTCGCCCGAGCGCCTTCAACCCCCTTCGACCTTTGCGCGGTAGTGGCCGGCATCCATCAGATCGTTGAGTTCCGCCGCCGCACTGGGGCGCACCAGCAGCAACCAGCCTTCGCCGAAGGGGTCGTTCTGGATCTCCTCCGGGCTGGCCAGCACCGCCTCGTTGCGCACCTCAACGGTGCCGCTGATCGGGGCGTAGACGTCTTCGACGGCCTTGACCGACTCCACCGAGCCGAAACTTGTGCCCCGCTCGAGGCTGGCGCCCACGTCCGGCAATTCGACAAAGACAATGTCGCCCAGTTGCTGCACGGCGAAGGCGCTGACCCCCACCCGCACCAGCTCGCCTTCGGCTCGGGCATATTCGTGGCTCTCGGCGTAACGGCAGTCGTCGGGGTAGGGGAGCGCCATCGCTGCCGGAATTTCAGAGGTGCCTCACTGTGGCGGAACGCCGCCGGTCAGGGCAACCGGCCGGCAGGGGGCACCTGTCCTGCCGCTTCAAGGGCGGTGAGGGCCCGCTCCAGGGCCAGTTCCGCGTGGCAGTGATGGCTGCCGCCCTGGCTGAACAGCACATAGGGCTCCCGCAGGGGCGCATCGGCGGAGAACTCGCTGGTGCTGCCGTCGATGAAGCTGCCCCCGGCCATCACCAGCTCACTGGCATAGCCGGGCATCGGCGCAGGCACCGGATTGAGATAGGACCCCACCGGCGAGCAGGCCTGGAAGGCCCGGCAGACGGTTTGAAGCGGCCCCGCTGCGCCGAAGCGCACCGCCTGGATCACATCGCTGCGTTCCCCTCCCACCAGGGGTTGGATGGCGTAGCCGAGCGAGGCAAACACCGCCCCCACCAGTTCGGCGCTGATCAGCGCCTCGGCCACCATCTGCGGCGCCAGGAACAGGCCCTGGAACAGCAGGCGGTAGAGATCAAAACCGGTGCCGCCCTCCCGGCCGATGCCCGGGGCGGTGAGGCGGCAGCAGGCCTGCTCCACCAGCTGGCTGCGGCCGGCCACATAGCCGCCGGTGGGGGCCAGAGTTCCACCGGGGTTCTTGATCAAGGAGCCGGCGATCAGATCGGCCCCCACCGCCGGCGGCTCGCAGGCCTCAACGAATTCCCCATAACAGTTGTCGACAAAACAGAGGCAGTCGGGTTGGAGCGCCTTGACCCGCTCGATCAGCGCCCCGATCGCGGCGATGCCCAGCGACGGCCGCCAGCTGTAGCCGCAACTGCGCTGGATCAGCACCATCCGGGTGGGAACCGCCAGGGCGTCGACCAGCCCAGCAGCGTCCACCCGGCCGTCGGCGTCGAGCTCAAGTTCGTCGTAGTGGATGCCGAACTCCGCCAGGGAACCCTGGCCGCTGCCGCGCAGGCCGATCACTTCTTCAAGGGTGTCGTAGGGGCGGCCGGTGAGGGCCAGCAGCCGGTCTCCAGGCCTGAGCACGCCGTAGAGGGCAGCGGCGATGGCGTGGGTGCCGCTCACGAACTGCAGGCGCACAGCCGCCGATTCGGCCCCCAGCACCTGGGCGAAAACCCGATCGAGGACCTCCCGGCCCAGATCACCGTGGCCGTAGCCGCTCACCGAGGCGAAGTGATGGGGCCCCAGCCGTTCGGCTGCGAAGGCCTGCAGCACCCTGGCCAGGCCTGGCTTGACAGCGGCAGTGCGGCGGGCCGCCAGGGGAGTGATGGCGGCGACGGCGGCGGCGACCCGATCGCTGGCCCAGGGGGAGATCGGCGCTGGAACGCTTCGTTGCGGCTGCCCGTCCATGACCCAAGGACTCAGGAGTGGAGCCATCGTGCCTGCTCTTCCTCCTCTCACGGCTAGATTCCACGGGTATTGAGCGGTGCCAAGCGCCGTTCTCCCAGGTCCAGGTGATCAGCTTTGCCCCCGTGGGGCTCCTTGCAGCGGGCCAGGCCCGTGGATGGCGAGGCGGCGGACACCACCCTGCCCACATCCGCGAGAGTTCATTTGGTTGCCGCTCCAGACACCAGCCCGGCCCCTTCCCAGCCGGGGCGATCCTCCCTTCAGACCCTGCGCAGCCCGGGTGTTCACGCCTCCGACAACCTGGAGGCGGCCATCCGCAGCGCCGTGAGCTCCCGGCGTGCGCCGTTGCCGCCCAAACAGCGCGTCTACAAGCTCGGCACCACCGGCTTCATGTTGGCGATGCACGTGGGTGCCGTGGCAGCCCTGCTCCCCCGCTTCTGGAGCTGGCAGGCCGTGGCGGTGATGGCCGTTCTCTACTGGACCACCGTGCTCGGGGTCACCCTGGGGCTGCACCGCCTGCTGGCCCACCGCAGCTTCGTGGCACCCAAATGGCTGGAGCACACCCTGGTGCTGATGGGCAGCCTGGCCTGCCAGAGCGGACCGATCGAATGGGTGGGGCTGCACCGCCACCACCACAAATTCTCCGACCAGCCCAACGACCACCACGACGCCGGCCGCGGTCTGTGGTGGAGCCACAGCGATTGGATGCTGCACGACATCCCCGCCGTTCGCGAGGTCGAGCGCTTCACCGGTGATCTGCAGCGCGACCCCTTCTACCGCTGGCTCGATCGCTGGTTCCTGATGCTGCAGCTGCCGCTCGGTGCCGCCCTCTGGTGGTACGGCGAGCGGGCCGGTGTTCCTGGTGGCGGCCTCGGCCTGGTGCTCTGGGCGATTCCGCTGCGCCTGGTTGTCGTCTATCACGTCACCTGGCTGGTCAACAGCGCCACCCACGCCTTCGGCTACCGCAACTTCGACAGCCCCGATCTGTCACGCAACTGCTGGTGGGTGGCCATCCTTTCCTTCGGTGAGGGCTGGCACAACAACCACCACGCCCATCCCTCCAGCGCCCGTCACGGCCTGCGCTGGTTCGAATTCGATCTCACCTGGCAGCACATCCGGCTGCTCCAATGGCTGGGCCTGGCCCGGCGCGTGCGGGTGGCCCGCTACGGGCCTGAAAGCTCGGCGGCGGCGAGTTCCTGACGGATCACCTCGGCCAGTTCCCTGCTGCCCGCCTGTTTCTGCAGACGGGCTTTGTGGCGCAACACCTCAAGGAACTGATCGGCGCTGAGCTGCGGAGCGCCAGCCCCTCCCAGCCCCACCAGGGTGCGATGCAGATCGAGCAGTTCGCTGTCGAGTTCGCCCGAGCTGTAATCGCGCTGGCCGGCCATCACGGCGGCGAATCGTTCGCGGCGCTGGGATTTCTCGGCGGGATAGGCCGCCAGGATCTGATCGCGGCAGGATCGCCAGGGCCGACCACCGCTGAGCAGTTCAGCCAGGGCTGCACTGAGCTGAACCGCTTCGTCGTCAGCGATGCGCAGGTCGAAGGCCGTGGGCGGCTGGCGGATCCCCACGAAAATCTCCAGCAGCTGGCCGCAGCCCAGCGCCTCACCGTCGTTGTCGCGCAGGGGCAGGCAGCCGCTGGCGAGGGCCTCGATCAGCTCCGGCTGGCCGGCGAGCGCCTCGGAGCGGCCGGCCCCAGCGCCGGCGCTGGCCAGCCACTGGTTGATGCGCCCCAGGGCGAGGAACACCTCCGGGCCTGGGGCCGCCAGCTTGCGGTTGCGCAGCATCGAGACCTGGGAGTTATGAATGCGCCCGAGGCCAAGGGTTTCAGCCAGGCCGGGCAGAACCCGGTGGGACCAGCCGTTGCGCTCATGCCAGGCCCTGATCAGATGGGCAAAGGCTTCGCGGCCTGATTCGATTTCCTCTCGATATCCCACTCGATCTGGATTCGTATTGCTACCATTCTAAGGATTGATCCGGAGTTGTCCCCCCATGACCCTCGCCGCCCAGCGCCCCCGCCCGCCGCTCCCGGCACCCAGGCCCCTTGGTGTGGCCCGTCCGGTTTCCGCCGGGCGCGCCCAGCCCGCCGCCGAGGCCCTGCATCGGCCCCGCCGCGGCGAAGCCGGCACCCCTGTTGCCGCCGGCACCAGCTGGGTCACGATCGGCTTCATGGCCGTGATCCACGTGCTGGCGCTGGTGGCGTTGCTGCCCCGGTTCTGGAGCGTTCCGGCGGTCGTCAGCCTGCTGGTGCTCTATTGGATCACCGCCTGCCTGGGGGTCACGGTCGGCTACCACCGGCTGCTCAGCCACCGCTCGTTCCGGGTGCCCCACTGGCTGGAGCGGTTCTTCGCCACCTGCGGCGCCCTGAGCTGTCAGCACGGTCCGATCGACTGGAGCGGCCTGCACCGCCATCACCACAAGTTCTCCGATACGGATGTGGATCACCACAACAGCCACCGCGGCTTCTGGTGGAGCCACATGGGCTGGATGTTCCAGGCCATCCCCGCCACCGCCGCCGTGCCCCGGCTCACCGGTGATCTGCAGCGCGACCCCTACTACCGCTGGCTGAACAATTACTTCCTGCTGCTGCAGATCCCCCTGGGCCTGCTGCTGTTCTGGATCGGCACGGTCAGCGGCGCCGGCGGCTGGGCCCTGGTGCTCTGGGGCATCCCCCTGCGCCTGGTGATCGTCTACCACTGCACCTGGCTGGTGAACAGCGCCACCCACCGCTGGGGGCAGGTCCGCTACCCCAGCGGCGACCAGTCACGCAACAACCCCTGGGTTGCAGCCCTGACCTTCGGTGAGGGCTGGCACAACAACCACCACGCCTTCCCCCATTCGGCCCGCCATGGCTTCGGCCCCGCCCAGATCGACCTCACGTGGCAGCACATCCGCCTGCTGCGTGCCCTCGGTCTGGCGACCCACGTGCGTCTTCCCCGCAGCGCTGGCTGAGGCAAGCAAGCGTTGACCTAAGCTTGACAATCGCCCTTGCGGCCGCTCACCCGAGCCGGCCCTTCGTTCACCTTCCTGCAACTCCCATGGCCAAACGCGTATCCGTCGTCCTCAGCGAAGACGTCGCCAGCCTCGGCAAGGACGGTGAACTGGTGGATGTGGCCCCCGGCTACGCCCGTAATTTCCTGCTTCCCCAAGGCAAGGCCGTGGCGGTGACCGCCGCGGTGCTGCGCCAGGTGGAGCACCGCCGGGCCAAGGAAGCCGAACGTCAGGCCGCCCTGAGGGCAGAAGCTGAGGCCTTCCGCACGGCCCTGGTCACGATCGGTCGCTTCACCGTCAAGAAGCAGACCGGCGGCGATGACGTGCTGTTCGGCACCGTCACCAACGGTGATGTGGCCGAAGCGATCGAAGCGGCCACCAAGAAGGAACTGGATCGCCGCGACATCCTGGTGCCCGAAATCCACCGCACCGGCGCCTACAAGGTGCAGGTCAAGCTCCACCACGACGTGACCGCCGAGATCAACCTCGAAGTGGTCAGCCACTGAGCCTGAACCGAGCCGAAGCGGCGGCTGAACCCCTCGCAGCGGCCTAGCCTCGGCCCATGGTCAGCGCTCCCCTTTCAGCTCCGGATGGTCCCGGCCCCGAGCCCGGGGGGAACGTCACCCCGGCCTTCCGGCGCCGCGGCCGCGAGCAGGACGAAGCCCGCTTCGAGGCCCTTCCCGATCAGGTGCCGCCCCAGAACCTGGAGGCGGAAGAGTCGGTGCTGGGTGGCATCCTGCTCGACCCCGATGCCCTCGGGCGCATCGCCGACGTGCTGCGTCCCGAGGCTTTCTACCTCAACGCCCACCGGGAGATCTACCGGACCGCCCTGATGCTGCACGGCCAGGGCAAGCCCACCGACCTCACGGCCATGGCCGCCTGGCTGGCGGACACTGGCCAGCTGGAGAAAGTGGGCGGCGGCAACAGGCTGGTGGAGCTGGTGGAGCGCACGCTCAGCACCGCCTCAATCGACCAGGTGGCCCGCCTGGTGATGGACAAGTACCTGCGGCGGCAGCTGATCCGCTCGGGCAACGAGGTGATCCGGCTCGGCTTTGATCAGACCAAGCCGATGGACCAGGTGCTCGATGAAGCCGAGCAGCAGATCTTCGCGATCAGCCAGGAAAAACCGTCGGTGGGGCTCACCCCCACCGCCGAGATTCTCACCAGCACCTTCAACGAGATCGAAAGCCGCTCGCTCGGCACCTCGGTGGCGGGCATTCCGGTCAACTTCTACGACCTCGACGCGATCACCCAGGGGTTGCAGCGCAGTGACCTGATCATCGTGGCCGGGCGCCCGGCGATGGGTAAAACCTCGATCGTGCTCAACATCGCCAAAAACGTGGCCCAGCTCCACCAGCTGCCGGTCTGCGTGTTCAGTCTGGAGATGAGCAAAGCCCAGCTCACCTACCGCCTGCTCTCGATGGAGGTGGGCATCGAGAGCGGGCGGCTGCGCACCGGCCGGCTGCAGCAGGAGGAATGGCCCCGGCTCGGCCAGGGCATCAACACCCTGGGCCAGCTGCCGCTGTTCATCGACGACAAGCCCAATGCCGGCGTCCTGGAGATGCGTTCTCTCTGCCGCCGGCTGATGGCCGAGCAGGGCAAGGAGCTGGGCCTGATCGTGATCGATTACCTGCAGCTGATGGAGGGCACCACCCCCGACAACCGGGTGCAGGAACTCTCCCGCATCACCCGGGGCCTCAAGGGCATGGCGCGCGAACTGAACGTGCCGGTGATCGCCCTCTCCCAGCTCAGCCGTGGCGTCGAATCGCGCACCAACAAGCGGCCGATGCTCAGCGATCTGCGTGAATCGGGCTCGATTGAGCAGGACGCTGACCTGGTGCTGATGATCTACCGCGACGAGTACTACAACCCAGAAACGGCCGATCGCGGCATCACCGAAGTGATCGTCACCAAGCACCGCAACGGGCCGGTGGGCACCGTGAAATTGCTGTTCGAGCCCCAGTTCACCCGCTTCCGCAATCTGGCGGCTCCTTAAACCAGGCGGCACGCTGCTCGATCGATCAGCTGGATCCTGCTGTATCTCCATGATTTCGGCTGTTTCAAGGCGGCGCGGTGTCCCTAAGCTGTGTGGTGACGCCGCCTTTGGGATAACCAGTCCATGCCGATCGCACAGATCGACACTGAAACAGTGATCCGCTCACTCGGCGATCACTCCTTTGTGTTCTACGGACTTGTTTTCTTCGGTATTATTTTAGCCCGTTATTTTCTGCTGGCTGGTGGATCCTGGTGGTGGCTGTATGCCCGCACCCCGGAAACAACTCCCGCACCCACGCCACAGCAGACGCATCAGAACGCCGAGGGCATCCGCGCCGACATCCGCCTCTCGGTGCTCTCGGCGGCCGTGTTCGCCCTGGCCACGGCCGCCGTGCTCTCACTGCAGAGCCATGGGCTCACACGCCTCTATGCCAAGCCCGACACCTACGGCTGGTGGTATCTCGCCTTGAGTTACTGCACCGTGCTGATCCTTCAAGACGCTCTGTACTACGCCACCCATCGCCTCTTCCACCACCGCTGGCTTTACAGCTGGTGCCACCAAGGCCATCACCGCACGCGCCAACCCACCCCCTGGACCTCCTTCGCCTTCGATCCCCCCGAAGCGGTGGTTCAAGCCCTGGTGCTGGTGCTGCTGGTGATGCTGGTGCCACTGCACCTGATCACTCTGATGGCGGTGCTGAGCACGATGACGATCTGGGCGATCGTCAACCACCTGGGCCTTGATCACCTGCCCCGCCGTTTTCCCCACCACTGGCTGGGCCGCTGGGTGATCGGCCCGGCCCACCACTCCCGCCATCACCGTCGTCCGGACCTGCACTTCGGTCTGTACTTCACGTTCTGGGACTGGATCGGCGGCAGCGAAGATCCCGACTACGCCACCGCCCTGGAGCCCCCGGGCGATCTGGGCGCCATACATTGAGCCATGGCCTTCAGCGTCGAGCCCACCGAAACCTTTGAGCTGATCGTTGTCGGCGGCGGCCATGCCGGCTGCGAGGCGGCGATCACGGCGGCGCGGCTGGGGATCTCCACGGCCCTGTTCAGCCTCAACATCGATCGGATCGCCTGGCAGCCCTGCAATCCGGCGGTGGGCGGGCCGGCCAAGAGCCAGCTGGTGCACGAGGTGGATGCCCTGGGCGGGGTGATCGGCCGCCTCGCCGATGCCACGGCCCTGCAGAAGCGGGTGCTCAACGCCAGCCGCGGTCCGGCGGTGTGGGCCCTGCGTGCCCAGACCGACAAGCGCCAGTACGCCCGCCAGATGCTGCAGCTGCTGCAGCACACCCCGAACCTGCAGCTGCGCGAGGCGATGGTGACAGGCCTGGAGGTGGAGCTGGAGGGCAACAACCCCAACCAGGCCGGCAGCGGGACTGTGGGCCGGATCACCGGCGTGCGCACCTTTTTCGGCAGCGTCTACGCCGCGCCGGCCGTGATCCTCACCACCGGCACCTTCCTCGGGGGGCAGATCTGGGTGGGCAAGCAATCGATGAGCGCCGGCCGCGCCGGCGAGCAGGCCGCCGAAGGGCTCACCGAAGCGCTGCAGGCCCTCGGTTTCCGCACCGGCCGTCTCAAAACCGGCACCCCCGCCCGGGTGGACCGCCGCAGCGTGGCCCTCGATCAGCTCGAGGAGCAGCCCAGCGACGCCGAGGGTCGCTACTTCTCCTTTGATCCGGCGGCCTGGGTGAGCGCTGAGCCGATGAGCTGTCACCTCACCCGCACCACCGCCGCCACCCACCAGCTGATCCGCGACAACCTCCATCTCACGCCCGTCTACGGCGGCTCGATCGACAGCAAAGGCCCCCGCTATTGCCCCTCGATCGAAGACAAGATCGTGCGCTTCGCTGAGAAGGACAGCCACCAGATCTTTCTGGAACCGGAAGGCCGCGACACCCCCGAGCTCTATGTGCAGGGGTTCTCCACCGGCCTGCCGGAGCGGCTGCAGCTGGAGCTGCTGCGCACCCTGCCGGGGCTGGAGCGCTGCATCATGCTGCGGGCCGCCTACGCCGTCGATTACGACTACCTGCCCGCCACCCAGTGCCTGCCCTCGCTGCAGACCAAACGGGTGGCCGGGCTGTTCGCGGCCGGGCAACTCAATGGCACCACCGGCTACGAGGAGGCCGCGGCCCAGGGGCTGGTGGCCGGCCTCAATGCCGCCCGACTGATTCGCCACCAGCCGCCGGTGCATTTCCCCCGTGAGGGCAGCTACATCGGCACCTTGATCGACGATCTGGTCACGAAAGATCTTCGCGAGCCCTATCGGGTGCTCACCAGCCGCAGCGAATACCGCCTGGTGTTGCGCGGTGACAATGCCGATCGGCGGCTGACGCCCCTGGGCCGCGAGCTAGGCCTGATCGATGACCGCCGCTGGCAGATCTTCGCGCTCAAGCAGGCCGCGATCGTTGCCGAGCAGCAGCGTCTGGCAACGGTGCGGCTGAAGGTGAGTGATCCGGTGGCCCCGGCGGTGGAAGCGGAAACGGGGGCGCCGATCAAGGGATCGATCACCCTGGCCGACCTGCTGCGCCGCTCCGGCTTCCACAGCGCCGATCTGGTCCGCCATGGCCTTGCCGATCCAGCCGTGCCGCTCGATGTGCGCGAAGCCGCCGAGATCGACACCAAATACAGCGGCTATCTGGCCCGCCAACAACAACAGATCGACCAGGTCAGCAAGCAGCAGCAACGCCCGATCCCCGCTGGCACCGATTTCCACGCCATCACCACCCTGTCCCGCGAAGCCCGCGAAAAACTCACGGCCGTGGGGCCATTCAGCCTCGGCCAGGCCGCCCGCATCCCCGGGGTCAGCCCTGCGGACGTAACCGCCCTCCTGCTCTGGCTCGAGCTGCAGCGGCGCAAGGCCCCCGTTCCGGTGAAGGGACCGAAAGGTTGAGTCGATCCTGGCCCATTGAGCCCACCCTGGGCCAACGAAAATCCATAGGCTGAAGCTCCCGCAAGCTGCAATGACGGGCGCCGTTTCCCCCAGCACCGTTCAAAGCCCAGCGGAGCTGGGCTTGTCGTTCCCCTCACCGCAGCCCCTCTGGCAATGTTCCTTTGCAGCGCTGGCTGAGGCCAGGACCACTGCCGAACTCAGCGGTCCCTGGCGGTTGCTGCTGCTCGGTGATGGCAGCCCCACCCGGCACCTGGAGCTGCTCACCGGCGCCCCGGTTGAAGTGGAGCTGATCGCGATGGCGCCGGATTCAGCCGGGGACAGCCGGGTACCGGCAGAAGTCGCCGAACTGAGCCCTCCCTTGTTGCGACGGCAGGTCTGGCTGCGCTGCGGCGGCCAGGCCCTGGCCTGGGCCGAGAGCTGGTGGAACCAGACGGAAGCGGAGCAAAGTCTCCGCGACCGGCAGCTGCCGATCTGGCGCAGCCTCAGCGCCGACCGGGCCGAGCTGTTCCGCGAAGTTGATGGGCTCGCACGGGTGCAGGCGAGCTGGCTGCAGCAGGGGTTCGGCGAGGAAGGCCCCTACTGGAGCCGTCACTACCGCTTCTTCCGTGGCGGCAGAGAACTCACCGTGATCCGGGAGGTGTTCTCCCCGGCCCTGGAGCGCTGGCTTGGCCCCAGCAGCCCCAGCAGCGGCTCCTAGGCCGAACCCAGGCGCAGGGCCTCGGCCTGTTGACGGCTCTTTTCAAGCAGCTCACGCAGGCGGTCCTCGTCGGTGTGGCTGAGGCTGGTGCGCAGCAGCTTGGCGTGGGGAGCGAAGCGGCGCAGGCGCTCGATCACCCGATCGGGGGTGGCGTCACGCACCAGCAGGCAAAGGGCGGCGTTGCCCTTCGGCAGGGTTTCGCCCACTTCCCGCAGAAAGCCATCGTTGATGCCCAGATCGCTGAGCGCGCCCGAGGCGGCACCCACGCCGGCACCGACAGCGGCCCCGAGCAGGGGGTTAAGGAAGAGCAGGCCAACGAGTGAGCCCCAGAAGCCCCCACCAAGGGCTCCGGCGGCGGTGAGGTTCACGGCCTGACGCAGCTGCACATGGCCCTGCTCGTCATGCTCGACCACTACCGCATCTTCCAGGGAAATCAGATGTTCCTGCTGGATGTTGACCAATTCACGGCGAACCTTATCGGCCTCATCAACCGAGGGGAACCCCACCACAATTAGGTTGCTCATCAGGCTTGCTCAAGAAATCACGAGTAAATTCCAACCTAGGGGCAGCACCGGCGCGGCGATCAGGGGCGGCGGCGGCTGGAGCGGGGCAGTGGCCTGGGCGAAGCCGATGCTGGCGGCAGCAGCGGGGCCGCCCGGCGGGAGATTGCATCAAGCAAACGGCGCTGCTGAGGGGCGGCTGGGGGCGGAGCGGCCGCTTGTTCGGCCTCGATTCGATCGTTGAACGGAGCTGGAGGCGACCGGAGTTCTTCCGGGATCGATTGCTGCCACGACTCCGGGGAGCGTTCGGACCAGTCGTCTTCCTCCTCCATGAACGAGTCGAGCTGGTTTTCCATCCAGCGCCCCACCCCTTTAAAACTGGGTCGTTCGCTGGGTCGTTCTCGGCCGCGCTCGCCACCACGGGCCTGCGTCCGGGAGCCTGGGCGTGCTCCGGCCACCCCATCCACCAGCTGCCGCCCGGCGGTCACCCATTGATCCAGGGTGGATCCCGCTGATCGGCGCTTACCCCGACGGACGGGATCACCAGAACCGTTCATCGCGCTACCCTAGCCTACTCAAACGAAGCTGATTGCCCAACGTTAGCGGCTGTGGCGCAGCGCCCTGCGTCGCCTGAGCCAACGCTCCCGGCCAAGCCCCAGCAGGGCGATCGAAACACCGCCGACTTGCAGCACCCAAAGGAAAAGGTCCAAACGGGCGAAGGGCAGAAGGGCGAACCTTAAGGGGCGGCGTTCTCAAACACCGGCCTCGAAGATCAGCTGGCAGGCAGGGTTCCAGCGACCGCCGTGCAGGCGGTCACAGCAGAGGCGGCAGGCCACGCCCCGCACGCGGCGCTGGTAGGGAGCCGTGACACCGCAGCACGGGCAGCGCGCCAGCCAGCGCACAGTCTGGAGCGGCAGGGGGTAATGGTGGCGCAGGCTCACCTCGAAGTCGCTCTGCGCCCTGTTGATCTCCGCCATGCGGGCCCGGAAGCAGGGACCATGCACCTCGCGCACCCCCAGCACCCGGTCGATCCAGGCATGAATCATCTCGTGGCAGAGGGTGCCGAGCATGGCGGTCTGCGGCAGCGGCTCGAGCAGGGGCCTCGAGAGCACGATCTCGCAGAGGTCGGAGCCATCGGCGCGGCGACCGCGGCGGTAGAGGCCGGCGGTGCGGCGCATGCGGCCGTCACTCCAGCGCAACTCCACCAGGCGGCGGCCGGCCGGGGCCAGGGCGCCGTCGAAGTGCTCCCGATCGAGGCGATGGAAGAGGGGAAGCAGGGGTGCGAGGGGCATGCCGCTTCGGCTTCGGGCCTGGTCGCCGCCAGTCTGGCGGGGCGGTCGGTCAGACTCCTGAGCTGGAAAGCACCGGCACACGCGATGGATTGGGGTCTGGCTCAGACAATCGGCACCAAGTTGCTGTTGGCCGGTGCCGGCGCCCTGCTCCTGTACTGGACGATCACGGCGGTGAAGCTGGTGCTCAGCGCCCGCGGCATCAACCCGCTGCTCAAGCAGTTCTTCACCCAGGTGGCCTCCGGTCAGATCGACGGCGCCTACCTGCTCACCACCAGGAACTACCGCTCCCACGTGAACCGGCAGCAGTTCATCCGCTTCCTGGCGGGCCTGCAGCTCAACAAGTACCGCAACCTCAAGTCCGGCCGGCCCCGGCTCCAGGACGGTCAGGTGATCCTCACGGTGAAACTCAAGTCGGAAGCCAAGGATGAGCTGCCCCTCGATTTCACCTTCGTGAAGGTGAATAAGGCCTGGCGGGTGGATCGCATCAGCCGGCTGGCGGCGGCCTGAACCCTCCCCCCCGAACGTTCCGCCGTGCCCCATGGCCGACCCTTCCCCCCAGGCCCGGGCCGCGGAGTTGCGCCGCCTGCTCCAGCGCGCCGCTCACGCGTATTACGTCCTGGATGCGCCGGAGCTGGAGGATGCGGTCTACGACCGGCTCTACCGCGAGCTGCTGGCGATCGAGGCCGCCCACCCGGAGCTGGTGCGGCCCGACAGCCCCACCCAGCGGGTGGGCGGCGAACCGGCCGAGGGGTTTGCCACGGTTGAGCACCGCATCGGTCTGCTCAGCCTCGACAACGCCTTTGATGCGGCCGAGTTCGCCGCCTGGCACCAGCGTCTGCTGAAGGTGCTCGTGAAAACGGCCGCGGCCGGGGCGGATCCGGTGGCAGGGCAAGAGCCTGAGGCTGCGCCGGGGGGAGAAGCGGATGTCGGGCGAGACGCGGCGGCGGAAGCAAGTGCTCAGACAGAGGATCTGGCCCTGGTCTGTGAGCTGAAGATCGATGGCAACGCCCTGGCGCTCAGCTACGAGCGCGGCGTGCTGGTCCGCGCCGCCACCCGCGGTGACGGCCGCAGCGGCGAGGAGATCACCGCCAACGTGCGCACAATCCAGAGTGTGCCGCTGCGCCTGCGGCTCGAGGATCCGCCGGAGTGGCTGGAGGTGCGCGGCGAGGCCTTCATCCCGGAGGCCACCTTCGCGGCGATCAATGCCGAGCGGCTGGGCCGCGGCGAGCCTGCCTTCGCCAACCCGCGCAACGCCTGCGCCGGCACCCTGCGCCAGCTCGATCCGAAGGTGGTGGCGGCGCGGCACCTGGATTTTCTCGCCTACACGCTGCATCTGCCCGAGGCGGGCCCGCGCAGCCAGTGGGAAGCGCTGGCGTGGCTGCGCACGGCCGGCTTCCGGGTGAATCCCGACTGCGCCCGCTGCCCGGATCTGGCCGCCGCCCAGGCCTTCTTCACCGCCTGGGAGCAGAAACGCCACGGCCTGCCCTACGCCACCGATGGGGTGGTGGTGAAGCTCGACGATCTGGCCCTGCAGGAGCAGGCCGGCTTCACCCAGAAGGCGCCGCGCTGGGCGATCGCGCTCAAGTACGCCGCCGAGGAAGCCCCCACGCGGCTGCTGCGGCTCGGCGTCCAGGTGGGGCGCACCGGCGCGGTGACGCCGGTGGCGGAGTTCGAAGCGGTGCCGCTGGCGGGCACGAGCGTCAGCCGCGCCACGCTCCACAACGCCGACCGGCTGACGGAGCTGGATCTCCACGCTGGCGACACGATCGTGGTGGGCAAGGCCGGCGAGATCATCCCGGAGGTGGTGCGGGTGCTGAGCGAGCTGCGGCCCGCGGGCGCCGAGCGGCTGGGGCTGCCCCACACCTGCCCGGAGTGCAGCTCGGAGCTGGTGCGGGAGGAGGGCGAGGCGGCCACCCGCTGCGTCAATTCCAGCTGCCCGGCGATCCTGCGCGGCTCCCTGCGCCACTGGGTGAGCAAGGGGGCCCTGGATGTGGACGGGCTGGGCAGCAAGTTGATCGAGCAGCTGGTGGACCGAGGTCTGGTGCGCTCGATCGCCGATCTGCACCGGCTCGATGCGTCGCTGCTGGCCAGCCTGGAGCGGATGGGCGAGAAATCGGCCGCCAATCTGGTGGGGGCCCTGCAGAACTCCCGCCCACGCCCCTGGCACCGGGTGCTCTATGGGCTGGGCATCCATCACGTGGGGGCGGTCAACGCCAGGGCGCTGGCGCGGGCCTTCCCCAGCGCGGCGGAACTGGCGGAGGCGGCCCGCGACGATCCCGAGACGGTCACGGCGGTGTTCGGCATCGGTGAGGAGATCGCCCAGTCGCTGGCGCAGTGGTTCGCCACCCCCGCCAACCAGGCCCTGCTCGCCGATCTCACCGCCCTGGGGCTGACGCTGCAGGCCAGTGCGGCCGAGCGGCAGGAGGCGGCCGCGGTCAACGCCGGTGCGGGCCGGGTCGACGGGGCTGGGCAGGATCAGCCCCTGGCCGGCAAGACCCTCGTGCTCACCGGCACCCTCCCCAGCCTCAGCAGAAGCGAGGCTCAGGACCGGATCGAAGCGGCCGGCGGCAAGGTGACCGCTTCGGTGAGTCGCCGGACCAGTTACGTGGTGGCCGGAGCGGAGGCCGGCAGCAAGCTGGCCAAGGCCGAAGGCCTGGGGGTGCCGGTGCTGGATGAGGCGGCTCTGCTGGAGTTGCTGGCGCCCTGAGGCGGCCTCCGGCCCGGGGCTGCGGCCTGAGGGTTGTGATCGACACAGAAACTAATCGATAGCACAGCGCCGAAGAAAGATGCGGGGATATCTGAGCGGATCGGGATCAGCACTTCGGATGCGCAATGACGCTTGAGGCATCACTACTGCCCTGCCAGCTTCGGGTGTGAGCGCTGTCACGGCGCGCTGTGGCGAGGAGCACATTTCCCCGTCGAACGGCACAGACTTAGCCAGGTGTTAATCGGCTCTTGAGATGTGGTGGCGGGATGTATGGATCAATAGAAGGTGAAGTCAACGCACTTTCTGGGCAATGTCTCTGATTTTTTCCGCGATTAATCCTGCGATTGCGGCGAATGGGGGCACACTCGACATTGCTTCACTGGAAGCCAACTCGGAAATATCTGCCTACAACCCTGAATCTGGATATCTTTATACCGTCGGTGGCGGATCCGGGGCGATCGTCGTCAGCGATCTGCGCGATCCGGCCAGCCCGCAGGCGGTGGCCCGCGCCACCTCCACCGGCAATGGTGAAACCCTGCAAAGCGCGGCGGTATTTGGCAATCTGCTCGCCGTTGCGGTGCAGAACGCGGTCAAGACCGACCCTGGTTTCGTACAGTTCTACGACCTCACCAACCCGGCCCTGCCCGTTCACATCAGCACGGTGACCTTGGGGGCCCTGCCCGACCAGGTCAAGTTCAGCAACGACGGCACCAAGCTGCTGGTGACCAACGAAGGTGAGCCGAACTCCCAATACACCATTGATCCGGTCGGTTCAATCTCCCTGATCAACACCAGCGGCTACCTGGCGGCCACACCCCTGGCTCCCGCCGCCACCGATGTGCAGAACGTGGGCTTCGAGGCCTGGGAAAACCGCCGGGCGGAGCTGATCAACCGCGGCGTTCGCATCGGCAGCCGCCTGGGCGTGACCACCACCCTGGCGCAGGACATCGAGCCGGAAGCGATTGCCATCAGCGCCGATGGCAACACCGCCTGGATTTCGCTGCAGGAGAACAACGCCATCGCCGTGCTCGATCTCAGCGGCGCCGCACCGGCGATCAGCACCATCTTCTCGGCCGGCATCAAGGACTGGTCACGCGGTGTGGCCAGTGCCGACAACTTTGAATTTGAGCTGGAGTATGCCGCCGGGGCCAGCAACCAGCCCGAGGGCGTGCAGTCCGGTGGTCTCTCCGGCCTATTCTTCGCCGGCAAGGAAACGATCAATGGCACCGAGCTGGATGTTTATTACTCCGTCACCGATCGAGGCCCCAACGGTGATCTGATCGCCGGTCAGCGTCAGTTTCTCGACCCCGATTTCCAGCCCACCATCTACAAGCTGGGCATGAATCGCGCCACCGGCGCCGTCACCGAGCTGGGCCGGATCGGCCTCAAACGCCCCGATGGCACCCCGCTCACCGGCCTGCCCCAGCTGGCCCTCAAGGATGACGTGCCGATCGATTCCGCCAACGCCCTGCTCAGCTACGACCCGTTCGGCATCGATTCGGAAACGGTCTCGCTCTTCACCCTCGACATCGGCGGCAACGACCGTCAGGTATTCGCCGTCGGCGACGAATACCGCGGCCAGATCTCCATTTTTGATGCGGTCAGCGGCAACCTGATTCAGCGCTACATCCCCGCCGGCCAAAAGACCTTGCTGGCGGCCCAGCACAACGTGGGTGGCGCCAGCCCGATCGGCGCGGAAACGATGGACATCCTGCCCGCCATCTACGGCAACCGCTGGGCCAACCGCGGCATCGAGGGCATGGCCTTCAACCCCACAGACGGCCTGCTCTATGCCTTCATGCAGAGCCCTCTCGATGTGGATGCCAACGGTGACGGCGTCACCGAAGGCCGCAGCCGCTCCGAGCTCACCCGCATCCTGGCCATCGATCCGGCCACCGGCGCCCCGGTGAAGGAGCACCTCTACCTGCTGAGCGGCCGCCCTGGCCAGGACAAGATCGGCGACGTGGCCTACGACGCCGAGCGGGGTGTGTTCCTGGTGATGGAGCGCGACAGCAGCCGCAGCCTCACCGGCTTCAAGCATGTGTACGAGGTGGATCTGCGCGGTGCCACCGACACCCTGCCGCTCACCACCGCCGCCAACCCGGCCACGGACGGCTGGCTGGGGGCGATCAGCCTGGCCAGCCCCGAGCTGATCGATAACCGCCGCAGTCTGGTGGACCACGACAGCAACCCGGCCACCCCGGACATCTTCAGTGCCTCCAGCGCTGATGTGCTGGCGGAGGCCGGCATCCGGCTGGCCAACAAGATTGAGCTGTTCAACCTGCCCTCCATCGGCGGCAGCCTGGGCTTCGACAAGCCGGAAGGCCTCACCATCCGCGACGACGGCGCTCTGGTGATCAACTACGACAACGACTTCGGCACCGAAGGCGCCAGCGGCAACACGATCACCGTGGTGAAGTTCGATGGCGCCGGCTTCGACAGCTCCGACCGGGACGTGGACGGCAGCAGCGGCGGCGGCAACCAATATCTCCCCGTCAGCGGATTACCGCTCTACGGCCTCACCATGCCCGATGGCATTGCCGCGTTCACCGATGCCCAGGGACGCAATTTCCTGCTGGCAGCGGGTGAAGGCGATTCGCGCGAATACGAGCCTGATGAAGGAAACATCTTTTTCGATCTCACCCGGGCCAACAGCGATGATCCGGTGAGTGGCACCGCCTTCCGTGATCATCCCGGCGTGGCCGCGCTGAATGCCGCCTTCGAGGCCGCCGCCGGCATCAGCGGCACCCGTCTCAACCTGCTCAACGACACCGGCGACATCGACGGTGATGGCCTGATCGACAAGCCGTTCAGCATCGGCTCCCGTTCGCTGCGCATCTTCGACGAGCAGGGCAACGTGGTGTTCGATTCCAGCTCGGCCCTGGAGGAACTGGCCAACAGCCTCGGCCTGATGGCCGGCAACCGCGACGATGACAAGGGCACCGAGCCCGAGATGGTGGAGATCGCCACCGTGGCCGGCCGCACCTACGCCTTCGTGGCCTTGGAGCGCACCACCACCAGCGTGGCGGCGGTGTTCGATGTCACCGATCCCTACAACGTGGCGGCGGTGGATCCGGTGGTGTTCCCCGGCGCCGAGCGCATCGAGGGCATCACCTTCCTGCGCAGCGCTGCTGGTGAGCAGGCCGGCGTGATCGCCAGCAGCGAGGGCAACGATGTGGTGAGCATCACCAGCGCCGCGCCGCTGCCCGCAGGCAGCGCCTTCCGCCTGCAGTTGTTCCACCTGTCCGACCAGGAAGCCGGCATCTCCGCCCTCGAAGACGCCCCACGCCTCTCCGGCGTGCTCAACGCCCTGCGCGCCGAGGACATCGACCTCGACGGCATCCCCAGCTTCACGAACACTCTCACCCTCTCCAGTGGCGATGCCTGGATTCCCGGCCTGGTGTATGGAGCCTCGGCCCAGTCCTTCGGCGCAGTGGGCCGCGGCGATGTGCTCATCCAGAACGCCCTCGGCGTGCAGGCGATCGCTTTTGGCAACCACGAGTTCGACCAGGGCACCGCGGTGATCCGAGACCTGATCGCCGGCAATGCCGACGACGGTTTCCCCGGCACCGCCTTCCCCTACCTCAGCGGCAACCTCGATTTCTCCACAGACACCAACCTCGCCGATCTGGTGGTGCCCGGCGGCCAGGCGCCCCGCCCCGGCAGCATCAGCAGCAGTGTGGTGTTCGATGTGAACGGCGAGCAGGTGGGTGTGGTTGGAGCCACTACACCCTCGCTGCGCAGCATCTCCAGCCCTGGCGGTGTGGGTGTGGCCCCGGCGAGCTTCAGCGGCCCGCCCACCGCCGCCGATCTCGATGCCCTCGCCGCTGAAATCCAGGCGGATTTGGATGCCCTGATCGCCGCCAACCCCGGCCTGAACAAGGTGATCCTGCTGGCCCACATGCAGCAGCTCAGCATCGAGCAGGCCCTGGCCGAGCGCCTGCGCCATGTGGACATCATCGTGGCCGGCGGCTCCAACACCCGTCTGTTCGACAGCAATGATCAACTCCGCCCCGGTGACAGCAACCAGGGCATCTATCCGATCGTGACCACGGACGCCGACGGCAGGCCGGTGGCCGTGGTGAACACCGACGGCAATTACAAGTATCTGGGCCGCCTGGTGCTCGATTTCGATGCCGCCGGCGTGATCATCCCCGAGAGCTACGACCCCACCATCAGCGGGGCCTTCCTTACCGATGCGGCGGGCGTGGCGGCCCTCAATGCCGAGGCCTTCATCGATGACCGCGTGCAGGCGGTGGTCGATGAGCTGCGCGAGGTGATCATTGCCCAGGAATCGGAAACCTTCGGTATCAGCGAAGTGTTCCTCAACGGCAACCGCAACCCGGGGGTGCGCAGCGAGGAAACCAACCTCGGCAACCTCACCGCCGACGCCAACCTCGCCTACGCCCGCCAGATCGATCCCACCGTGCTGGTATCGCTCAAGAATGGCGGCGGCATCCGCAACTCGATCGGCCAGTCGCTGGTGCCCACCGGCTCGGTGGATGGGGTGCCTGAACGGCTGCCCACCGCCGCGGTGTTCGATGCCCAGGGCAACGTGGTGAAGCCGGAGGGCGGTATCTCCCGTAACGACATCGCCAACGCCCTGAGCTTCAACAACGGGCTGACGCTGGTGAGCGTCACCCCCTCGGAGTTGAAAGCACTGATTGAGCACGGCATCGCCGCTGGCGTGAACCAGGGGCGCTTCCCCCAGGTGGGTGGCCTGGCCTTCAGTTACGACCTCAACCGCCCGGCCGGATCCCGGGTGGTGTCGCTGGCCGTTCAGGACGACGCCGGCAACGACCTCGACATCGTGGTGCGCGGCGGCGCGGTGGTGGGTGACCCCAACCGCACCATCCGCATGGTGACGTTGGACTTCCTGGCCAGCGGCGGCGACGGCTACCCCTTCGCCAGCCTTGCCAACCCCGACCGGGTGGACATCACCGACACCGGCGCCACCCCCAGCGGCACCGCCACCTTCGCCCCCAACGGCTCCGAGCAGGACGCCCTGGCCGAATTCCTGGTGGCCAATCACTCCCCCGCAAGTCCGTTCACGTCCGCGGACACGGCCCAGGCCCTCGACACCCGCCTGCAGAACCTGGCCGTGCGCAGCGATGAGGTGGTCGATCCAGTCCGCCTCGGCAGCGCCGCTGACGACACCACCCTGCCGGGCGTGTCCACCATCGATGGCTTTGACGGCCGCCTCGACACGGTCTTCACCGGTGCCGGCAACGACACCGTGGACATCGAGATCACGGGTGGCTCAGGCAACACGCTATTCACCGGTTCGGGCGCCGATGTGGTGTTCGCCGGCAGCCGTGATGTGATCACCGGGGGCAGCGGCATCGATCAGATCTGGGCCACCGGTGGTGACAACAACCGCCTGAGCGGCGGCGGCGGCGATGACGATTTCATCATCGGCAGCGCCGGCAACCGCGCCCTCGGCGGCGCCGGCAACGACCTCTTCACCATCCTGGAAGGTGCCGGCACCAACTATCTCAATGGTGGCGATGGTGCCGATCAGTTCTGGCTGGTGAGTGCCGTGGGTGATCTGCCGGGCGCCAAGCAGTTCGTGATGGACTTCACTCCCGGCGAAGACCTCGTGGGCCTGCGCGGTGTGGACTTCGGGGCACTCAGCTTCACCCAGGTGGGTGGTGACACCCTGCTGAAGGTGAATGAAACCGAAGTGGGCCACTTCGTGAATCTCAGTGCCACCACGCTCAACAACCAGGCCAACTTCGCCCTGGCCTGAGCACGTGCGGTGACGCCGGTCTCCGCCCCTGGAGACCGGCCGTATCTCCGGCACTGCAGATCGAATCGGGCAAACACAGATCGCCTGCTGTGATCAGCCTCGCTTTCGCTCCACAGCGATCCATCAGCCGGAAGTGCGGGACACCCTCACCGATCCATCGGTCCGCTGAACAGATGTTCAGGCCAGATCTGCCTCCAACTCCGCCCATCAGCGCCATCCCCGCGATGCAAGTTCCCGCCACCGGCTTTCCCCACGATGTTGTCCCCGGTGCCCCAGGCTCCATCGCACGGATCAACTGGCAAGCGGGTTGGCAGGAGCTGGACCTGATCACCGGGCTGGTGGTGGAGTCCAACGGCGCCCAGACCCTGCTGGATCCGGCTGCGTTTGGCGTTCTCCCCCGCAACGGTATCCAGCTGGCAGGCGTGCAGGTGCGCAGCTCTGCCGGCTCCGACCGGATTTTTGTGGGCGTGGGTTCCAGCGTTGATGGTGGCGCCGGCGCCGACGCTCTTTTCAACAGCGAGAGCCGAGGCGAAAACTGGCTGGTGGGCGGGATCGGCCCCGATCGGTTTTTTCTGCGTCAGGCGATGGATGTGGTGGTGGGCGGCAGCCTGATCACCGGCACCCGCACCGGTGGCCTCGCCCCCGGTGCCGCCCTGGTGGATGGGGAGGCCGATCAGTTCCTGATCGATAGCTCCGAACGGGACCTGAGCGCTGATCCGCTTCGGATCAACGATTTTGAGCCCTACCGCGACGTTGCTCTGATCGATGGGGTTCTGGCCCAGGGCAGTTGGCTGGCGATCCGGCAGGCCCTGGAGGCAGCTGGCGTGATCGCCAACGCCGCTCCAGAGATCCTGGCGGCGGGCAACCGGCCCACGCTCACCCTGCTCCCAGGGGTTGAGAGCTTTCAGAGCTTCGCCACCCTCGGCACGGACCCCGACAACGACCCACTGCGGCTTGTCGTGCTTGAAGGGCCCGATTGGCTGGCCAGCCGCGACACAACGCTCAATTTCACGGCTCCTGCAGGGTTGACGGCGGCAGATCTGGCAGGGCTTGACATCACCCTGGGCCTCTACGACGGCAAGGCTGTGACCCCGTTCGTGCCGGAATTGGCCCTCGGCACTGCCCCGGTTGCGGGGCCAGAGACGCCTCCTCAGCCGTCCGAAGACGACACCATCATCTCTGCGATCCATGTCTATGGCGGCATCCTCCGCGGGCCGGTGCGGGGGCTGGCCACCGGTGCTCGGGTGTCCGCGAGCTCAATGAATAATCAACGCTTCATTGCTGCGGATGGATTCGAGCTGGGTGAGCGGGCGCTTGACTTCACCCTGGATCTCTTTCCTTGGTTTTCGCAGGCAACCGTCAGCTTCGATCTGGCGGATGTCCTGGCGGAGGAGCTCTTTTCCGGCCCCAATGGACGCCAGCCGGCCAGGCGATTCGGTTACTTCTCCATTGATGCATCCGGTGCACTGGCGCCACTGATCTATGACCCCCTGAGGCGGAGTGGGGCCCGTTTCTACGACCGAAATGGTGATGGCATCGCCGAGTTTCTGAGTTTCAGCCTTGCGGATGGCGGCTCAGGGGATAGAGATGGATTGGTCAATGGTGTGGTTGGGGGAGTCTCTGCCGCGGCAGTGGTTGATCTCAATCCGGTCTTCAGCCTCAGCAACAACCTGCTCACGCTGAGCGATTCCAGCAAGGCTTCTGCGCCTGCCAGCCTGGTGTTGCGCGCCAGCCTCAGTAACCGCGCCTCCACGACGAACCAGATCGGCTATGTGGTGTTGGACAGCTCAGAGGTGGCCAGTGCCGCCAGCCTGCTGGCTGATCCCAGCTTTGTGAAGGGCCGCGCCCAGACCCTCTTCTCCAGCCTTGAGAATACGGATGTCACCCTTCCCTCTGGCAGCGGTTTTGATCGGGAAATCCTTTTGCTCAATGGCCAGAGCATCCGTTTCTTTGAAGTGAGAGATGCCACCATTGATCAGATCACCAGCTTGAATGATCCCCGTTTCCGCTTTCTTGCACCGGGCAGTGTCACAGATGCCCAGGCGTTGCTCTCTTCAACCAGTGGTGTGCGTTTCTCGCTCAGCTTGCTCAACAGTGATCAGGGCCTCAATGCCCTGATCGGCCAGGAGCAGGGCATGGCCCCGGTGCTTGACTTCTCAAACTTTGCTCCCACGGAGGTGGTGAGCGGTTCTTTCGTGCTCTCCCGCGAGGCTGATATTGATTCCATCACCGGCTTCTATCGAACCCTGGATGCACAGGGATCAGTGTTTTCTGCCGATGGCATCACTGTGCTGAGGCCGGGTGATGCGGGCTATGCCGCTGCAGCCCTTCGCTCCGACAATCTGGTGCGCGACCTCAGCAATCTCCAGGTGGCAGATGATCAGACAAGCACCAGGGCCATCAGTGTTTCCGAATCCTCCTTCCTTGCTCCCTTCGCGCGCGTGAACGGCGACACCTTCTTTGCCTTCGGTGCCGCCAACAGCGACGGCCTCAGCCACTTCCGCACGCTCGGCACCAACATGTTCGGCCTGGAGGACACCAAAGGGGGCGGCGACCTTGATTTCGACGACCTCATCATCGGCTTTTCGTTCACCTCCCTCAGCACCAGCCCTCTGCTGGCCTGAGCCCCCCGCAGGCACGGCGGTCGGCGCCTGGCTGGCAGGGGCTGATCACCGGGCCGGCCCACTGGCCCAAACGCCCACCCGCGTGGTCATCAACGTACAGTCGACCTGATCAGCCGGCGCCGCTTGACGGCGGCTGGATCAAGCCCACCGGGCCCGCACTCCGCTGCTCCTGTCTGCATCAGCGCCCTGCCGGGCACTGGCGCACGCCATCAGCGGTGCTTGGCCTCCACCCGTGGGCTGTGCAGATGCCCCCATACCCACCTGCGATTACTTCGCCTCCAGCTAAGCCGATGCCCGCGCCAGGTTCCTGACGGCGGCCGGCGCCGCTGGCGCTCGGCTAACGTCCCATCGCCTGCCCGGCCAGCTCGGTCCGGACGGCGAATTATTATGCATAGATGTGGCCCTGCTGGCGGGGGAGGCCCCGCCGCGGGCGATGCTGCTGCTGATCTCCGGCACCCATGGGGTGGAGGGATTCTGCGGATCGGGAGTGCAGGTGAGCTATCTCACCGACCGCCTGCATGACGCCTTCCCGCCCGGCACCGCCACCCTGCTGATTTACGCCCTCAACCCTTACGGCTTCGCCTGGCGCCGCCGGGTGAACGAGGACAGCATCGATCGAAACCGCAACTTCCGCGATTTCAACGTGCCGTTGCCGGATGGCTCCGCCTAGGAGGCCGTGCACGACCTGCTTGTGCCTGCGGAGTGGGACGGTCCGGTCCGGGAGCAGGCCGATGCGGCGCTGCTGCAGCGCATCGCGGCCCATGGCATTCCCGCTTACCAGGCCCTGTTGCAGCGCGGCCAGTACACCCGCTCCACGGGGCTGTTTTATGGCGGCACCCAGCCGTGCTGGTCGAACCAGACGTTGCGCCAGCTGCTGCGTGAACACATCCCAACCGGCCTGGCTCAGCTGGCGGTGCTCGACATCCACACTGGCCTCGGCCCGATGGGGTACGGCGAGCCGATCCATGCCGGCGACACGCCGGAGGGGTATGCGCGGGCGCTGTGCTGGTACGGCCCGGAGGTCACCCGCATGAGCGAGAACGAAGCGCCAGCCGCTCCGCTCGACCAGCTGGCCGCCGCATTGGCGAATCGTCCGGCCCTGCCGGTTGGCGGCCGTTCGGCCTCCGCGCCCATCTCGGGCGCCATGGTCGGGGCGTTCCGCGCCCTGGAGCCCGCCACCGAGGTCACCTACCTGGCGCTGGAGTTCGGCACCTGCCCGATCCTGGAGGTGCTCGGCGCGCGTTGCGCGCCGACAGCTGGCTGCATGCCTTTCCCGGCCGCGACACCGTACATCGCGCGCCGATCCAGGCGCAGATGCAGTAGGCCTTCTACGTCGACACGCCGGCCTGGAAAACGGCGATGTATGGCCGCACGGCCGATTTCGTGCTGCGCGCGGGCCGGGGCCTGGCCGCCGGCATGGCCGCTGCCGCTGGCTTGCCTGCTGGCACGTCACGTGCCGTTACGTGCAATGCCCTGGCAGGAAGGACAAAACCGCCGGGTCCGTGGTGAGGCCGATGCCCCTTGCCGCCGCAAGCCAGATGATGGTCATCAGCAACCACGGCCAGCCGAAAATTTCCATCAGACGGGGTAGATCAATGGCGCATGCCGGAACAATGGCTTGACAGACCCAGTCAATGCCATGAAGATGCGAATCAGGAATTAGTATCTTCATGGCCTATATCCTGTCTGACTTTTTTCCGGGCGCCACTGAGCAGGATTACAGGGATGAGATTGCTGCTGTTCATCCCGATGGAGGCTTGCCTGAAGGGCAGATTCATCATGCGGCCGGCCAGTCAGACGACGGGGTTCTGATTGTCACGATCTGAGATTCGAAGGAGTCTGCCGATCGATTTCTTGCCGACGTTCTGATGCCGCGTTTTGCTTCGGCCTCCAATGGCCTTCGCGGTGAGCGCCGGCATATCGGCGCTGCTGGTTTTCAGCTTTAGCTGGCCAGTTGGGGGCCAACGGCGCTTCAACCCCCGTTTTGGCGCTCCAGCGCCCTGCGTGCGGCCCGGCCCGCCAGCCCGATCGAGCCGACCGTGGCGGCCAGGCCCAGAATGCGCAGGGCCCAGGTGCCGGCATCGGCTTCACCATGGAGCACCTCCCCGAAGCGGGACACATCGCCGGCCAGCTCCCCCAGTGCGCAGAACAGCACCGTGCCGGGCAGGATCGCCACCAGCCCGAGCGTGTAATCCCGCAGGCTCACCTCACTGAGCCCGTAGGCGAGGTTGAGCAGGCTGAAGGGAAAGGCGGGCGACAGCCGGGTGAGCACCACCAGCTTCAGACCCTCCCGGCTCACCGCCTGCTCGATTGCCAGCAGCTTCGGGAACCTCCCCAGCCGGCGGCGGGACCAGCCGCGCAGCCGGTGACGGGCCAGCAGGAAGGCGCCGATCGCTCCGAGCGATGCCCCAAGCTGCACGATCAGGCTGCCCCAGAAAGTGCCGTAGAGCGCCCCGGCCAGCATCGACGCCCAGATCCCCGGCAGCAGCAACGTGACCCACAGGGCATAGAGCAGCACGAAGGCCACCGCCCCGGCGGGGGTTCGCAAGGCAGGCAGAGCGGGTTCGAGCCAGGCGGAGAGGTCCACGAACCGGTTGGCGCGTAAGCCCCAACCCTGGCAGGAACGGCCGGATAGGCAATCCCTCCTACAGTATGCCCCCCTGGAGCGGGGCCTTCCGAGCAGGAGCGCGGAGTCTTTCCGTCGCTTGCCAGCCTGGAGCTTTCTGGTCCTTCCCCAACCGGCTGACTGTCCATGCCCACTTGCGATTTCTTCGCGCCCGGTTACGCCAGCGCCCGCGAGAAGTTCCTGTCGGCGGCTGAAGCCGCCGGGGCCAAGCTCAGCGCCCATGCCCTGCCGGAGCAGCGGGGGCCTGAGGGTGAGCCCTTGTGCATCGACGTCGCCGTTCTTGGTGCGGAGCAGCCACCGGAGGCGATGCTGCTGCTGATCTCCGGAACCCACGGGGTGGAAGGCCGCTGCGGTTCCGGCATCCAGGTGGGATATTGCGTCGATCAACTGCACAGCAACCTGCCGCCGGGTACCGCCACGCTGTTGATCCATGCCCTCAATCCCTACGGGTTCGCCTGGCACCGGCGGGTCAACGAGGACAACATCGATCTGAATCGCAACTTCCGCGACTTCAGTGCTCCATTGCCGGATTGCTCCGCCTACGAGGCGATCCATGACTGCCTGGTCCCGGAGTCTTGGGACGGTCACAGCCGGCTGGAGGCGGACAGGGAGCTGCAGCGCCGCATCGTGGCCTGCGGGATCCCTGCCTATCAGGCGGTGCTGCAACGCGGCCAGTACACCCGGCCGACGGGGCTGTTCTATGGCGGTACACAGGCCTGCTGGTCGAACAGGATGCTCCGGCGTCTTCTGCGCGAACACATCCCCGCCAGCACCACACGCCTGGCGGTGCTCGACATCCACACCGGTCTGGGCCCCCTTGGCTACGGCGAACCGATCTATGCCCAGGATTCAGTGGAGGGCCTGGAGCGGGCGCGGCGCTGGTTCGGGCCGGAGGTGACAAGCATCGCCAGCGGCCCGGGGGACGCCGGCCCACAGAGCGGCGATGTGGGGGAGGCGCGCTCGGCGTCCGCGGCCGTTTCCGGGGCTTTGGTGACGGCCTTCCAGGAGCTGGATCAGGCCCTCGAGGTGACCTACCTGGCGCTCGAATTCGGCACCCGCCCGATCCTCGATGTGCTCGGGGCCCTGCGGGCCGACAGCTGGCTGCACGCCATCCCCGATCGGGTCACGCCCCACCGCGGGCCGATTCAGAACCAGATGCAGGAGGCCTTCCATGTGGACACTCCCGGCTGGAAGGCCGCGGTCTACGGGCGAACGGCCGACTTCGTGCTGCGGGCCGGTCGGGGGCTGGCAGAGGGTTGACGGGGGGCTCAGTGATGGCCGTGCAGATGGGCCGCCAACTGCTGGATGAACTCCTCTGTCTTTCTTGGTCTGTAGGCCCGACCGATGTGTACAGCCTGCACCGGGAAGCTAGGAGCCTGTTGCGCGTAGATCAGTGACGGGCTTCTCCGCAGACGCCCACTGATCTGCCCAGAACCCTTTGACTGCAATGGATCTGGGCGAGAGAATGGAGCATGCAAAAGCCCAAATCCTTCCGTCCTTGGCAGCC
>JABMPN010000090.1 GCA_013203655.1 Cyanobacteria bacterium bin.51
GCGGCGGTGAAGGCCCAGAGCGACCTGATCTGCACCAGCAGCAACGCCGTGCGCCTGGTGCAGCAGCTGCCCGCCGAGCGGCCGATCCTGTTCGCCCCCGACCAGAACCTCGGCCGCTGGGTGGCCCAACAGAGTGGCCGTGAGCTCACCCTCTGGCCCGGCAGCTGCATCGTGCACGAAACCTTCAGCGAGGAGGCCGTGCTGCGGCTGAAGCTGGAGCAGCCGCAGGCCGAAGTGATCGCCCACCCGGAATGCCAGCCCAACCTGCTCGATCTCGCCGACTTCATCGGCTCCACCAGCAAGCTGCTGGCCCGTGCGGCCGCCAGCCCGGCACCAGGTTTCATCGTGTTGACCGAGCCCGGCATCCTGCACCAGATGCGGCGCCAGGTGCCGGGCAAGAGTTTCCATGAGGTGCCGGGTCTCGACGGCTGCAGCTGCAACGCCTGCCCCTACATGCGACTGAACACGCTGGAGAAGCTCTGGCATTGCCTCGAGACGATGGCGCCGGCGATCGAGCTCGACGAAGCCATGCGGCTAAAGGCCCTGGCGCCGATTCAGCGGATGCTGGAACTGAGCGCCTGAAGCGGGGCTCGAAGCTCAGTAGCTGTAGTTCGCCACAAACAGCGAGCCCTTTTCGTCTGAGGGTTCCGAGCCGGGCACGTAAGCGCCACGGGCAGCGGCGCCGTTGGCCCTGGCGCGGGCCAGCAGGGCCGCCTGACCCGCTGCAAAATCATGGCCCTTCCACTGGCTGAGGCACGAATGCTGCAGGGCACGGCCAAAGGAGAAGCCCAGATGCCAGGGAGCTTCGGCGGCGGCAGCGTTGATGGCGGAGAGAAACACACTGGCCTCCTCCTCGCCCAGTCCGCCGGAGAGAAACAGGATGGCCGGCACAGCGGGGGGCACGCTGCGCTTGAGAGTGCGCAGGCTGAAATCGGCCACCTCCTCAGGGCTGGGGCGCTCGGAGCAGTCGGCGCCGGGAAGGGTCATCGAGGGCTTGAGCAAGGTGCCCTCCAGAAACACTCCATTGAGCCCGAGGGCTCCATAAACCGTGCGCAGCACCCATTCCTGCAGGGCGGCGGTGGTGAGGATGTCGTGGTCGCCATCCATCAGGATCTCCGGCTCCACGATCGGCACCAGGCCCTCGTCCTGCACGGTGCGGGCATAGCGGGCCAACCCCCAGGCGTTTTCACGCACGCACAGCTCCGACGGGCAACCATCGGCTGAGATGCGCAGCACCGCCCGCCATTTAGCGAAGCGGGCGCCCTGGGCATAGGCGCTCGCGGCCCGCTCCCGCAGCCCCTCAAGCCCGGTGCACCAGCTTTCGCCGGGCAGGCCACCGGCCAGGGGCTCAACGCCCAGATCCAGCTTGATGCCAGCGATCAGACCCTGCTGCTTGAAACAATCGACGATCGAGGTGCCCGCTTGGCCTGAAACGGCGGCAGCCTGCTGGAACAGGGTTTCCTCGTAGAGAATCACGCCACTGATCCATTCGCCCAGGCCAGGGGCCGTAGCCAGCAGGGTGCGATAGGCGCGGCGGTGCTCTTCACTGTTCTCCAGGCCGATCGCCGCAAAGCGCTTGCCGATCGTGCCGGTGGATTCATCGGCCGCGAGCAGACCGCTGCCAGGCCTGGCCAGGGCGGCGGCGGTGGCCTCCAGCTCCTCGCGATAGGTGTCGAGTGCCATGGGGCCAACGGCGATGCGGGGTCCATGGCTAACGGGGAGGGGCCGCCGCCGTCAACGCCACGGGGAGGCCAGGATGGCCGCGCCCGCACCGGCGCGCCATGGCCCTGCCCCGCGACGGCCTGATCCAGCTCACCCCGCAAGGGCTCTATTGCCCGGCGGCAGATGCCTGGATCGACCCCTGGCGGCCGGTGCCCCGGGCCCTGATCACCCACGCCCACGCCGACCATGCCCGTCCCGGCAGTGGCGCCTATTGGGCCGTGGCCAGCGGCGAAGGCGTGCTGCGCCAGCGGCTGGGCCAGGCCATCGCGCTCACGGCAGTGGACTACGGCCAGGAGCTGAAGCTGGGTGACGCCACCCTGTCGTTCCACAGCGCCGGCCACGTGCTGGGCTCCGCCCAGATCCGCCTGAGCGCCGGCGCTGAAACCTGGCTGATCAGCGGCGACTACAAACGCGATGCCGACCCCAGCTGCGCGCCGTTCGAGCCGGTGCACGCCGATGTGCTGATCACCGAGGCCACCTTCGGCCTGCCGATCTACCGCTGGCAGCCGGGCCGGGAGGTTGCTTCCGAGATCCTGAGCTGGTGGAAGGCCGCACCGGAGCGGCCATCGCTGCTGTTCGCCTATGCCTTCGGCAAGGCGCAACGGCTGCTGGCGGAATTGGCGGCGCTGGGGGTGGAGGAGGAGGTGCTGCTGCATGGCGCCGTGCAGACCCTGATGGCTCCCTACCGATCCCAAGGCATCGTGCTGCCGCCGACGCGGCCGGTCAGCGAACTTCCCCGGAGCGAATCACTGGCAGGCCGGCTGGTGATTGCGCCGCCCTCAGCCCACCGCTCGGTGTGGATGAAACGTTTCAAGGCCCCGCAGACGGCCTTCGTGAGCGGCTGGATGGCGGTGCGCGGCGCCCGGCGGCGGCGCGGCTACGAGCGCGGCTTCACCCTCAGCGATCACGCTGACTGGGACGGCCTGCTGCGCAGCGTGCACGACTCTGGCGCCCGCCAGGTGTATGTGACCCACGGCAACAGCGACGGCCTGGCCCGTTACCTGCGCGAGCAGGAAGGGATCGCCGCCGAACCGCTGCAGGGGGCCTTTGAAGTGGAGCACTCAGGGGAGGACGGGGTTGCCGGTGGGGTCGAGCCGCTGGGCTGAATCCAGATCACTGGTTCCCAAGACGGACAGCACTGCTGGACTCTCAAGGATTGGAAGCGCCAAAGGAGGCCGGATGCGGCCTGCACCCTTCTTCGCACGCTCCGTTGTGATCAAAAAAGCGCGAACCTGCGACATGGCAACGGGCACTCTCACCAAATCAGAGCGGAGAAGCAAGCGGCCAAGACATCATTTAAGCGCAGATATAATAGTGCAGCCTTGCCAGCCCTGGCTCCAGCCAGACTTGCCATATTGCAAGAGACTGAAAGAGAACTTGTGGGCAGTTCTCTCTCGCTGCAATTAGCCTATCGCTACGGAACGAAAAATCACCAAAGTAAACGAAATATTAATCCATAGGACAGACTTGCGCTGCCATCATGCACACCCATAGCGACTCTGAGTCGCAAACAACAAGAAGAGCACAAAATAAAGCAATAGGCAGAAGACTCAAGGCATAGCTGCCGAGCTCATCCCATCATATCAACCATATAATTTATCGCCTTTTCAGCCATTTCAATCACTTAACTCCATGATCATTAATACCAATCAAAAGCGGTCACACGGGAGCCTCAAGGCATCGCAATGCAGCACATTAGCAGGCTAGAATAATTGTTCGAAGAATCGAAAAGATGCCTTTTACAATTGAGTCAGCTCGCACTATTTTTCCTGAAACGCTGGCAGCGGATGTGGTGCCAGCCACGATTGTCCGATTCAACAAACTGGAAGTCGAAGACAAATTGGCGTTGATTTGGTTTGCCTACCAGGAAATGGGAAAGACACTCTCAGTCACAACCCCCGACCCTGTGAATATGCAATTTGCCAGCAGTACACTGAGCCAGATCAAGTTGATGGATTACAGTGAACAAGTGCAATTAATGCGCGACCTGGCCAGTCGGACGGATCGACCTATCTGCCGTATATATGCCACCTGGTCAGTGAATATCAAACTCGGCTTTTGGTTCCAATTGGGCCAATGGATGGAAGAGGGTATTGTCACTCCGATTCCTCAAAATTACCAACTTTCAGCCAATGCCTTTGCTGTCCTGCAAGCCATTCGAGATGTTGTCGATCCAGGTCAACAAATTACGATTCTGCGCAATGCCGTGGTGGATATGGGTTTCGATACGGCCCAGTTGGGCAGTTACAGCTCAGTGACAGAACCGTTGATACCACCGATAGAGAAGGCCAAGCGCAAGCCGATTACTGAAATTCCTGGCGTGGAAAATCCTGTAATCCGAGACTATATAGAAAATCTGAATGCCAACGATTTTGACGCCTTGCTACACCTCTTTGCTTTGGATGGAGCCTTGCAACCCCCTTTCCAGCGTCCGATTGTTGGACACACTGCTCTACTTCGCTTCTTCCGAGAAGATTGCCAGAACCTAAGCTTGTTGCCAGAACGGGGCATCACGGAACCTGACGACGATAACTACACCCGGATCAAGGTTACGGGCAAAGTGCAAACCCCATGGTTTGGCAAGGATGTGGGCATGAACGTTTCCTGGCGCTTCCTCCTCAATCCGGAGAACAAGATCTACTTTGTAGCCATTGACTTACTAGCTTCTGCTCAGGAGTTACTGAACCTGGCTCCTTAAGTTTTCTCATACCCGCTGCGGCCCGTCAATTCGATGATCGAGTTCAAGCAGATCACCGCGGGAGTCAGCCTGGACAAGGCAGTAGCGAGTGGCCAGCTCCTGACAGGGATCCAGCTGGTATGAGAAGAGCTCAGTACTTTGAGAGAAGCGCCCTACCGTTCAGTTGTCGGCCATAGAGAATGGCAACGAATCCAGTGCCATACATCAACAAACTGTAAACAGCAGCGGGCACAGCCATCTCTGGGTTGTTGAGTAGTCCAGCGGTAATCGCGATCGCCAACGTTCCATTCTGAATGCCCACTTCAATGGCCAGGCAGATCTGTTGGGCTCGCGGCAGCTGAAACAACTGTCCAGCCAAGAGCCCTGCCAGCATGGCCAGCAGGTTCAGCAGCACCACCCCGATCCCCACCTGAACCAGAAATCCTGGCAGTTTGCTGCCTTCACGGACCAGCAAGAGCAGAATGATCAGGGTCAGCAATCCCACAGCAAGGCGGCTCATGGACTTCTCGAGGCGACCTGCTGAGTGAGGAAACAGATGACGGATGGCCATGCCAATCGCAATCGGCAGCAGGGTGATCACAAAAATCTGCTGCATGGTCGATCCGATCGGCAGCGCAATTGCGGCACTATCTCCCAGAAAATGCTGGAGAGCCAGATTCGTCAGAATCGGAATCGTAAAAACCGTGATAACACTGTTGATTGCCGTGAGCGTCACCGATAGGGCAACATCGCCCTTGGCCAGATAGGTGATCAGATTCGATGAAGGGCCACCCGGACAGAGGGCTACCACAATCAACCCAACAGCAAGGTCTGGCTGCATGGGAACGAAGATTGCAATCAACGCACCCAGCAGCGGCAACAACACAATCTGGCAAAACTTACCCACTGCAACGGCCTTGGGATAGCGCGTGATGCGTTTGAAATCGTCGGCAACCAGGCTCAACCCCATCCCCAGCATGACAACCGCCAAAGCCAGTGGCAGTAAGATAGCGGTGAAAAAACTACTCTGCATCAGTGACAGATTCAGGAAGCAGGAGAGCAAAGAAATCGTTCAAAATACAGGACCTCAACCCCGCCCATACTCGATCACCACCATCACTGTGTTGCGTTCCATCGACCCCTTATCAACTTCAAGTTGGTCCGTCTGCTGCTCCTGGCTGATCACCTCGCTCATCACAGCGCCTGAACTGTCTGGGGCAGTGTGAAGCACGTTCCGCTTGAGCAGGCTGCCCATGCGCGAGTTCTGCGCCCTCTATGAGCAGCTCGACCGCAGCCCTGGCACCAACGCCCGGGTGGAAGCGCTGCAGACCTACCTCGCGGCAGTGGATCCAGCCGACGGGGCCTGGGCGCTCAGCCTGTTGCTCGGCAAACGACGCAAGCGCCTGATCACCGGCCGGCGCCTGCGCGAGATCGCCCTGGCGGCCTCGGGTTTGCCCGAATGGTTGTTCGACGACTGCCACGCCCAGGTGGGCGACAGTGCCGAAACCATCGCCCTGCTACTGCCCCAGCTGGCGCTGCCCGAGGTCGAGCTGATCGAGCAGCCGCTGGCGGAGTGGATGGGTGAGCGGCTGCCGGCGATCGCGGCGCTGGAGGCCGCCGCCCAGGCCGAAGCCGTGCTCAGCACCTGGGCGGGCCTGCCGCCGGGCCAGGCCTTCCTGTTCAACAAATTGCTCACCGGTGGCCTGCGGGTGGGCGTGTCCACGGGGCTGGTGACCCGGGGCCTGGCGCGGGTGGCGGGGCTGGAAGACGCCGAGATCGCCCAGCGGTTGATGGGTGGCCTCGAGCCCAGCGCCGAATCTTTCCGCGCCCTGCTCGCCCCGCTGGCGGAGGCGGGGGCGGTGCCGGCGAGTCGGCCCTATCCCTTCTTTCTGGCCAGCCCTCTCGATCCGGCACAACTGCAGGGCTGGGATCCAGCCGACTGGCGGGCGGAATGGAAATGGGACGGCATCCGCGGCCAGTTGATCCGCCGCGCCGGCACCAGCTTCCTCTGGAGCCGTGGCGAAGAGCTCGTGAACGAGAGCTTCCCCGAGCTGGTGAGCCTCGGAGAGGCCCTGCCGGAGGGCACCGTGATCGATGGCGAAGTGATCGTCTGGGGCAGCGGCGAAAAGCGGCCCCAGAGCTTTGCAACCCTGCAGCGGCGGCTGGGCCGCAAGAGCGTGGGGGCTAGCCTCCGCCGCCAGTGCCCGATGGCCTTCGTGGCCTACGACCTGCTCGAGTCCGTCGGCGCCGACCGGCGTGAGGAGCCGCTGCAGCAGCGCCTGCAGCGGCTGGAGGCCCTGATCGCCTCGGTGGCCCAAGGCGATCATCCCGAGCGGCAGCGGCTGCGGCTCTCGCCAGGGCTGACCCTGGGTGATTGGCAGGAGCTGGAGCAGCAGCGTGACCGTGCTCGCGGGCTGGGCGCCGAGGGGCTGATGCTCAAGCGGCTGGCGTCGCCCTACCGCTCCGGCCGTCGCCGCGGCGACTGGTGGAAGCACAAGCTCGAACCGCTCCACCTCGATGCGGTGCTGCTCTACGCCCAGGCCGGCAGGGGCCGTCGCGCCAACCTCCACACCGACTACACCTTCGGCCTCTGGAGCCACCCGCCGGGGTCTGCCGGCATGGCCAGCGACACGACCGGCGAGCAGAACGCCGCCGGTGGTGAACCCCAACTGATGACCTTCGCCAAGGCCTACTCGGGTCTCAATGATGCCGAGATCACGGAGCTCGACCGTTGGATCCGCCGCCACACCACCGAGCGATTCGGGCCGGTGCGAGCGGTGGAGCCCCTGCAGGTGTTCGAGCTGGCCTTCGAAGGCCTGCAACCCTCTAAACGCCACAAGAGTGGCCTGGCGGTGCGCTTCCCACGCATCTCCCGCTGGCGCCGCGACAAACCGGCGGCGGAGGCCGACAGCCTTGAGAGTGCTCTGGAATTGATGCGTGACGTGGAGGCCAGACCAGGATCTGGGGCTACGAATCAAGGTTAGAATAGATAAATCATTCGAACCATCATCGTGCCACTGAGCCTGGTTGGGAAAGGACAGATCGTTTGCATCAACAGCTTGCCCATGCATGCGGATCTGCAGCGGCGTCTTCGGGCCATGGGCATCAAGCCCGGAGCCAATGTTGAGGTGCTGCGGCGGGGGCGACCAGGCGGAATTCTGCATGTGGCCAGCGGCATGGTCGAATTCATGCTCAGGCATGAGCAAGCCACACAGATTGAAGTCACCCCTGTGGCCAGGCCCTGAAGCCAGCCACCCATAGCCAGCACTTGCGTCAGGCGATCAGGCGGCCGCCCTGATAAACGAGCAGGGCTGCAGTCCAGGCCAGAAGCAAAGACCAGACCACAGATAGAAGCACAAAGTTTCGGCTCTTCGACTCCTGCAGCTGGGCGGCCAGCGTCCCCAGACAGGGTGTATAAAGCAACACAAACGTCATGAAACTGAGTGACTGAATCGGAGTGATGAAAGCCGCCATCGCATCGCCCAGACCCGATTCATTGGACTTGTAAATCACGGCCATTGCGCCAAGGAGAATCTCCTTGGCGATGAAGCCAAAAAAGAGCGACACGGTGAGCTCAGGGCTCATGCCAATCGGCCCAAGTACCGGCTGGAAAAAGCGTCCAATGTCTGCCGCCCAGGTCTGACCCGATGCCTCTGCAGCACCAACGGGAAAGTTGGTGAGCAACCAGATGGCGGCCGCTCCCACAATGATGAACACACGGGTCGTGACCAGAAAATTCAGCATGGCCGACCAGCCACGCTGCACCACGGTGAGCAAGCTGGGGGTCCGGTAGGGAGGAAGTTCCAGCGCAAAGGCCTCCTGGCTTGGGTAGACGCGCTTGAAGATCAGGCCGGTGATCACTGCAGCCAGAAAACTCATCAGATAGAAGCTGAACAAAACCAGCCCAGGAGCCCACCATGGCCTGGGGAAGAACACAGCTGCCATGAACAGAAATACGGTGAGGCGGGCCTGGCAGAGTGCAAAGGGAATGCATAACATCGCCAACAGGCGCATCCCTCGATCTCTGATCACACGGGTGCCCATGATCGAAGGAACATTGCAACCAAAGCCCATCACCTGCAGCACAAAGGCTCGGCCGTCAAGCCCCAGCCAACGCATGAAGCCATCCATCAGAAACGCCGCTCTCGGCAAATATCCAGAATCCTCAATGATGGCCAACAAGATATAAAAGAGAAAAATCAATGGCAAGAAGGTGGCCACCGTGCTGACCCCCAGCCAGAGGCCATCCACCACCAGACCTTGGAGCAGAGGCGGCGTGTTGATCAGGAGCAGCCCCGGCTCCAGCAGATTGCCTTGCACCCACTCCAGGCCACTCCCGAGCAGCTCCTGCAGAGGAGTCGTCACCAGGTAGAGCGCCTGGAAAACCGCCAGCACCAGGCCGAGAAACAACAGCAGACCCACCACCGGGTGGAGCAGAACTCGGTCCAGCAGCCGCGTGCGTCGATTCTGCAGTCGCGCCGGCAGCCGCACATGACCCGCCAGCAGGTCCTGCTGGCGCTGCTCTGAATCCTCAGGCTCCAGGTTGAGCTCGTATCCAGCGGGCCGCCTGGGCTCAGCCTCGTGGCCAGCAGCAGAGCCGGGCAGCGATTCGCCCAGATGATGCAGCTCATCAAGGAGCTGGCTCATGCCTCTGTTGCGCTTGGCACTCACCGCCACCACAGGAATTCCCAATGCAGCGGCGATCATTTCATGATCAATTTCAATGCCAAAATGATCGGCTTCATCACTCATATTGAGCGCAGCAACCACAGGCAGACCGATGGCCTGAATCTGCAGCAAAAACTGCAGCTGATGACTGATCTGACTGGCATTGATCACCACCAGCAGCAGATCGGGGGTGGAGTTACGCATCACACGCTGAACCACAGCCTCATCTTCACTGCTGCCGGTGAGGTCGTGAATGCCGGGTAAATCCAGCAGCTCATAGGCATGGCCCAGGCGGTCGGAAGGCAGCGCACCCCTCATCAACTCCACCGTGAGACCTGGCCAGTTAGCGATCTGCGCATGGCCGCCCGTCAGACGATTGAAGAGCGTTGATTTACCGGTGTTGGGCATCCCCAGCAGGGCCACCTTGTAGCTGCTCTGGCTGGATGGTTGGACCGATCCAGGCCTGGAATGGCACGACCGACGACTTCCGCACGTCGTGCAGTGGCTGGAGCTGCCGGTGGGGTCCGAATCAGTGACTGTCATCAGATCAGGCCTCAGCGAATCCACTCAGACCACGCTTGATGTGGCTCAGGGCTGTGCCTTCCAGGAATTGCTGGTCCAGCAACAACAGTGCGGCGGTGTTGTCACCGGCAAGCCTCAGCCGTTTACAGACGAAGCGAGCCTCAGCCTCCTCCTGCAGCTGCTCGGCGACAAACCAATCGAGCATGGCGGTAGCGCTGCGTTCAGCCTGATGTTCGGCCATGCTGTACAGCCGATTGATGGATGCCGTAACACCCTTTTCCATCGCATAGGCCACATCAAACAGGGCCAGAACAGAGGGCCAGCTGCGCTGCGGCGCCTCCACCGTGGGCAGTTCCACTTCGGCATCGCTGTCCACCAGATAGGCGATCATGCGGGATGCATGCTGTCGTTCTTCATGGCTCTTGGTGAGCATGTAAGTGGAGAACCCGGCTAGATCTTTCTCGCGCAGCCAGATTGACATCGCCAGATAAGTGTGGCTGGCCTGGAATTCCGAAGCCAGGTGATCGTTGATCGCCCGGGTGAGTTCATTCATGACAGCAGCCGCATTGACTCTCCTGATCCTGAGCCATTGGTCATTGCCCTCTGAGCCGATGACACGGCCCGGTGTGACCGATGGCACAAACGCAGCACTCGGCCGGCACTGAGGTGTTAACCGACCTGGTCTCTAGCCTGAACAGCCCTGCGACCGGCCGGCGTGGGCTGCTCAAGCAGGCCTTCTCACCCCCTGATCCGGATTCCCCTGCCTTGGCTTCCCAGCCCGTTGCCCTTGCGCCGATCGAGGAGTGGTTCCGCCACAAGGGCTGGCGGCCCCTGCCCTTTCAGCGCCAGTGCTGGAAGGCCTACCTGCGCGGGCAGAGCGGTCTGATCCAGGTGCCCACCGGCGCTGGCAAAACCTATGCGGCGGTGATGGGACCAATCGCCTCGATGCTGGCGAACCCGGCACCCGGCCTGCGCCTGCTGTATCTCACCCCGCTGCGCGCCCTCAGCCGCGATCTGGGGCTAGCGATCCGGGAGCCGATCGAGACCATGGGCTGGCCGCTGACGTTGGGCATCCGCAACGGCGACACCGCCAGCGCTGAACGCAGCCGTCAGCTCAGGCAGCCGCCCCAGATTCTGATCACCACGCCGGAATCGCTCTCGGTGCTGCTGGCCAACCGGGCGGCCCAACAGCTGTTCGCGGGCCTCGAAGCGGTGGTGCTGGATGAATGGCACGAGCTGATGGGCAGCAAGCGCGGCAGCCAGAGCGAGCTGGCCCTGAGCTGGCTGAGGGGCCTGCGCCCCGGCCTGCGCACCTGGGCGATCAGCGCCACCATCGGCAACCTGGAGGAGGCCGCCCGCGCGGCGGTCGGGGTTGGCGCCAGCGAGGAGCCCCTGCTGGTGAGGGCACGGCTGCGGCGTGCCACCGAGATCCGCAGCTTGCTGCCCGAGACCATCGACGGCTTCCCCTGGGCCGGCCACCTCGGCCTGCGCATGTATGAGGAGCTGGTGGCAGCCCTGGATCCGGCCGTCTCCACGCTTCTGTTCACCAACACCCGCAACCAGGCCGAACGCTGGCACCAGTGCCTCCGCTACGCCTGCCCGGAGATGGAGGACGCCCTGGCCCTGCACCACAGCTCCATCGACCGTGGGGAGCGCGAAGCGATCGAAGCTGGCGTCAAGAACGGGTTGATCCGCTGGGTGGTCTGCACCAGCTCCCTGGATCTGGGGGTGGACTTCCAGCCGGTGGAGCGGGTGGTGCAGATCGGCTCCGCCAAGAACCTGGCGCGGTTGTTGCAGCGGGCCGGCCGCTCCGCCCACAGCCCGGGCGGCACCTCCCAGGTGCTGTTCATGCCCACCAACGCCCTTGAGCTGCTCGAGCTCAGCGCCCTGCGCCGGGGGCTGGCCGCAGGGCTGGTGGAAACGCGACGTCCGCCCGTGGCCCCGCTCGATGTGTTGCTGCAGCACCTCACCAGCCTGGCCTGTGGTCCGGGTTTCGAGCCCGAGCGGGAGCTCAGGGCGGTGCGCAGCGCCTGGAGCTTTCGCCACCTCGATGAGGCCAGCTGGGAGTGGTGCCTGCGTTTCCTGGAGCAGGGCGGCGACTGCCTCGGGGCCTATCCCCGCTACCGCAAGCTCGAGCGCGAGCCGATCGATCCGCCAGCCGCCAGCACTCCAGGCGAGCCCCCTTTCCGCTACCGCGTCCGCGACACCGCCATCGCCCGCCTGCACCGGCTCAACATCGGCACGATCACCGCCGATCGCTCGGTCACGGTGAAGGTGGTGCGCGGCGCCAGCCTCGGCCACGTGGAGGAGTCGTTCGTGGCCAGGCTCAAGCCTGGAACTATCTTTTTCTTCGCCGGCCGCCAGCTGGAGTTCGTGCGCCTGCGTGAGATGACCGCGCTGGTGAAGGCCAGCAGCAAAAAAAGCCAGACGGTGCCGGCCTGGGCAGGTGGCCAGCTGGCGCTCTCCGATCTGCTTGCCAGCCACCTGCGCAGCGAGGTGCACCGCTGCGCCGCGGCCATGGAGCAGGAGGATCCGGCCAACTCAGGCCTCGACAGCGCCGAGTTACGGGCCCTCGAACCGCTGCTGCGCCGCCAGGCCGACCTCTCCCGCATTCCCCGCCAGGATCAGTTCCTGGTCGAAACGTGCCGCAGCCGCGACGGCAGCCACCTGTTCGCCTTTCCCTTCGAAGGGCGCTTCGTGCACGAGGGGCTGGGCTTTCTCTGGGCCGGCAGGCTGACGCGTCATCAGGCCGGAACGATCACCGTGTCGGTGAACGACTACGGCTTCGAGCTGCTGGCGCCCCGCGGCTACCCCTTTGCGCAGCTGGTGGAGTGCCACAGCAAGGAACTGCTCGATGGCGCCAGCCTGCAGGCGGATCTGGAAGCCTCGATCAATCTCTCGGAACTCTGTCGCCGCCGCTTCCGCGCCATCGCCCAGGTGGCGGGCCTGGTGGTGAACGGCTTTCCCGGCCAGAGCAAAAGCGGCGGCCAACTCCAGATCAGCGCCGCCCTCCTCTTTGACGTGTTCGAGCGGCACGAACCGGGGAACCGGTTGCTGGAGCAGGCCAGGCGCGAGGTGATCGAGAACCAGCTGGAACTGGGCCGCTTGCACCTGGCCCTGGAGCGGTTACGGGCCAGCAGCCTGCTGCTGGAGGCCACAGCCCGGCCTGGCCCGCTCGCCTTTCCGCTGCTGGTGGAGCGACTGAACAACAACCGGATGAGCAGCGAATCAGTGCTGGAGCGGCTCGAGCGCCTGGTGGCCGAAGCCCGCCGGGCTGAAGGAAGCTGACAGGAATGGCGACAGGCTGCTGATCAGACTCAGGCTTTCTGCAGGCGCTTGACGATCACGGTCATCAGCACCAACGAGCCGACCAGAACAGCAAGCAGAAAGGCATTGATGATCATGGCTTCAGGTCAATCAGAAGGCCATTATCACTGAGGTGATCGTCCCTGCTCGGGAAGGGGTGGTTGGACATGCAGGCAGCGGTCACGCAGCAGGCGGGCGACCGGGACGTTGAAGCAAGGAGGATCGCTGTCGATCTGGAGCAACCACTCCGCCATCTCCATGCGGAGGGCGTAGGCATCTTCGAAGCGCTCGACACGCTCAAGGCCGAGCAGGCGCTGCTCGATCCACTGACGGGTTTCGCTGGGTAACTGGCGTTGGATCCGGCGTCGGCTCATCGGCACACTCCGGCTGACCCATGAATCCTGATCGATCAGCGGGCCATTTGGGTAGCAACGCGAGCACATTGGTGGCAACGTCTCAACCGTTCAGGTCGGCACCGCCACCAACCAGCGACCGCCAGCCCCCAGGGCCAGGGCCATCAACCAGGCCAGCCAGACCAGCCGGCTGCTGGGCAGCAGCAGGCGCCGCAGCACCAGCAAGGTGCCTGCTCCGCCGATCAGCATCACCAGGCTCTGGCAGAAGGCGATCACGTGGGGATCGGCGCTCCAGCCTGGCCAGGGGCCTGGCCAAAGCCCAGCCAGGCTCACCGGCAACACCATCCCAGCCTCCGCCATGCCAAGCGGCAGATGGCGGGCCAGCAACAGGGCCCAGAGCAGGGGCAACAATCCATAGAGCCCGAGCCGCAGCCGGCTGGCGGACAGCGAGGCAGCCGGCAACGTGGAGACCAGCAGCCGCAGCGCCAGGAACAGCAGCGACGGCAGGGCCAGAGCGAGGCAGCCGAAGGCCAGCCGCGGCAACATTGGTCCGAGCTGCAGGCTCGCTGGAGCGAGCGCCAAACCACCCAGCAGCCGCTCCCAGAACTTCAGGCAGACGCCCCCCGCCAGCACCAGGATCAGCCCGGCTTCTCCCGCCGGTGGCACCATCTCGCGCTGAAGATCGGCGGCGGGAGGCCGCAGGCTCAATTGCACGGAGCGATGCGGGCAGGCCTGGGCGCAGGTGAGGCAGAGCACGCAGTTGCGGTTGTCCTCGAGGTGGGCGGGGTGGGTGCCGAGTGGGCAGCCAGCCGTAGCCAGGCCCTCCCCATCGGCAGGGCCACCTTTGAAGCAGGCATAGGTGCTGCAGCTGCCGCTGCAGGTGCCCTGCTCGGCGCGCAACTCCAGGATCGAGAGCTTGGCGAACAGGCCATTCATCCCCCCCACCGGGCAGAGATACCGGCACCAGAAGCGCTTCTCAAAGCGCAGCGAGCCGATCACCGCGCCCGCCGTGATCAGCAACAACAGGCAACTGCTCAGCCAGGCGGTGTGCTCCAGGTCGGCCAGTTCCTCCCAGAGCAGGATGGCCGCGAAGCCCGCGGCCAGGGCCGGCGCCGCCCAGGCGTCGGTGTTGCCCCGGGGCCAGGCGGCCGGCTGCCAGCCAAAGAACCGCGCCAGCCGTTGAACAATCTCGCCCCAGACCATGAACGGACAGAACGAGCACCACAACCGGCCCACCAGCGGGTAGCTCAGCAGGATCAACGGCCACCACCAAGCCCAGAACAGATTGAGGGCGCCGTTGCTGGCCCGGTCCTGGGGACCCAGCCACAGCCAGAGGTTGACCAGCACGAACACCCAGCTCACCAGGCCGAACAGCAGGGCGTTCCAGAGCCGGGGCGAGCGCATCCACTGGCGCAGTTGCGGCCGCCAGCGCCAGAGATCGAAGCGCAGGCGCTGGGGCCGCGGCGTCAGCCAGAACACCTCCTCCGGCAGGGTGACGGGCTCGGGCGACGCCAGCACCGAAGCCGGCAACTGGCGCAGGGCCCGGTCCACCAGGCCTTCGAGTTCGCGGACGTTGCCGGCGAAATCATGGATCTGCAGGCGGCGGATCACCTCCTCACCCACGACCGGCGAAACCGCCCAGCCCAGCTTTCGGCTGTACAGCCGCAGCAGATAGCGCAGCCACTCGCCCAGGTCCTGGCGTCGCACCCGCAGCGGCGGCACCCGGATCAGGGTGCAGCAGCGATCGAAGCTGGGCAGGGCCGTTTCGGTGGTGAAGAACAGGCGGCCACCGAAATGGCGGGGCGTCGAGCCTGGTCCTGGTGCCTGCCAGTCGCCGCTGCGGGCCAGCGTCAACAGGGCCGGCAGCAGGGCGGGATCGACTCGATCGAGCTTGTTGATCAGCAGGCTGCCGTTGCCGATGTCATCGAGCAGGGCGCCGACGCCATCGCTGCTGGCACTGCCGAACAGCTCCGCCCCATTCCTGCGCAGCAGGGCCCCATCCAGCTGCACCATCAGCTGGCGGCGGGTGGCGGAGCCGAAGTGGATCAGGGCAGCCGCGTCGTCCTTCTCCAGGCCGGGTTCACCGGCAATCAGCACAGGTCGCCGCTCAGGGTCTCCAGCCGCCTGCCGGACCCGATCCCTCAGTCTGACGGCGTAGCGGCTGCTGCCGACGATTCCCCGCCGAGCCCGGCCGACCAGATAGGGAGCCAGGCGGCTGTACCGCTCGGAAACGGGCAGGGGGTCGGCTTCAGGCATGAATGACGTCTCCCCCGGAGAGCAGGCACCGCCCCAACGGCGGACCTGCTCCAGCGATCACCCAATTCTGGAGCCTGTTGCCGATGATGAGGCCATGACCCTCACCCTGTTATGGCGGAGCCCGCAGCCGGGCCTCGATGCCCCGCTGGTATCTGGCCGAGAAACAGATCCCCTACACCTGGATCCAGCTCGACATGGCCGCCGGTGAACACCGCCAGGAGCCGTTCCTCTCGCTCAACCCCTTCGCCAAGGTGCCCTTGCTGGTCGACGAGGGCGCCAGCTCGGCAGACGGCGGCAGCCTGCGCCTGTTCGAGAGCGGCGCCATTCTGCTGTACCTGGCCGACCGCTACGGCCATGAGTTCAGCAGCCCGGCCCAGCGAGCCGAAGCGGAGCAATGGGTGCTGTTCGCCAATGCCACCCTCGCCACCGCCCTGTTCGTCGAAGCGGCGCGCGAGAAGGAATTCCCACGGTTGATGGCGGCCCTGAACACCCGGCTGGAGGGCGGAACCCCCTTGCTGGGTGGGGCCTGGGGGGTGGCGGACTGCGCGGTGCAGGCCCATCTGGCCTATCTGCCGATCTTCTTCCCCCAGCTCGATCTGGGCGCCTACCCTCACGTGCAGGCCTGCATCCATGCCAGCCAGGGGCGTGCCGCCTACCAGGCGGCGATGGCCACGGGCTGATTCGCCGATGGCCAGCCACCACCCCTTCGACTGGCGGGGCCACCGCCTCGAGCTGCTTGGCACCAAGGCCGTCTGGGATCCGGCCCAGGGGCTGCTGCTGCTCGCCGATCTGCATCTTGGCAAGGCCGAAACCTTCCAGGCCCACGGCATCCCCCTGCCCAGCGACGGCGATCGGGGCACCCTCAATGCCCTGCTGGATCTCGCCCATCACTGGCGGCCCCAGGAGGTGGTGGTGCTCGGTGACCTGATCCACAGCCGCCTCGGCCTCACCGCCGAGCTGCGCCAGAAGCTGGCGGCACTCCCGGCGTTGCTGGGCTGCCCGCTCAGCCTGATCGGCGGCAACCATGAATGGGGCAGCTGGTTGGCGGGCCTGAGCCAGCAAGCCAGCCTCCAGCGCGGTCCGCTCTGGTTGAGCCACATCCCGGAGCAGGCACCGGCAGGGGCCGGCGAACGGCTCAATCTCTGCGGCCATCTCCATCCGGTGGCGTTGGTGGGCTCCGGCAACGACCGGCTGCGGCTGCCCTGCTTCAGCTTCGATGCCAGCGCGCCACGGCTGCTGCTGCCGTCCTTCGGCCAGCTCACCGGTGGCCATCCCTGCGACCCGCGCCTGCCCTGCTGGCTGGTGGCCGACGGCTCCGTTGTGGCCTGGCCGGTTTAAAGCGTGCGGGCCATCGAGCGCACCACATCGCCGCGGGTGAGCACCCCGGCAAGCTTGCCGGCTTCAAGCACGAACAGGCGCTGGGTGCTGCGGTCGTGCAGCAATCTGGCCGCCTCAGCGAGCGACAGCGTGGCCTCGCAGCTGTGGGGATGGTCCCGCATCAGTTCTCCCACCGTGCTGCCCAGTACCTGGTGCACCTGCTTGTCCCAGTCGAGGGGGTTGCGCAGATAGATCACCGCATCGAGCAGCATCACGTAGGGGCCGGCATCGAAGCCGCCCTCCTTGACCATCAGCTCCTGCTCGCTGAGCTCACCGATCAGGGCGCCGCTGTCATCCACCACCGGCAGACCACTGATGTGGTGGTCGTTCAGCAGTTGCACCGCCTCCTGCAGGGGCGTGCTCGCCTTGACGCTCAACACCGGGGAGGTCATCGCCTCTGCCACCTGAATGGTGGACGGGGAGTCGGAAGTCATCGGGGCGGCGCGGCTGCAAGGGTTCTAGGCCAGCGGGAAATGGTGCGGTGCTGGGGCCGGTCCAGACTGGCCGCCCCAACGGCTGATCGGGCGTGTTGCTCCCATCGGATCCAGCAGGTCCAACAGCCGGCCTGACGGCGGGCGCCCGCCGTTGCAGGGCCCTCGCCGACGGGCTCACAGTGGCCCGTGCCCTGATCGGCCTACCCCTGCTGCTCGCCCTCCTCGCCGGCCAGGGCGGGTTGGCCTGGATCCTGCTGCTGCTCGGCGGCCTCTCCGACTGGGCCGATGGCGCCCTCGCCCGGCGGGCCGGCGGCGGCTCGGCCTGGGGAGCCCGGCTCGATCCTCTCACCGACAAGATTCTGATCAGTGCGCCATTGCTGTGGTTGGGCGCCAGCGGCGGCCTGCCGCTCTGGGCGGTGTGGCTGCTGCTGGCGCGCGAGCTGTTGGTCTCCGGCTGGCGGGCCGGCCGGGGGGATGGCGGTCCCGCCTCCCGTTCAGGCAAGGCCAAGACGGTGCTGCAATTCAGCGCCCTGCTGCTGCTGCTCTGGCCTACCGGCTGGGGCCCCACCGGCGGCGGTCTGGCCGCGGCCCTTCAGGCCCTGGGCTGGTGGTTGTTCTGGCCCTCGCTGGTTCTGGCGCTGAGTTCGGCGCTGGGCTACCTCAGGCCAGCAAGGCCGCGTCACCACTGAAATCCGGTGTGCCAGGGGCACGCAAGGCGTAGTCATTGGCGTAGCTGTCGGCCAGGGCGGCCTCGGCATCGAACACCGGCGTCCAGGCCAGCTCCCGCTCCAGCCGGTGGACATCCACGAGGAAGTGGTTGAGGCGCAGGGGGAAGGCCTTGCGGGCCTTGGGGTCAAGCCCGGCTGGATCGAAGGCGCGGATCTCCACAGCCGCCGGATCCTGGCCGCAGGCGCGGGCCGCCGCTGCCACCAGGCCGCGGAAACTGATTCCCTGGCGGGCCGTGCAGTTGTAGATCCGGTTGGTGGCAGCCTCCACCTCCAGGCAACGGGCCATGGCGATGGCGAGATCGCTCACATGGCCCAACTGGGTGATCGTGCTGCCATCGCCTGGCAACGGCACGGGGCGACCGTGCACAATCCGATCAAAGAACCAGCTCTCCACCGGGTTGTAGTTGCCCGGACCCACGATGTAGGTGGGCCGGAAGCTGGTGAAAGGAAGCCGCTCGCTGCGCAGCCAATCCTCCGTTTCGAGCTTCCCGGCATGGCGGCTGGCCGGGTCGGTGGGGCTGCTCTCGCTGAGGGGCCAGAGCTCGCTGTCGGCGTAGACGCCGGCCGAACTCACGTACACAAAGCGGTGCTTCGGCTCACCGGTCTTGGCGAGCACGGCGCGGCTGTCGGCAAGGGAGCGGCCGCTGCTGTCGATGATCACATCGAAGCCTCGCCCCTTCAGCGGGGCCAGGGCCTCAGCGTCACTGCGATCGCCCGCCAGATGCTCCACCCCGGCCGGCACAGGATTCCTGCCGCGGGTGAACAGGGTGAGCTCGTGGCCGAAGGCGAGCAACTGGGCCACCAACGGCTTGCCGATGAAACGGGTGCCACCCATCACCAGGATCTTCACGGCAGCGGCAGTCGAACGGGGCGCCATTCAAGCGCCGGAGAGGATGGAGTCACCGTTCCATGCGCCGCCCCGCTGCACGCCCGATGCAAGTCATTCCCGCCATCGACCTGCTCCATGGCCACTGCGTCCGCCTCCACCAGGGCGACTACGACCAGGTCACCCGCTTCAACGACGACCCGGTGGCCCAGGCGCTGCAGTGGCAGGAGCAGGGTGCCGAGCGCTTGCATCTGGTCGATCTCGATGGCGCCCGCCAGGGCGTGCCGGCCAATGACGCGATCATTCAGGCCATCACCAACGCCCTGGCCATCCCGGTGCAGCTGGGCGGCGGGGTGCGCACGGCCGAGCGGGCCGAGGCCCTGCTGAACTGCGGCCTCGATCGGGTCATCCTCGGCACCGTGGCGATCGAGGAACCCCAGCTGGTTCGCCACCTGGCGACTCTCCACCCCGGCCGGATCGTGGTGGGAATCGACGCCAGAGACGGCAAGGTGGCCACCCGCGGCTGGCTGGAGGACAGTGCCATCGAGGCCACCGCTTTGGCCGCCAGCCTGGAAGGGAGCGGTGTGGTCGCGATCATCAGCACCGACATCGCCACCGATGGCACCCTGGCCGGCCCCAACCTGGAGGCTCTGCGCCAGATGGCCGCCGCCAGTTCAATCCCGGTGATCGCCTCCGGCGGGGTGGGATCGCTCACCGACCTGCTGGCCCTGCTGGCCCTGGAACCCCTGGGCGTCAGTGGCGTGATCGTCGGCCGTGCGATCTACGACGGCAGCGTTGATCTCGCCGAGGCGCTGCAGGCCGTGGGCCCCGGGCGTTGGCAGGACCCCCTCTCGATCAGCGTGGGCTGATCGCTTAAGCATTGGCTGATGGCTCCATTGAAGAGAGGCATCGCTAAGGGTCAGAAAGGTTCTGACAAAACGAATGGGGCGCCGATACAATCATGATCTAGTAGTGATCCATTCCTTCCCGTATCGTTCATTTGTGCCTGCATCGCCACCAGCCACTGCCTTTGATGGCAACATCCCGATAGGCCATGTGAACGAAGCCTTTGGTCGCTGCCGGGAACTGGGCATGCGGCTGAGTCGCCAACGGCGCATGGTGCTGGAGTTGCTGTGGGCGGAAAAAAGCCATCTCAGCGCCCGAGATATTTTCGAGCAGCTCAACAGCCAGGGTCGCAACATCGGCCACACCTCCGTTTATCAGAACCTCGAAGCGCTTCAGTCGGCCGGAGTGATCGAATGCCTCGACAAAGCCAGCGGCCGGCTCTACGGCTACCGCAGCGATCCCCACAGCCATCTCACCTGTCTGGAATCCGGTGCCATCCACGACCTTGACGTCGTGCTTCCTGAGGAATTGGTCAGCCAGATCGAAGCGCTCACCGGCTTCGAGATTGAGTCGTACACCCTGCAGCTCAGTGGCCGCCGCCGGGCTTGACACCCCGCCCGCGGCGCCCCCAGTGCAGGCGAGGGCCCCCAAACCCACCCAAGACGCCAAATCCGCAGGTCTAGAGCTGGAGAAAACCCCCCAGGCTGGTTACCTTGACGGCATTGGCTGCCCAGGAGCGTGATCGAAGCCCCAGAGCCCGCCAGTCCAGGCCCCGGTGGTGGCCCCCAGCTGCTCCTTTTCGCCGAACCCCTCCAGCGCGAGGGCCTGCTTCGTCTGCTGGGGGCCGAGGGCAGCTCCTTCCGTCTCGCCATCAGCCCCGCGGAGCTCACGGGCGCTCCCCAGCTGGTGCTCTGGAGCCTGGCTGCACCGCTTGAGCCCACCACCCTGTTGCGGGAACTGGAGCAACTCGAGCAGCGCTGGCATCCGGCCCCACTGCTTCTGCTCCTGCCGGCCATGCCGGCGTGCAACCGCGACTGGTTGCTGCAACTGCCCGTGACCGGTCTGCTTCAGCAACCCGAACCCGACCAGGTGAGAGAGGCTGTGGCCACGCTGCTGGCCGGTGGCCGGGTGCTCGACCTGCGCGGCGGAAACAGCAGCGAAGCCACCCCCGGAACCTCCCCGAAGGCAGCGGGAGCGATCGGGCCGGGCCAGGGGCTGGGCCAGTCGTTGCTGCAGAGCGGCCTGCTGCAGATCGATGCTGACCTGCAGCTCTGCCGCAGCCTGCTCAAGACACAACCCGAGAACCTGCTGCTGGTGGCCTTGCTGGAGGGCCGGCTGCGGGAACTGGCGGCGGCCCGCACCTTCCTGCTCTGGCTCTGGGGGCCACTCAGCCTGGCCTGGGGAACGCCGGAGCCGGGCGAGGCAGGGGTGCCGCAACCGCCTTCGAGTGGCAGCACGGCGATCACCCTGCGCCAGCGGACCGCCGAGGGGGTCTGGCAGGCCATCCAGGCCCGGCTGGCCATCGCCAGCGGCTGTGATCGGGAAGGCGGCCGTGCACTGACATCCCAGGCCGAAGGCGCCCTGTTTGCCCTGCAGGGGCTCAGCCCCGAGCGCCGCCGCGATCTCTTGATGGCCCTACTGGGCCAGCTCGATCAGTTGCTGCAGCGCCTGCGCCAGGAGCGGCTGCGGGGCGACGAGCTGCAGGGTCGCTGGCTGCAACTCCAGCCCGAGCTGCGCCACCAAGCCCTGCGCCAGATGGCTGGCCCCTATGTGCAGCTGCCCCAGCAGGGGGCCCTGCTGCCGGTCGCCGACACCCTCAGCGGCCAGAGCGATCTGCTGCTCGACGATCCCGAGCTTCCCCCCTGCCTGCCGATGCTCGCGGCCCTGCTCAGCGCCCAGCCCCTGTTGGTGGAAGGGCGGCTGCTCGCCCCGGACGAGCCCCAGGCCCTGCTCCACCTCGAAGCCCTCGTGAGCAACTGGCTGGTGCGAACCGCCGAGCTGATCAGCGCCCAGGTGCTGGCTTGCTGCGGCGACTGGCCGGAACTGCGCCGCTATCTGCTGGTGCAGGAGCTGCTGGCCACCCGCAGCCTGGAGCGGCTGCGCAACCAGCTCAATGCCCGTCAACGCTGGAGCGAGTGGTTCGAGCGGCCGATCCAGCTCTACGAAAGCCGCCGGCTCCTCTACCGCCTGGAGGGTGGAGCGATCCAGCCCTTGCTGCTCACCGAACCCCGCGACCAGGAATTGCGCCAACTGGGCTGGCTGCAGCAGGCCGTCACCCTGGCACTCGAAAGCCGCGATGCCCTCGCCCCCCAGCTCCAGGCCCTGCTGCGCCGCCTCGGCGATCTGCTGGTGGTGGTGCTCACCCAGGTGGTGGGGCGGGCGATCGGCTTGGTCGGCCGCGGCATTCTGCAGGGCATGGGCCGCGGCATCAGCAAGCCCTGAGTGATCAGTGATCCAGGTCCTGGCCTCTGGCCAGGCTTTCTGGGGGAGCTGAGCCGGCCGGGCGTCAGAATGGGTTCAATTCCGTTCTGGTTGCCCGGTTGCGCGAGCCCCCTGGTCTTATTTCCTTCTCCAGCCAGCAGCTTGGCCAGCTGATTGCCCGGCTCTCGGGCCTGCTGCTGCTGCTGCTGCTGGCTGCTCCGCCGCAGGCGGCCGAGGCCGCACTCGACACCAACAGCTACGACGGCAACATCTACGCCCTTTACGCCGGCAACGGCTCGCTAGTGCCGCCCCGCAGCAGCCTGGAGCAGGCTCTGGTCGATCACCGCGCCGCCGTGGTGGTCTATTACCTCGATGACAGCGCTGACAGCAAGCGCTTCTCGCCGGTGCTCAACGAGCTGCAGCGACTCTGGGGGCGCAGCGTCGAGCTGATCCCCCTCACCACCGATGCGCTGCAGAACCGCCCGGAGACTGGCCGCACCGATCCCGCCCACTACTGGAAAGGAGACATCCCCGAGGTGGTGGTATTCGACCCCACCGGTGATGTGGTCTTCAACGGCCGCGGCCAGGTCGACATCGATGCGATCAACACGGCCCTGCGCGAAGCCACCGGCCTCGATCCGATGGCGGGCGCCGGCGTCAGCACCACACGCAGCTTCAACGAACTGAACAGCGAAGTGGTTCCCGCCGGCTGATGGGTAGCCCCAGCCCGCAGCAGCGGATCGAAACCGACAGCCTCGGGGCGATCGAGGTGCCGGCCAGCCACTACTGGGGTGCCCAGACCCAGCGCTCCATCCATTTTTTTGGCTACGGCGAGCGCATGCCGACCGCGATCGTGCGGGCGTTCGGCCAGCTCAAGGCGGCCGCCGCCGAGGTGAATGGAGCCATGGGTCTGCTCGCCCCTGAGCAAACCGCCGCCATCGTTGCCGCTGCCGAGGAGGTGGCCAGCGGCGCCCTCGATCGCGAGTTCCCCCTGCGCGTCTGGCAGACCGGCTCGGGCACCCAGACCAACATGAACGTCAACGAGGTCATCGCCAACCGGGCGATCGAGGCGATGGGCGGGGTTCTGGGCAGCAAGACCCCGGTTCACCCCAACGACCACGTCAACCTCAGCCAGTCGAGCAACGACACCTTTCCCACCGCCCTGCACATGGCCGTGGCCATCGAGATTGACCAAGGCCTGATCCCCGCGATCGGCGCCCTGATCGAGGTGCTGCGGCAGAAGGAAAGGGCCTTCAACAAGGTGATCAAGGTGGGCCGCACCCATCTCCAGGACGCGGTTCCCCTCAGCCTCGGCCAGGAATTCTCCGGCTACCGGGCCCAGCTGGAGCAAGGCCTGGAGGCCGTTCAGCTGTCCCTGCCCCGGTTACGGGAGTTGGCGATCGGCGGCACGGCGGTGGGCACGGGCCTCAACGCTCCCGCCGGCTTCGGTGAGGCGGTGGCGGAGCGGCTGAGCCAGCGGTTGGGGCTGCCGTTTGGCAGTGCCCCGAACAAGTTCCAGGCCCTCGCCGGCCACGAACCGCTGGCCGTCACCCACGGCGCCTTCACGGTGCTGGCCGGCTCACTCCTGAAAATCGCCAACGACATCCGTTGGCTGGGCAGCGGACCGCGCTGCGGCCTCGGCGAACTGACATTGCCGGAGAATGAACCAGGCTCCAGCATCATGCCGGGCAAGGTCAATCCGACCCAGTGCGAAAGCCTCACCATGGTGGCCATACAGGTGATGGGCAACAACACCGCGGTGCAATTCGCCGCCAGCCAGGGGAACTTCGAACTCAACGTCTTCAAGCCCCTGCTGGCCCACAACCTGCTGGAGAGCTGCGCCCTGCTCTCCGGGGCCTGCAACGGCTTCCGCCGCTTCTGCATTGAGGGGCTGGAGGCCAACACGGACCGTATCGGGACGCTTCTTGATCAGAGCCTGATGACGGTCACGGCTCTGACACCAGCGATCGGCTACGACCGGGCCTGCCAGATCGCCAACCATGCCCATCAGAACGGGCTCAGCCTGCGGGAGTCGGCGCTCTTGATCGGCCAGATCAGCGCCGAGCAGTTCGACCACTGGGTGCAGCCCGAGCAGATGGTGATCAGCGAACTCTCCCAACCCGCCGGCCAGGACGGCAACTGATCACATCCCAGGCCGGGGAGCGGCATGGCATGGACCGGAGTTGATGCTGGCGATCGCGACAGCCATGACAGAATCAATCTGGACGATTCGCCTCCATCCGTTCATGTCGATCTGCCCTGTGCCTCGCCTCCGCATGGGCCTGCTGGCAGCGACGGCCCTGCTCGCCGTCGCCTTGCCAGCGGACGGGGCCGTCCAGACCCCCACAATTCAGGCACCGGCTGAGAAAACCGCAGAAACGCTCCTCTACAAGCTCGAGACCACCTGCAGCCTCAAAGGTGCCGAGCCGGTCGACTGCACCGTCGAAGCGATCGACGAGGGAGAGGCCACGTTGTATCGCCATCAGATCGGCACGACCACCGAAACAATTCGGATCCTTGATGACCCGATCCGGATGTCCCGCCGGATCGCTGCGAGCCAGGAGTGGGTATCGCTCCAGCAGGCCGGTGCCAGGCTCTCCACCAACACAATCTGCTTCAACGGTCTCGATCTCTGTGTGGTGAACCCCAACTACCTCAACAGCATCACCGAAGACAATCCCCCCGCCATGGAAGGCAGGGATCTGGTGCGGGTCTTCTTCGCTGAGGAAGGACGCATCAATGCCACCTGTTACGACGAAGGCTGCGAGCGGATCAAGAAATGAAGCTATTCAATGGACTGGGCAGCATGATGCTCGGCGGTCTTCTGCTCGTCCCCGCCGGCGCAGGCCTGGCCTTTGATCGATCGTCCCCCCTGAGCCTGCCAGGAGTGGCCAGTGATTGGCCCGAAACGGCTGAATCCGGCAGCTCCAGCACCAGCCTGATCGCCAGGGGCGGCGGCGGCCGGGGAGGCGGTGGTCATGGCGGCAGCCGGGGCAGCCGGGGCGGAAGCGGCGGCCGGTCCAGGGGATCCGGGAGTGGCTCCCGCACGGGATTCCACCAGGCCAGCGGATCCCTCAACCGAGGATCCTCCAGGCCCAGCGGCGGCTGGAACAACAAAGTGAGCAGCGGCAATCGCGGCAGCAGTGGCAACCGGCCCAGCCTCAATCGCCCCAGTGGCAACAACCGCCCCAACACGGGCAACCGTCAGGGCAATCTCGGGCAGAACGCCAACGTGAACCGGAATGTCAACCGCGATCTGAATCGGAATGTCAACCGCAATGTGAATCGGAACGTCAACCGCAACGTCAACCGGAACTGGAATGGTCGACGGGTGAACGTCAACAACGTCAACGTGCGGCCAGGCTGGGCCCGGCCGGGCTGGGGCGTTGCCCGGCCCTGGAACCACGGCTGGTATGGCGGCTGGTCCACCCCGTCCTGGGGCTGGTGGGGTGCTCGAGCGGCTGCGTGGGGGGTCGGAACCCTGGCCACCGCAGCGATCATTAACAATGCCGTCGATAACGCCGTCTCCAGCAACCAGACCTACATCGTTGTGCCCAACAGCAATTACCAGTTGCTCTACGGCAGCGTGCAGCCCTCCGGTAGCTCTGCGGTCAGCTTCGCCGTCAGTGAAAACGGTGAGACCTACCAACTCTCGGCCGATTGCAATGCCGGCCTGATCGACGGCCAGGAGCCCCAGAGTGCCGATGAAGCCGAACTGCTGAACGCAGCCTGTCAGGTGGCCTTCGGCTCGGCCTGAGGCCTTCGGTGCTGAAGGTTCGCTTCATGACTGCTGCGGCCGCCTGATCGGAACCCTGAACCGGGGCCAGAGGCTCGGCCCCGGACCGGGCCAACGCTTACGCTCCCGCTGATTCCGGTTGCGCCAGTTCCGCTTTGCCCTACCTGTCTTCACTCTTCGCGGTCGCCTTGATCAGCGTCGGATTCCTCGGCCTTGCCGTCATCTGGCTGGAGTTGCGACACCGCTTGCGGCCCGCCTCTCCCCTCCAGCTCTCCGCCGCCGACTGGTCAGTGACCATGGGCTCCAACGAGACGCTGGTGGAGGGGTTGGTCCGGATCCACAACCCCCATGCCCGCATGGAAGTGATGGTGCCGGAGCTGGTGATCAAACCCACCCTGCTGGGCCGCGCCAATCTCGCCGGTCTGCAGCTCTTCACCGAGGTGCTGGCCGAGCATCCCGATGAACAGGCCCGCCCGGACGGCTACTGGGCCGCTTACATCGTCAAAGGTAAAAAAACCACCCAGGCCAGGTTGCGCCTGCACATCAAGGCTTCAGCCGGCGCCAACCTCGCGGCCCTGCTTGACACCCTCTGGCTGGAGATCCTCTGGATCAACTACGGCCCCTTCGGCCGCCTGCAACGCCGCGATGGTGTGCTGATCCCGCTGCGCAAGCCGGAACCCCTCGATCCCGCCACAGCCCCCTGGCGTCTGGGGGAGGCTTGCTCGGTGTTGCCGGTGCCCACCCACCTGCTCGGGGTGCTCGACGATCCTGCCGCGGTCTTACGTCGTTATGCCGGCGGAGTGCTCCGGCCTGGGGACATCCTCACCATCGGCGAAACGCCCCTCGCCGTGATGCAGGGCCGTTACAACCATCCCGCCATGGTGAACCCCTCCGGCCTGGCCCGTCTGCTCTGCCGGGCCTTCCATCCCACCAGCAGCCTGGCCACCGCCTGCGGACTGCAGACCCTGATCGACGACGTCGGTCCAGCCCAGGTGCTCGTGGCCTGGCTGGCCGGGCTGGGAATGAAGGTTCTGGGGAGCAAAGGCTGGTTCTATCGCCTGGCCGGGGACCAGGCCCGTCTGATCGATGACATCACCGGCACCACGCCCCCCTACGACCAGACCATCGTGCTCGGCCCCAGCCAGCCCGAGCAGACCTGCGACGAACTCGCCTCCGCCCTCGGGGTACCGGTGGCGGTGGTCGATGTCAACGACCTCGGCCGAGTCAAGGTCCTCGCCTCCAGTGATGGCTGCGATGAAGCGCTGTTGATGCGCGCCCTTCGGCCCAATCCTGCCGGAAATGCCAACGAGCGCACTCCGCTGGTGGTGGTGCGACCAGCCTGAGCTGCGGCAAGCATGGGGCTGCCGATACAGTTCAGTGAGTGGACGTCCTCTGTGCATCACCCTTCCCCCCATCGATCTTCGGGAGGTGATTCACCCGACCAGGCTTCGGATCTCAGGATTGAGCCGTTGCAGGGCTGGACTCTGCCCCTGCTCCAGTCCGCCGCATTTGTCGATCTGCAGCCGCTGCTGCAGCAGTCGCTGCTGCTCAAGCAACCGGAGCGCCTACTCAATGCCCTGGTCAGCCGGCCGCCCCTGGCCCCTGACATTCTCCTGGCCTACCTGAACCCCCAGAAGATTCTGGGTCTCGTTGTCGTGCGCCGCCTCAATCGCAGCGGCAGTTGCTGGGGGATCGAGCAACTGAGAGTCTGCGAGCATGCCCTCGAGGAGCCTGGCAACCCCAGCGAGCGGCAGGTGGAAGCCGCCCTGCTCAAGGAAGCCCTGCATCGTCGTTTGGGTGCCACCAGCTGGATGGCTTCGGCCGGCACCTGCCAGCTCGATCGCCTCGCCCTGCTGCGGGAACTGGGGTTTCAACCGCTGCGCCAGCAAACCCTCTGGACGTGGCTACCAGCTCGGCTGCCGGCAGGGGCCGATGGCCTTCCTGCCGACCTCCAGCTCAGCTCCTTGAACAGGCGCACCGCTCCCCTGCTCTGGCATCTGGAGCAGGCGGCCTGCCCGGCCCAGCTTCGCCAACTCCTTGATCGTCGCTGCGAAGACCTGCTCGATCAGACCCAGGGCACGGGCCTGCTCTGGGTCGACCCCACACGCCAACAGGCGGTTGCTGGCGTTCGCCGTCTTCGCCGGCATGGTCAGGCCCCGCTCGAGCTGGAAGTGACCCTCCATCCCGGCTGGGCCCATCTGCTTGGAGCGCCTCTGGCTCGCATGCTGGCCCAGGTCGCGGCAGGGGCCCATCAGGTGCAGCTGCGCAGTGACACCAACGACAGCGATCGGGGCCGCTGGCTGCAGGGCCTCGGCGCCGTTGCCGATGGAGAGGAATTGCTGATGGGCCGCAGCGTCTGGCGGCGCCAGGAGCATCTGGAGCGAACCACCGCCTCCCGCTGGCGGTTCGACACCGTGCTCGAACCGTTCAAGCCCCGCCGACGGCCAGTCCCCACGCCGCTGTTGCCCAACCATGGGATGCCCCAGGAATCCGCCGTGCTCAGCTCCAGCCGTTGAGCCCCGTGCAGCCCCCCCGGCCCCGTTCCATGCTCGCCTTTGATGTGGGCCGCCGGCGTATCGGTCTGGCCGGCTGTGATCCCCTGGGGCTGTGCGTCAGCCGCCTGCCCCCCCTGCTGCGTGGACCCTTCAACCGCGACCTCCTGGTTCTGCGGCCCCTCATTCAGCAACGCCAGGTCAGCGCCCTGGTCGTGGGGCTCCCCCTCAATGACCGGCAGCAGACAACAGCCCAGGCCGTGCACTGCCGCCGGTATGGCCTGGCCCTGGCCCAGGCCCTGGCCCTGCCCCTGGCCTGGGTGAACGAACACAGCAGCAGCTGGGAAGCCGGCGAGCGCCACGGCCTGCATGGCGATCGCAGCGGGCGCTTAGATTCAGCCGTAGCGGCATTGCTGCTTGAGCAGTGGCTACTGGAAGGTCCGGAACCCCAGACACAAGACCCCTCCACTGGGCTCAAGAGCCAGCGGGCCGATGCTGAGACATCCTTAAGGGGTCTGCCCCATCCACCATGACTGCCGAAGGACCGACGATCACAGAATCCGGGGACGTCCCCACCGTGAACGTCCGCGACAGCCATGACCGCCAACTGCTCTGCTTCCTGGAGCAGCTGATCCCCCTGGACGGTCAGGATTACGCCCTGCTCACCCCGGTGGACACCCCGGTCTGCCTGTTCAAGATGCACGGGGATGAGGAGCCCGAGCTGATCGACACGATCGATGCCAGCGAGCCGATCCTGTCGGTGGCCGACGTGGTGCTGCAGGAGCATGACCTGGTCCTGGTGCGCTCCGCCGTCACCCTCACCGTCAGTGGCGAACTGGAGGAGCCCGACCCCGATGATCTCGATGACGAGGATGGGGAAAGCGAAGACGACACCGACACCTACGAACTCCTGGTGAGTTTCATGGTCGAGAACGGTGAATACGGTCTCTACATTCCCCTTGATCCGTTTTTCGTGGTCGCCAAGATGCAAGGCAGTGGCGAAGGAATCGTGGTGGAAGGTGAAGAGTTCGAGCAGATCCAGCCGCGCATCGAGAACGAGCTCGATGAACGGGAGCTGGCGGGGTGAGACTCCAGCGCCTGCTCCAACCGAGCTGGATGCTCGATACCAGCCTGGCAGAACTCCCCCTGGAGCGCCTGTTCCAGGGGAGGATCAAGGCCTTGATCCTGGATGTTGACCGCACCCTGCTGCCCCGCCACAGGGCTGAACTGCCGCCGCTGATGGAGCAGTGGCTGCGACGGGCCCAGCAGACCATGCGTCTGCACCTGTTCAGCAACAACCCCTCGCGTCGCCGCATCGGTGCGGTGGCCAAGCGCCTCGAGCTGCCCTTCACCACCTCCGCCGGCAAGCCACGTCGCAGCGCCCTGCGCAAGGTGCTGGCCGAGCTGGGCCTTCCCCCCAACCAAGTGGCGATGGTGGGCGACCGCCTGTTCACCGACGTGCTGGCCGGCAACCGGCTGGGCCTGTTCACTGTGCTGGTGAAGCCCGTCGACCCCCAGGGCCAACCCTGCCAGCGCGACCACCTGCAACGGGCGGAATTACGCCTGGCCCGCTGGATCGGCACCCGCCTGGACCGATGACCATGCGTCGCGTCGTCAAGGTGGGAACAAGCCTGCTGCGGGGATCGGCAGCACGCGGCACCGATGCCGTGATCGCCGCCCTGGCCTCCAGCCTCAGCCAGCAGCAGCGCCAGGGTGATGCCATCACGCTGGTAACCAGCGGGGCCGTCGGACTGGGCTGCCGTGCCCTGGCGCTGGCCCAGAGGCCTGGCGAGGTGGTCGCTCTGCAGGCCGCTGCAGCGATCGGCCAGGGCCGGCTGATGGGCCTCTACGAGGCCGCCTTCGCGCAGCACGGGGCCTTGGTGGCCCAGGTGCTGCTGACCCGCGGCGATCTGGCCTCCCGACGCCGCTATCAGAACGCCTGCCGCACCCTCGAGCAACTGCTCAGCTGGGGGGTGGTGCCAATCGTCAACGAAAACGATACCCTGGCCACCGATGAGTTGCGCTTTGGCGACAACGACACGCTCTCGGCCCTGGTGGCCGTGGCGATCGGCGCCGATGAGCTGGTGCTGCTCACCGATGTGGACCGGCTGTATTCCGGCAATCCCCGCACCGATGCCCAGGCCCGGCCGATCGAGGAGGTGCAGGATCTGGCGGAACTGGCACGCCTCAGCCACGTGGCCGAAGGCGGCGGCCAGTGGGGCACCGGCGGCATGACGACCAAGCTGACGGCAGCCCGGATCGCCACCTCCAGCGGAATCCGGGTGCGTCTGGCTGATGGCCGTGATCCGGCGGTGCTCGACGCCCTGTTCGCCGGCGAGAAGCTGGGCACGGTGTTCCAGCCCAGCGCCACACCCCTGACCGACCGCAAGAGCTGGCTGGCCCATGCCCTTCTGGTGAAGGGCAGCCTGCGCATCGATGCGGGCGCTGAGCGGGCCCTGCTGCGCCAGGGCGCTTCCCTGCTGGCGGTGGGCATCCGTGGGGTTGAGGGCGAATTTTCACGGCGCGAGGCGGTGCGCCTGCTGGCCAGCGACGGGAGGGAACTGGGCCAGGGCCTGAGCACCCTGAGCAGCGAGGAATTGCGCCAGATCATGGGCCTCAGCAGCGAAGAGGTGCGCCGCCAGCTGGGGGCTGTGGGTGATGCGGTGGTGCACCGTGATCAGCTGGTGCTCACCTGCCTAGCCGGTTGAACGACGTGGGCACTGGTGAACGCGCTCAGCTGACCCCAGGGTTGGTCTCACTCGAACGATCCCGGTGAATTTCAATCTGCCTGTGGGGGACACCGAAGCTGATGCCATGCAGGTGGAAAGCCTCATTGATCCGCAACCTGAACTCTCTGCCGACGACCCACTGCTTCAGCGGTGAAGTGGTAATCCAAACCCGTAGCAAATGGCCGGAGTGCTTGATTGCATCGACTCCCAATATCTCGATGGGATTAAGGATCAATGCCTTCCATTCTGGATCGGCAACCATATCATCGGCAACCTGCCTGATAACACCGAGGGCATGGCGCAAATCGGCATCGGCAGACACCTCCACTTCAAAATCCACCCGTGACCAATCTTTGGAAAGATTCGAAACCGTGCGTATTTGACTATTGGGAATGGTGATCAGCTCACCTCCAGCTGATCGAAGTTGCGTGGTGGCCAGATTCATATTTTCAACGAATCCACCAGAGGCGTCCACATTGATGATATCGCCGATTGCAAACCGATCCGTTGAGAGGATCATGATTCCATTCACAATGTCTTCCAGCAAACTCCTGGAGAGAAAGCCAATGGCAATGGCAACCAACCCGGCTCCGGCGAGGACGGCCGGATCAATCCCCACGATTAACATCGTGGCATAAATTCCAAAGAGAATGCATGTTAATCTGCCGATCCCTTTGAGCACTTTTGCATAGGTGGTTGCACGCATCTGATAGCGGTTAGAGCCTGGATGCTGGAGGATGGAATCTCGAACCCAGTTATTGATTGTGTGGTCAATCATCAAAACAATCACCAGCTGAGCAAGGGAGGCCAGCAGCCAGATCAAAGGGATAAGAACAGCTTGCTGGGCGAGGGCCAGTGTGATCGTACGGCTACTTGGCCAGATCAATAAAACAGAAATAACCCCAGCCACAATCGTACTCAGCAGGAGAAGATCGACGAGCTGAAGTGCAACATTCCAGAGACTTTTGATCCGCAGAAGGGACCTGTAGCCCTCAGGCCCGATTCCAGGAGCTTTCTGAGGTGGTTGAAGGCCCATGCGCTGGACTGTCTTGCCGAACCGCCGCAGGGCTCTGGTAAAGCCATTCTGATTGTTACGCAGCGGAACTTTAAGTTTGAATCGCCTCGAAATGTTCGACGCTCTTGAGGAGTGCTCGGTCTTTGCGTGCTGATCGGCTCCGCCTTGAGGCGGCCCATCAGAATTCATGACCGCTTGTTTGGCTGCTGATTCCAGTTGATTCAGACTGGATTGAATGGCACGAATCCGATCTCGGAGCAGTCTGCTCAGGCTCGAAAGGAGCAAAAAGGCAGTGAAGGCAACAGTAGTGAATCCAACAGCAAGGATTGGGCGACCCAGGGGATACCTGGCATCAAAGGCGACTCCCCACACCGCACCGTTGAGGGAGACCCGAAGATCTGACTTCCATTTCTCAGCAAGTTCTTGCGTTGTTGTACCGGCATGGTCAGCATCAACATCAGTGATTGTGGCAATAATCTGCTGTGATAGGTCAATATTCCGATCAGCCACAGTAAAGACGACTGTGGCATTGTTCTGTTTCCCAATTTCAATGCTCGGCGTGGCTCTATTAACTGGCTTGGGCGTCGTCACCCACCAGAAACCAGGTACCTTGCTTTGCACTGAGCTCTGATCAATACCATCTCGATCCCGGGGTTCTGCCCATTGTTTGGCAGAACGTCTCAGCTGTGCCACGACAGCGCTGAAGCTTTGTTCAATCGTGTCAGACCGTCGCTCTACGGTCTCAATGACTTCATTCTCTGTTGTATTGGGCTCCACCTGAACGACAACGACCAATCGAGTATTGGTTCCTTCGCTGGAAAGATACGGAATGACCACTTGACTACACCACCTGCGTCCACAACGCTCGGCCTGGCGTGGATCCCACCATTGCTTGGCAGACGTTGTTGTAACAGAGCTTTCCCCTCCAGAGAACGGCAGTTGCGCATAGACCTGAGAAAAGGAAGTCAGGACAATCGCAAGGATGCCAGCTAGCAAAAACAAAGGCCACTGCATCTTGATCGCCTTCTTTTTTGCCAACATCAACAGGGACCCTTGATCGAATGATCGGCAATTGTATTGCTTAGCCAAGTGTCGATGCTACCCAAAGACGAAATAAGCAGCCCTGATGAAACCCATGCAGGGCCAGGGTCAGGTTATCAGGACACACGTGTCGAAGACGGTTCCCTTAAGCGCCGATGACCATGGGCAGACTGGAATTCAAAATGGCTCAGTTGTTGGCCGACATCAGTACAGCCGACATCAGCACAGCCGACATCAGCACAGCCGGCTTCCACTCACGTCTGCTTCTGCCTAAATCAGCTTCAGCTCAAATTGTTTTCCGCTCAGATCCAGATGCCGCACCCTTGCTGCACCCTTGTCGTTAACAGGCGCTTTCGATGAGCCTGCCGATGGTCGCCCTGATCCTGCTGTTACTCGGGCTGGCGCTACTGGTCCTGTTGTTTCCTTCTCTGGTGATCCGAGTGCTGCTGGTTGCGCTTAACCCCTGGATGATCTTTGTGGGGCCGGGACGGCAGAAACGGCTGGCCCTCACCATCGATGACGGACCAAGCGGCGCCGGTTCAGACGCCATCCTTGAATTGCTACAGGAGCTGAAGGTGCCGGCCACCTTTTTCCTGATCGGCTCCCATCTGCAGCGCAACGAGCACTTCCCTCGCCAGGCGCTGGCGCAGGGCCACGAACTCGGCAACCATCTCTGGCGTGACGAACGGGCCATCACCCTGGCCAGGCCAGCCTTCGAAGACCAGCTGCGCCAGACCGAGCAGGCCATCGAACACGCCGTAGCCCCAGCCCAGCCCAGCTGGCGCTGGTTCCGCCCCGGCGGCGGCTGGTTTCGCCGAGAGATGGGTGACTGGCTCGCCGGCGGCCCCTATCGCCTGGTGCTGGGCTCGATCTTCCCTTGGGATACCCTACGGCCACCGCTGTGGTTCGTGCGCCTGTTCATCTGGATCAATGCCCACCCCGGTGGAATCCTGGTGCTGCACGACACCCCAGAGCTCAGCGCCCGCACCGCCTTGACCCTGCGCCGGATCATTCCCGACCTCCGCCGGCGGGGCTATCGGTTCGTGCCGCTCGGGGAGCTGCTCGCGGAGGTGGGGCCTACGATCCGGGCCGTCTGTCCCAAGGGGAATGCGCTTCAGCAGCCTGCTCGATCGGATCAGCGCCGTCGAGGAGAGCAGCCCCAGGCACCTGGGGGCCGATCCTGAGCTCAGCGGCGCTGAAGCCCTCGATCGCGCCGGGGCCGGCCAGCTTGCCTTTCTCGAATCCGGCAACGCCCTGGCTACCGCCCTTTCAGCCAGCGCAGCCGCCGCCCTGCTGCTGCCCCTCGACGCCGAGCTGCAGCGTCTGGCCACCGAGCGGGGGATGGCCTGGGTCGCGCTCAAGGATCCGCGCCTGGGCTTCGCTGAGGCTCTCGGCGCGCTCCATCCCCAGGTCGCCAAGCCTGCGGGGATTCACCCCAGCGCCGTGGTGGATGCAGACGCCAGCCTGGCCGCCGAGGTGCATGTGGGTGCCCGGGCGGTGGTCGCCGCCGGCTGCACGGTGAGCCGCGGCTGCACCCTCCATCCGGGCGTGGTGCTCTACGACAACGTGCAGCTGGCTGAAGGCTGCGAGATCCATGCCAATGCGGTGCTCCATCCCGGCAGCCAGCTCGGGGCTGGCTGTGTCATCCAGTCGAACGCGGTGATCGGTGCCGAGGGCTTTGGCTTCGTACCCTCCGCCGGAGGTTGGGTGAAGATGCCCCAGACCGGCCGGGTGGTGCTGGAGGACGGGGTGGAAGTGGGCTGCGGCTCCACCATCGATCGCCCCACGGTGGGCGAGACCCGCATCGGTGCCGGCACCAAGATTGACAACCTGGTGCATGTGGGCCATGGCGTGATCACAGGCCGGGGGTGTGCCCTGGCCGCCCAAGTGGGGATCGCCGGTGGCGCCGTGCTTGGCAACGGTGTGATCCTGGCGGGCCAGGTGGGGGTGGCCAACCGTGCCGTGATCGGCGATCGGGCGATCGCCTCCTCCAAATCCGGAATCCACGGTGAAATCGCCGCCGGCGAGGTGGTCAGTGGCTACCCGGCGATCCCGAATCGGCTGTGGCTGCGTTGCTCCGCCGTCTTCAACAAACTTCCCGAGCTGGCCCGCAGCGTGCGCCAGCTGCGGGCCGCCGCTGAGGAACCCTGACGGCACAAGGGGGGCGGGGCAACCCGGCCGGTAATCTCGCTGATTGATCAACACCGGCCACCTGCATGACCAGTTACCGGATCACCCTCCTGCCCGGCGATGGCATCGGCCCGGAGATCACGGCGGTGGCCCGGGGGCTGCTGGATGCGCTGAGCGCCAGACACGGCTTTGCCCTGGAGTACGACAGCCAGCCGATCGGTGGCGCCGCGATCGACGCCTGCGGGGAGCCACTGCCGGCCAGCACGCTCGAGGCCTGCCGGCAGAGCGACGCCGTGTTGCTCGCGGCAATCGGCGGCCCGCGCTATGATGGCCTGGCCAGGGCCCAGCGCCCAGAAAGCGGGCTGCTCGGCCTGCGCGCGGGGCTCGAGCTGTTCGCCAATCTGCGGCCGGTGAAGATCATCCCGGCCCTGGCAGGCGCCAGCAGCCTCAAGGCCGAGGTGATCGAGGGGGTGGATCTGCTGGTGGTGCGTGAGCTCACCGGCGGCATCTACTTCGGCACACCCAAGGGCCGAATCGTGGCCGATGGCCAGGTGCGGGCCTTCAACACGATGGCCTACAGCGATTTCGAAATTGACCGAATCGCCCGGGTTGGTTTCCAGTTGGCGAGCGAGCGCAGCGGCAGGCTCTGCAGCGTTGACAAGGCCAACGTGCTCGATGTCAGCCAGCTCTGGCGCGACCGGGTCGAACAGATCGCGCTCGAATTCCCATCAGTGGAGCTCAGCCACCTTTACGTGGATAACGCCGCGATGCAACTGGTGCGGGCCCCGAAGCAATTTGACGTGCTGCTCACCGGCAACCTGTTCGGCGACATCCTCAGCGATGAAGCCGCCATGCTCACCGGCAGCATCGGCATGCTGCCGTCAGCGTCGCTCGGCGCCAGCGGGCCGGGAGTGTTTGAGCCGGTGCATGGTTCAGCCCCAGACATCGCCGGCCTCGATCAGGCCAACCCCTTGGCCATGGCGCTCTCAGCCGCCATGTTGCTGCGCGTCGGCCTGAAGCAGCCCGAGGCCGCCGACCAGCTGGAGCGGGCCGTCGATGCCGTATTGGCCGCTGGCCATCGCACCGGCGATCTGGCCGGCAGCGGCGAGGCCGCCGTGGGCTGTCAGCGCATGGGTGAGCTTGTGCTGGCCGCCCTCTAACCGGCGACCTGCGAAACTCAGATTCCCCTTCCTCGCGCTCGCCGATGTCCAAGCGTCACCCGATCGTGGCTGTCACCGGTTCTTCCGGCGCCGGGACCAGCACCGTCAAACGCGCCTTCGAGCACATCTTCGACCGAGAAGGAATCGTGCCGGCCGTGGTGGAGGGTGACAGCTATCACCGTTTCGAGCGCGGTCCAATGAAGGCGGAGATGGCCAAGGCCCAAGAAGCGGGCGTGAATTTCTCGCACTTCGGACCGGAGGCCAACGTCTTCGACAAGCTCGAAGAGCTGTTCAAGACCTACGGGAAAACCGGCAACGGCGAAAAGCGCTACTACCTTCACAGCCCCGAGGAAGCGGCCGATCACAACGGCCGGCTTGGCACCAGCCTGGAGCCCGGTCAGTTCACGCCTTGGGAGCCGATCTCCCCGGACACCGATGTGCTGTTCTACGAAGGCCTGCACGGTGGCGTGGTGGGCGAAGGCTATGACGTGGCCGCGCTCGTTGATTTGCTGATCGGCGTCGTGCCGATCGCCAATCTGGAGTGGATCCAGAAAATTAGCCGTGACAACGCCGAGCGTGGCTATTCGGCAGAGGCGATCGTCGATACGATCCTGCGCCGCATGCCTGACTACATCAACCACATCTGTCCCCAGTTCAGCCGCACCGATATCAACTTCCAGCGGGTGCCCACGGTTGACACCTCCAACCCGTTCATCTGCCGCAACATCCCCTCCCCGGATGAAAGCTTCGTGATCATTCACTTCCGCAAGGGAGCCAGGGAAAAGTGGGGAATCGATTTTTCCTATCTGCTGCGCATGATCCACGACTCCTTCATGTCGAGCCCGACCAGCATTGTGGTCAACGGCGGCAAAATGGGATTCGCGATGGAAATCATCCTGACGCCGATCATCGGTCGAATGATCAAGGAGAAATCCAACCACGCCTGAGCGATTAGGCTGGCGCCATTACGTTCAGCATTGGTGAGGCCGATTTCCTTCGCCACACCTCCAGGTTCCGATCCTTCGTCCCCGGTGCCGTCCTTCGTGATCCGAGGGGCAGGCGCCCCGGGAACCACTCCCCTGCGCTGGGATCAGATCAACAGTGGTGAGGTGCTACGCAGGGCGCGCCAGATTTATTTCCACTATTTCGAACATTGCCCGGGGGGAACCGCCCCGATCGGCATCGTTCTCCACAGCAGCAACGGCCAGGGGCGCGTGGTATTTGAAGTGCCGGTGCTGCTCCCCGATGAACAGTTCGTGCCACTGGATCTGATCCGCAGCCGCGGTGGCCGTTCCCGCGGCTTTCGCGGTCTATGACAGTCCTGGCAGCCATCCCCGCCATGCCGATTACCCCTGGCCTGGCCGTTCTTGTCGCCGTGCTCGGCGCCTGTGTCGGCAGTTTTCTCAACGTGGTGATCCACAGGGTTCCGCTGCGGGAATCGATCCTGTATCCCGCCAGCCATTGCCCACGTTGCGGCACCAGCTTGCGCTGGCAGCACAACCTGCCGCTGCTGGGCTGGCTGCTGCTGCGCGGTCGTTGCGCCGATTGCCAGCGGCCGATCGCCATTCGCTATCCCCTGATTGAGCTGCTCACAGCCGGCCTTTGGATCGCCATGCTTTTCGCCAGGCCAGGCGCCATGGCAACGCCGCCGACCTGGATGCTGCTGTTCTCCGGCTGGCTGCTGGTCAGCTGGCTGCTGCCCCTGGCCCTGATCGACTGCGACCATCTCTGGCTGCCCGAACCCCTCTGCCGCTGGGGCCTGGTGCTGGGTCTGGCCGTCACCGCCCTGCTGGGGCTGAGCCAGTCAGCCGCGACGGCCCGCGAGCTTCTGGCCGACCATCTCCTGGCTGCCAGCGCTGGCCTGCTGGCCTTTGAAGGGCTGAGCGCCCTGGCCGAACGGCTGATCGGGCGGCCGGCCTTGGGGTTGGGCGACGCCAAGCTCGCCGCCCTGCTCGGCGCCTGGTTGGGCTGGCAAGGCCTTTGGGTCGCGGTGATGCTCGCCGTTCTTGCCGGTGCCCTGCTCGGTGGCACCGCCAGGCTGGGCGGCTTTCTCGGCCCCAGGCAGCCCTTTCCCTTCGGTCCATTCCTGGCTTTCGGTGGCATCGCCACCTGGCTGGCCGGCGAGGGCTGGTGGCTGGGCCAGTTCCAGATCCTCAGTGGCGGCGCCAGCCTTTAATGGACCCCTCGCTTCGAGCTCGCTGATAGCCCATGTCGCTGTTCGACTGGTTCGCCGATCGACGCAAGACCACTCCGGTCGTCCGTGCCGCCCAGGAGGTGGAAGAAGGGGATGGCCTCTGGAGCAAGTGCCCGGAATGTGGCCTGGTCGTCTACCGCAAAGACCTGATCACCAACGCCAGCGTCTGCATCGGCTGCGGCCACCACCACAGCATCGACAGCAGCGCCCGGATTCGGCTGATGGCCGATGAGGGGAGCTTCATGCCTGTGGACCGCGATCTGGCACCGACCGACCCGCTGGCCTTCAAAGACCGACGCAGCTATGCCGATCGGATCCTCGACAGCCAGAGCAGTACCGGCCTGAGAGATGCGGTGGTCTGTGGATTTTGCCGGCTGGATGACAGGCCCCTGGCCCTGGGGGTGATGGATTTCCGCTTCATGGGCGGCTCGATGGGATCGGTGGTGGGCGAGAAGCTGACCCGGCTGATTGAGACGGCCACGGATCGTGGCCTGCCGGTGGTGATTGTCTGCGCCTCCGGCGGTGCCCGCATGCAGGAGGGGATGCTGAGCCTGATGCAGATGGCGAAGATTTCCGGCGCGCTGCAGCGGCACCGCCAGGCCGAACTGCTCTACATCCCCCTGCTGACACACCCCACCACCGGGGGCGTGACCGCCAGCTTCGCCATGCTCGGCGACCTGATCCTGGCCGAGCCCAAGGCCCTGATTGGCTTCGCCGGCCGCCGGGTGATCGAGCAGACCCTGCGCGAGAAACTCCCGGAGGGTTTCCAGACCGCCGAATATCTGCTCGAGCACGGTTTCGTCGATCAGATTGTTGCGCGCACCCAGTTGAAAAGCACCCTCTCCAGCCTGCTCAGGCTGCATGGTTGCCGGACCGCCGTGACAGCAGGAGCATGAGGTCACTCTCCCGGCCACGCTGGCGCACCAACCTGCTGAGCAAGGTCCTTTTGAACAAGGTCCTGCTGAGTCTTGTCCTTGGCCTTGGCCTTGTCCTGCCGCTTGCCCTGGCCTGGGCGCCGGCCGCCGTTGCCGCGCCGGTGAGCTGGAAGGAGATGAGCGCCAGTGAGGAGGGACAGCAGTGGTGGGACGAAGGCAGCCTGCGCCGCAGCCGCGAGGGCTACCTCTCGGTGTTAAGCCGCTTCAAGCCGGAAGACAGCAGCCAACGCGGAAGCCTCTACGTGATGGAGATCAACTGCAGCGAGCAACGCTTCCGTGATATTTCGGTGAATGGCCTGCCGCGCTTCTCGGCCCCCTGGCAAAGGGCCTCAGGTGACACCTTGATCAGCGAGGTGATCGAGGAGGCCTGCGCGGCGGGTGCTCCCTTGCTCGCCGGCGCATGACAGTGGCCTCTGCTTCGCCACTCAAGGTCGCGGTGGCAGGCCTGGGTTTTGGCGAAAAGGTTCACCTGCCTGCCCTGCGGGCCTGCCCGGGCACCGAACCGGTGGCCCTCTGGCATCCACGCACCGCTCGCCTCGCGGCCGCCTGCCGCAGCGCCGAGTTGCCTGGATTCAGTGATTTCGAAGCCCTGCTTGCCGATCCCGGCATCGAGGCGATGGTGATCGCGACCCCACCGGCCCCGCGCTTTGAGCTGGCCCGCGCCGCCCTGAAGGCGGGCAAGCACCTGCTCCTTGAAAAACCGGTCTGCCTGGAGGCCGAGCAGGTGCTTGAACTGCAACGGCTGGCCATCAGCGCCAAACTGAGCGTGGCGGTTGACTTCGAATACCGGGCCGTGCCTCTGTTTCAGCAGCTCAAAGCCCTGCTCAGAGCCGGTGCCATCGGCGATCCCTGGCTGGTGACCATGGACTGGCTGATGGGCAGCCGCGCCGATGCCTCCAGACCCTGGAGCTGGTATTCGCAGCGCAGCGAAGGTGGTGGCGTGCTGGGGGCCCTCGGCACTCACGCCTTCGACATCCTGCAGTGGTTGGTGGGTCCCTGCACCGCCCTGAGTGCTTCGCTCGCCACGGCGATTTCCGAGCGCCCCCTGCCCGATGGCAGCGGCCGCCGTGGCCGGGTGGATGCCGACGACAGTGCCCTGCTCGGCCTCGACTTGGAAGGGAAGCACGGCCAACGGATCCCCGCCCAGCTCGCCCTTTCCTCGGTGACGCGCCAGGGCCGGGGCTGCTGGCTGGAGCTGCATGGCAGCGAGGGAGCCCTGGTGCTGGGCAGCGACAACCGTTCGGATTACGTGCACGGCTTCCAGTTGTGGCAGGCCAGCGGCGGCGGTCCGTTGCAGCTGCTGGCACCGGACCCAAGCCTGGCCTTCGCACACACCTGGGTGGATGGCCGAATTGCGCCGGTGGCCCGCATCCACCAGGCCTGGAGCGACAGTGTGCGGGAGGGCCGGCCGATGCTGCCGGGCCTGGCAGAGGGCTATTTCAGCCAACGCTGCTGCGATCGGGCCCTGATCGCTGCCGAAACAGGAGAACGACAGAAGATCGCCTAAGGTAAGACTAATTCCGTCTTGGCCTTTGATCACCGGTGATCCGGTTCCCAGGCCCCAATACGGTTCCTTCACCACTTGTATCAGAGGTTTTCTCCATGGCCCTCGTTCCGCTTCGGCTGCTGCTCGACCACGCCGCTGAAAACGGCTATGGCATCCCTGCCTTCAACGTCAACAACCTGGAGCAGGTGCAGTCGATCATGGAGGCTGCCTACGAAACCGACAGCCCGGTGATTCTGCAGGCCTCCCGCGGAGCCCGCCAGTACGCCGGTGAGAACTTCCTGCGTCACCTGATCCTGGCGGCCGTGGAAACCTATCCCGGCATCCCGGTGGTGATGCACCAGGACCACGGCAACAGCCCCGCCACCTGCTTCGGCGCCGCCGCCAACGGCTTCACCTCGGTGATGATGGACGGCTCCCTGGAAGCGGACGCCAAGACCCCCGCCAGCTACGAGTACAACGTGGCCGTCACCAAGGAAGTGGTGGATGTGGCCCACGCCATCGGCGTGAGCGTTGAGGGCGAACTCGGTTGCCTCGGCTCCCTGGAAACCGGCATGGGTGAGGCCGAAGACGGCCACGGTTTCGATGGCAAGCTGGACCATTCCCAGCTGCTCACCGACCCGGCTGAAGCGGCTGATTTTGTCGCCAAAACCAACGTCGATGCCCTGGCGATCGCCATCGGCACCAGCCACGGCGCCTACAAATTCAC